>NZ_JBICYJ010000009.1:206951-251705 GCF_043200835.1 Kitasatospora sp. NPDC048365
CGGCGGCTCGGCCGCAAACTCCGTCTCCTCGCCCGGCCCACCCGACGGCGAAGCAGCCAGCTCCGTCGGCTCGTGCCCGACCACCGGCCCACCGGCCCCCGGCTCCGACGGCGGCTCGGCCGCAAACTCCGTCGGCTCACCGCCGGCCACCTGTGTCTCCCCGTGCCCGGCCGCGGGCCCACCGCCCGGCACGTCCGCCACCGCGGTCGGCTCGGCTACCGGTGGCGTCCCCACCACCTCGGTCGTCCCGGTCCTCGACCCTGGCCCCGGTACGTCCGGCGGCTCGCTGTCCGCCACCTGCGTGGCCTCGCGCTCCGGCGGTCGCGCCTCCGCTGCCGCCACCACCGGTGTCACGGCCGTGCCCTCGTCGCCCTCGTCGCGTTCGTCCCGCTCGTCGGGCTCGTCGGCGTCGTCGCCCACCGCGTCCGCAGGTCGGCCGACCACCTCGGTGGTGCCGGTCTCGCCGTCCTCGTCGGGTGGCACGTCGGCGACCTCGGTCGGCTGTCCGCTCGCGACGACGCGGGTGGCGTCGTGCTCGGGTCGCGGCGTGGCCGCGCGCCGGGTCGGGTCGCCGTCCGGCTGTTCGGGCGGTTCGGGTGTCTGGTCGGTCGGCGGCTGGGAACTCACCGGACTTCCTCCCGATCGGGGACTCCCCCGCGGGCCCGCGGGTGCGGTCCCGTCTCAATTGTCTGCGCCGATCCGGCCGCCCCTGCAACTCGCCGACGCCCTGCAACTCGCCGACGTCGATCGTCCGGTGGAAGCTGGAAGGGTGCCCGAGAGCTCCCCGGTCGCGCTGCGCGGCTGGTTGTCCGCGCTGCTGGTGACCGTCGCCGCGTTCGCCGCGATGCTGCTTGTCGCGTCGGTCGGCCTCTGGCTGGCCCATGCCGCGGATCTGCCGGGCGGCGGATTCGGTGCGGTGGTGTGCGCGACCGTGCTGATGGCGATGGGTGCGCCGTTGCGGTTGGACGGCGGCGCGGCGTTCGTCGCGTCGGCGCAGGGCGGGGTGACCGCGCTGCCGCTCTCGGTCGGTCTGACGGGCGCGCTGGTGGCGGGTGCGCTGTTCCTGCGGCCGCTGCGCTCGCATGCCGTGGTCACCGCCCGTGAGCTGGGCTTACGCGCCGCGCAGACCGCCGTGGTCTGGACGGTCGCCGTCCTGCTGCTGTCGCTCGCCGCCGGTCACACGTTCACGGTGTCGACGGGTGACCCGCTGCTGGACGAGATCGGCGGTGCGTTCGACGCCGAGCCGGTGGTCGGGTTCAAGGTCGATCCCGGTCCGGCGATCGGCTGGGGTCTGCTGTGGCTGGCGGTGGTGCTGCTGATCGCCCTGGCGGTCTCCCGGCGGGCGCCGCTCCCGGCGCGCCTGGTGCGGTTCCACGTGGGGGTCCGTCCGGCGGCGCACGCGGTGCTGACGCTGGCGCTGGTGTACGTGGTGCTGGGTCTGGTGGCCGGCGTGGTGGCGCTGGTGGTCGGCAGTCAGCCGCGGGAGACCTTGGCGGTGGTCCTGCTGGGCCTGCCGAACGTGGCGTGGCTGGCGCTGGGGGTGGGCCTGGGCGGGTCGTGGCACGGGCATCTGCCGGGCAGTCTGGGGTTGCCGTTCCCGGAGGCCCTGTCGGGTGTGCTGCGTTCCCGCGAGAACGTGACGCTCGATCTGTCGACGCTCGCGGCCCAGGACGCCCGGGCGTGGCTGCTGCTTCCGCTGGCGGGTGTGCTGGTGCTGCTGGCGGGTGCGGCGGTGGCGTGGCGTACGCCGGTCCGGCTGCCGGCCTGGCGGCATGCGGTCCACCTGGCGGTCGCCATGGCGCTGGCGCTGCTCCTGATCAGCGTCGCGACCCGGATCTCGGCGGTGTACGGGCTGTCACTGCTCGGCCTGGTGGGCAGCGACGGCGCGGCGGATCTGACGCCGGACCTGTGGCGGACGGTCCCGCTGGCCGCCGCGTGGGGGGCGGCCGCCGGCTTCGCGGGCGGCGCCCTCGCCAACCGCTTCCGCCGCCCGCCCACCACCGACTGAGCGGCCCCGCGCGCGACGGCGCGGGGCCGACTGTCACTTCCCTGCCCGTGCTCCCCTCGTCCGCTCGCGCTGCGAGGCCTGTTCCTGCAGCAGGGCGGAGATCTGGTTGACGTCGTCGAAGATGCCGATGAAGCTCTGCAGGTCGGCGCTGGTTGCGCCGTTGACGCCGATGTAGAACAGGTGCAGGCAGCCGTCGTCGGTCTGCAGGTAACCGGCCTCCTCCTGGGCGCCGACCTGGATCCGCTGGTTCAGCCGGTCGAGGCCGAGGATCGTGCCGGGTTTGGCGAAGACCTTGCCCTTGGCCGGGCAGTCGGTGGTGCAGGAGATCCCGTTGCTGCCGTCGACGCCGAGGATCGGCAGGGAGAGCCGGAAGGCGTCCGCGTCGGGGGTGCCCAGCCAGTAGCCGAGGATCTGGGTGAGACCGATCGGGGTGGCCCGGTCGGAGGCCACCCCGCCGCGTCCGTCGGCGACGGTGAACTGGGTCGGGTCGACGTGGGCGACGTCGGCGAGGAATTCGTGCTCGATCGGGAAGGCGTCGAAGCAGTCCTTGCTGCCGTGCAGCACGGCCATGTTGCACAGCGCCAGGTTGGCGCCGAGGTTGTGGCTGACCTTGAGGATCAGCTTGGCGTACTGGCTGTACGGCGGGGAGACGTACGCGGCCACCCGCGGGTCGCCGTCGTACGAGGCGGGCAGGGCGCCCTCCGGGTTGGGGCCGGTCGGGGCGGCCGCGACCGTGACGCCGGCCCGGCCGAGGGCCTCGATCAGCGCGGTACGGGCGAAGGCGTTGGGGTCCTGGATCGCGGAGACCTTCAGCAGCGGCTGGGCGTCGGCGGCGATGGTGCCGGTCAGGCTGATCTGGGTGCCGTCGGGGGACGTGGCGACCTGGATGTCGGTCGGCCCACCGGGGGCGACCGTCTGCACGGTGGAGGTGACCTGGTAGGGCGCGACCTGGGGGCGCCACAGCAGCTGGGCGGGCTGCCCGGGCGTGGTGGGGGTGGAGAGCAGGTCGATCAGGTTGTCGTTGACGATCATCGGGACGGGCTGCGGGTCCAGCGCCGGCGGGGTGAACAGCCGGGGGTCGACGATCACGTCCCCCTCGACCCGGGTGAGCCCGGCGTCGCGCACCTGCCGGGCGATCTGGTCCAGGCCGGCGAGCGGGTTCTCGGGGGTGAGGGAGGCACCGGGCAGGCTGGCCTCGGTGTGGTCGATGTCCGTGTAGTCGACCGAGCCGTCGGGCTTGGTGCGGCCGCCCATGGTCAGGTCGCCCTGGGCGACCATCGCGAGGTTCCCGTCGAGCGTCGAGCCGCTGCGGGTGCCGGTGGCGAAGACCGGGGTGGTGAAGCGGTGGTCGGGGCCGAGGGTGTGCCAGGCGGAGGAGATGGTGACCAGCTTGGTGGTCGAGCCGGGGACGAAGAACTGGTTCGCGTAGCGGGAGTGGATCACCTCGCCGGTCGTGGTGTCGATCTCCAGGACGCCCCACTGCGCGTGTTCGTAGCCGGGCTTGTGCATGATCGCCTCGATGGCGGGGCCGAGGTCGTCCTCCTCGTGCGCCGACGCCGGGGCGCCGGAGGCGGCACCGGTCACCGTGAGGAGTGCGGCTGCGACAGCGGCCCAGGCGCGCAGCCGGCCGCGGTTCGTCGGTCTCATGCGTTCCGCCGTTCTCGGATCGGGGCCCGTCGCACGCTGCGCACCGGGCGCTCTCGGCGGCATCGTAGGGACCCTCACCTGCGGATTCCGGCTGCCCGACGGCAAGCTGACGGTGTCCGGCCCGAATGTCATCCGATCGGTCGACCGTCCCGCCGTTGGTTAGGGTGGGCCGTCGAGATCATGAACGGAAGGCGGTCACGATGGCCGAGCACCGGTGGCCGGTGGACGAGACGCCCTGGCCCGAGCAGGCCGCGCTGGCCTACGGCGAGCTGGTGGAACTGACCACGCCGGACCCGCCGGATCCGCGGCTCGGTTGGCTCGGGCCGGACATCGTGGGCACCCGCGGCGTGGTCGTCGGGTGCGTCGTCGACCGGGACGAGCACGACGGCACCGTCGGCCCGCGCTACTCGGTGGAGACCGAGGACGGCAGTCCCTGGGGGCTGCGGCCGGAGTTCCTGGTCTCCCGGGGCGGGCTGCGGCCCGGCATGCCGCCCCGCTACCGCAGCGACCTGCCGGACGGCACCCGGGTCCGCGTCCGCCTGGAGCCGGACGCGGCGGGTGGGCCGACCGAGGCGGTCGGGGAGGTCACCGGCCTCTGGTGGACGGCCTCCCTGGAGCCCCCCAAGGGCTACACCGTGCAGGTCGGCGATTACTCCTACTGCGTCACCCCGGAGCAGACCGAGGTCCTCTGACGGGGCGCTCAGCCCGTCACGCCGAAGACCGGCCAGGCCCAGGGCGGCGGGGGCGGTGGCCCTTCGGGCTCCGGGACCTCGCGGACCACGGCGGTGGGCTCGGGTGCGGCGGTCGCGGCGGCGGGCGACGGGGCGGAGGCCTCGCCGAGGCGCAGCGCGCCGATGAACTCCAGGCAGCTGCCGTAGCGGTCGTCGGGCGCCTTGGCGAGTGCCTTGGCGAGGGCCGTGTCGACGGCCTCCGGCAGGTCGGGGCGGCGTTCGACGAGCCGGGGCGGCGGGTCGTTGAGGTGGGCCCAGAGCAGGGCCAGGTCGTCGTCGCGCTGGTAGGGCGGCCCGCCGGCCATCATCTCGAAGACCACGCAGCCGAGGCTGTAGACGTCGCACCGCCCGTCGACCGGTTTGCCGGAGATCTGCTCGGGGGCGACGTAGTCCAGGGTGCCGACGAACTGGCCGACGCTGGTCAGGCCGGTCAGCGAGAGCGACTTCTTGGTCAGGCCGAAGTCGGTGAGGTAGGCGTGCTCGGGGTGGTCGCTGTCGGTGCCCTCGGCGATCAGGATGTTGCCGGGTTTGACGTCGCGGTGGACCAGTTCGCGGGCGTGCGCGGCGTCCAGGGCGCTGGCCACCTGCATGGCGATCCGCACGGTCTGCCGCACCGACAGCGGGCCCTCCCGGTCGAGCAGGGCGCGCAGGTCGCGGCCGCGGACGTACCGCATGGCGATGTAGAGCACGCCCTCGGCCTCGCCGGCCTCGTACACGGGGACGATGTTGGGGTGGTCGATGGCGGCGGCGATCCGGGACTCGCGGGCGAAGCGCTTGCGGAAGACGTCGTTGCGGGCCAGTTCGGGGGCGAGCAGTTTGACGGCGACGATCCGGCCGAGCCGCAGGTCCTCGGCGCGGTAGACGACGGCCATGCCGCCGCGGCCGATCAGCTTCTCCAGCCGGTAGCCCGCCAGCTGGTGGCCGGTGAGGTCGGTGCGGGCTGCGGTGGTCATGCCGCGCCGTCCTTGTCGACGGTGGCGTAGGTCTGCAGCCGGGTGCCGTCGCAGTAGTACCAGCGGCCCTGGTCGAGGTCGAGGAGCCAGGCGGAGGCGCCGTCCAGGACGGCGCCCAGCCGCAGGTTGCGGGTGCCGTCGCGGAAGGTCTCCAGGTCGATCCGGCCGGCCGCCCAGTCGTCGAGCAGCCGGCGGTAGGAGGCGAGGGAGCGTTCCAGGGCGGCGAGCAGCGGCCGGGGGTCCTCGCCGGTGCCGAGCGCTTCGCCGGTGCCGGGCGGGTGCTGCGGGAGGGCGACCAGGAGCCGGCCGTCGACCCAGGCGGACCAGCCGTTGGAGCACAGGATCCGGGCCCAGTTGCCGCTGGTGGACAGGAGTTGCAGGGGCAGCAGCGGGTCGAGCCGCACCGAGGGGCGGGACGGGTCGGGGCCGGTCCAGGTCTGCAGGCCGTCGCCGGGGGCGACGTGGGTGGGCCGGAACTCGAAGGGTGCGGTCATCCGCCACTCCCTACTGCTTCCGCATCACGGCGGGCTCGTGCCGGCGCAGCAGCCGGGCGACGACCAGGCCGTACACCACGGCCAGGGCCAGCAGCATGCCCATGTCGAGCAGCCAGACGCCACTGGTGTGCCGGAACAGCGGGTCGTCGGTGAGGGTGCCGGGGACGACGCTGGGCAGGTCGATGGTGGAGGCCATGGCGCCCAGTGCCCAGCGGGAGGGGATCAGCCAGGACAGCTGGTTGAGGCCGGGCACGCCGTTGAGCTCCAGCAGCGCGCCGCAGAACACCACCTGGACGATGGCGACCAGGACCAGCAGCGGCATGGTCACCTCTTCCTTCTTGACCAGCGCGGAGATGACCAGGCCGAGCATCATCGCGGTGACCGACAGCAGCGCCACGGCGAGGGTGATCTCCAGCAGCGGCGGCATGAAGTTGCCGCTGGTGCCGGGTGGGAACTTCACGCCGGCGAGGGCGACCATGGTGAGCACCACGGACTGCACCACGGTGACCGTGCCCAGCACGATGATCTTCGAGCAGAGGTACGCCGATCTGGACAGGCCGACGGCTCTCTCGCGCTGGTAGATGGTGCGTTCCTTGACCAGCTCGCGGACCGCGTTGGCGGCGCCGGTGAGCACGCCGCCGACGCACAGGATCAGCAGCGCGTTGAGCGCGGTGGACTCGTCCAGTTTGGAGCCGGCCAGCGCGTGCGCCATGGCGCCCATGACGAACGGCAGGGCGATCATCACGGCGAGGAAGGTCCGGTCGGCGGAGAGCGCGCTGGCGTACCGCCGGCAGAGCGTGCCGACCTGCTTGCGCCAGCGGCGCGGCTTGGGCTTGGCCGGGGCGGGCACGGCGGCCTGCGGGTCGGGTTCGGGCACCGGGATCGCGGCGGGGCGTTCGGTGACGCCCGCGATGTAGCGGCGGTAGGGCGGGGAGGAACGGAACTGGCCGGACCAGTCGCGGTCGCGCTCGTTCTCGAACGCCTCGAACGCCTCCGGCCAGTGCCGGTAGCCGAAGTGCTCCAGGGTCTCGCCGGGCGGCCCGTACCAGGCGATCTTGCCGCCGGGGGCGAGCAGCAGCAGCCGGTCGCAGAGGTCCAGGCTGAGCACGCTGTGGGTGACCACGATGACGGTGCGTCCGTCGTCGGCGAGGTTGCGCAGCATCTGCATCACCGAGCGGTCCATGCCCGGGTCGAGACCGCTGGTCGGCTCGTCGAGGAAGAGCAGCGAGGGCTTGGTGAGCAGCTCCAGGGCGACGCTGACGCGCTTGCGCTGGCCGCCGGAGAGGCTGGAGATCACCTGGTCGGCGCGCTGGGTGAGGCCGAGTTCGTCGATCACCTCCTCCACCCGGGCGGCCCGCTCGGCGGGCGCGGTGTCGCCGGGGAAGCGCAGTTCGGCGGCGTAGGCGAGGGCGCGGCGCACCGGCAGCTGGGTGTGCAGGATGTCGTCCTGCGGCACCAGGCCGATCCGGCTGCGCAGCTCCGCGTAGTCGCGGTAGAGGTCGCGGCCGTCGTAGCGGACGGTGCCGTGGTCGGCGGGGCGCAGGCCGGTCAGCGCGTTCAGCAGGGTGGACTTGCCGGCGCCGCTCGGTCCGGCGACCGCCAGCAGGGACTTCTGGCCGACCGGGAAGGTCACCTGGTCGAGCAGCGTCTTCCCGCCCGCCACCTGGACGACCAGGCCCTCCACGTCGAGGTCGATGTCGCCGGTGTCGACGAACTCCTGCAGTTGGTCGCCGACCAGGGCGAACACCGAGTGTCCGATGCCCACCAGGTCGCCGGGCCCGACCAGGGCCTGGAGTACCGGCTGTCCGTTGACGAAGGTGCCGTTGTGCGACTCCAGGTCGGCGATCTCGTACCGCCCGTCGGCCCGCGCGCGAAGCTCGGCGTGGTGCCGGGAGACCGACAGGTCGCCCACCACCAGGTCGTTGTCCGGCGCACGGCCGATCCGCACCACCTTGGCGGGCAGCGGCCGCACCGTGGTCGGTGGCCGGAACGAGCCGGTGATGGCGGTCAGCGCGGACGGCTGCCGGGGGGCGGACAGCGCCGTGGGCTCGGGCAGCGCGGCCAGCCGGCAGCACGGTCCGTCGGCCGGGCTGCCGAACCACAGGACGGTGCCGGGCCCCACGTCCAGGTGCGCGACCCGGTGCCCCTCGCAGAACGTCCCGTTGGTGGAGCCGTCGTCGTCCAGCACCCAGTGACCGTCCCCGACGTGCAGGACGGCGTGGTGCCAGGAGACCCGTGGGTCGGTGAACACGATGTCACTCGCCGGATCCCGCCCGACGGCGTAGCTGCGACTCGGGCTCATCACCTGTGAGTCGCCGTCGGTCTCGAGTACGAGCTGCGGAGCGGTGAGCGCGAACTCTCGCTCTCCCATACGACGATGCTAGACCCGCCCGTCGGCACCCGCCCGGGGGGCGCTTTTCAGCCGTCCGGGTGACAGCGGGAGCCGCTGCGGCGAGGCTGGGTACCTGTGGGGTCGGTGACCGACGACGCCGAACGGCACGATGGGAGCGGTGCTGGTGAACACTTGGGCGACGTGGACGACGCAGGGCATCCATGCCGGGACCGGCGGGGTGAAGACCGTGGAGATCGGTGTGATCACCGGCGATCTGACGCTGCACACCACCTGGATCGAGGGCGAGGCGCGACTGACCGTCCAGTACAGCGGGGCACTGGACTGGTTCACGGTGGAGGGCAGTCCGGTGCCCGCCACCGACGAGCACACGGCGCGGGAGGTCCACCAGCGGATGGTGGAGGGCATGAAGGCCGGTGGCGGTGCCACGGCGCCGCTGGGCTGAGCCGCTGTCGGCGGGCGTCTGCGCGCTCGCACTGCTGCTCGGCGGCTGCGCCTCCGGCTCCGGCGGCCCGCCCGGGACGTCGAACGGCGGGACGGGCACCTCGCCCGGCCCGTCGGAGCTCACCGCCGGGCCGCGCGGCCCGACGCCCGCCGCGCCGGGCGACTGGACGCAGTACCACCGGGACGCGCTGCGCACCGGCACCGTGCCCGACCTGCCGGCCGCCGGCGCGCCCGTCCGCACCTGGGCCGCCCGCCTGGACGGCGCCGTCTACGGCCAGCCGCTGCTGGTCGGCGGCCGGGTGCTCGCCGCCACCGAGAACAACACCGTGTACGCGCTCGACCCGTCCGGCGGCACGGTCCTGTGGAGCCGGAACCTCGGCGCCCCCGCCCGGGAGTCCGAGCTGCCCTGCGGCAACATCGACCCGCTCGGCATCACCTCCACCCCGGTGTACGACCCGGCGACCGGCCTGCTCTTCGTCCTCGCCGAACTCGCCGGCGGCCGGCATCAGCTCACCGGCCTGGACGCCGCCACCGGCGAGGTGGTGGTCCGCCGCGACGCCGAACCGCCGGTCGGCGACCGGCTCGCCCACCAGCAGCGCGCCGCGCTCGCCCTCTGGGAGGGCAGGGTGGTGATCGCGTACGGCGGCCTGTACGGCGACTGCGGGGACTACCGCGGCACGGTGCTGTCGGTGCCCGCGACGGGCGCCGGGGAGATCCGCGCGTACACCGTGCCCACCGGCCGCGAGGGCGGCATCTGGGCGACCGGCGGACCCGTCGTCGACGGCGGGCGGCTGCTGGTCTCCGTCGGCAACGGCGAGTCCACCGGCGGCGGCTACGACGGCTCCGACTCGGTGCTCTCGCTCACCCCCGAGCTGACCCGCGCCGACTTCTTCGCACCCGCCACCTGGGCCGAGGACAACGCCGCCGACCTCGACCTCGGCTCGCTCGCCCCGGTCCGCGTCGGCCCGTACGTGCTCGCCGTCGGCAAGCGCGGCACGGCGTACCTGCTCGACGCCGCGAACCTCGGCGGGATCGGCGGCGAGAAGGCCCGGGCCGACATCTGCCCCGCGTTCGGCGGCGCCGCGGTCGACGGCTCGACCGTCTACCTGCCCTGCGAGAACGGCCTGGTCCGGCTCACCGTCGGCGCCGACGCGAGCCTGCACGTCGACTGGCGGCTGCCGCTCGGCCGCGGCGGATCGCCCGTGGTCGGCGGCGGCGCGGTGTGGGTCCTCGACTGGCGGGCCGCGACGCTCGACACCGTCGACCCGGCGAGCGGGCAGGTCCTGCACACGGTGGACGTCGGCGCGAAAGTGCCCAACTTCGCCTCGCCCGTCCTGGTCGGCGACCAGGTGCTGGTCGGCACCGCGGACGGCGTCACCGCCTTCCGCACCCGCTGAGCCGTTACTCCAAGTCGGTGTCGTTCGTTCGCAGGGAAACCGCCACACGGCGGAGTCCCCTCGGAACACTCGGAGGACATGGTGAGCGCGCGAGCGATGATCAACCGGGCAGAACACTGGATCGGCTACCGCGAGGGAGCCGGCAACGCCAACCGCTTCTCCGCCGAAGTCGGGCGGCCCGCCGAGAGCTGGTGCGCCGACTTCGTCAGCGCCGTCGCCCGGGAGAGCGGCAACGCCGCGTACTTCCCCGACACCGCGTCCTGCGCCGTCGGCCGCGACTGGTTCCGCCGGCACGGCCGGCTCTCCGTCTACCCCGCCGTCGGCGCCCAGGTCTTCTTCGGCGCCGACGGCAACCCCTGGGGCCCCGGCGGCGAACACACCGGCGTGGTCACCGCCTACACCGCCACCACCATCACCGTCGTCGCCGGCAACACCAACGCCGACGGCTCCCCGCAGGGCGACGGCGTCTACCGCCGCACCTACCGGCGCCGCTCCGACTACGTCGAGTCCTACGGCTACCCCGCCTACCCCGAAGGACTCGTCTGCGCCGACCCCGCCTGGCGCGGCCGCCCCGGCATCACCTACTTCGGCCAGCAGGCCGACATCCGCGACCTGCCCGGCACCCCGTCCCGCACCACCGACCTGCCCGCCCCGGCCCGACCCGCGGACGCCCAGGCGGCCGAGGCCACGACCACGGCCGACGGGCCGCCCGCCCAGCCCACCCCGCCCACCGCCGAGCCCGGCACCACCGACCTGCCCGCTACCGACCTGCCCGGGCCGCGCCGCGACACCAGCCCCGACCACACGGCCTGACGACATGCCGGTGCCCCGCCGCGAGGAGCTTCCTCGCGACGGGGCACCGGTTCGGTCAGCGGCAGGTGTACGTGAAGGTGGTGGCAGCCGAACGGCTCGACGGCGACAGCACCTCCAGGGTGGCGGTCGCCTGCATCTCGCCCTTGCCCTGGAAGGTCCAGCGGAGCACCACGTCCGTACGGTGCCGACCGGCCGACACCTGCTGGCGCAGCGTCCCCGAGTCCGTGCCGTCGCTGCGCACCCAGCGGTACTCCACCACGCCCTGGCCACCGTCGGTCTCCACCGTTCCGGTGATCACCGCGGTCCCGTCGCACGCCGGCCCGGCATCGTCCGTGCGGACCTCGACCGCGGACACCGTGACCGGCTTGCCGTAGCGGTCCCAGCCCAGCCAGCCCAGCACACCCAGCAGCAGCACCAGCGGCAGGATCAGCCACCGGCCGCGGCGCCGCTTCGGCTCCACCGGCTCGGTGGGGGTGTCCGTGCCGTGCCACGCCGCCGCGGCGAGCGGCGGGACGCCGGGGCCGAAGCGGTGCAACTCCTCCTCGGCGGCGGCCGGCGCTGGGGTCGGCGTCGGCGTCGGCTCCGCAACGGGGGTGGTCCACACCTCGGGGTCGAGGTGGGTGGCGCTCTCGAAACCGGCCACGGCGGCCACACCCGCGGCCACCGCACCCGGGTCGAGCCGGACCGTCCCCGCCTCCGAGGCGTCCACGGACCCGGCGGGCGGCAGCTTCACCGTGGCATCGCCGTCCACCGGAACGGCCGGCGGCAGCTTCACGGTCGCCGCCGGGTCACCGAGCTTGACGGTCGCCTCGGGGTCGGAACCGCCGAGCTTGACGGTCGCCTCCGGGTCGGCCCCGCTCAGGCGGACGGTCGACTCGACGTCAACGGGCTTGCCGCCCAAACGGACGGTGGACTCAGGGTCGGTCCCGCCCAGGCGGACGGTCGACTCGACGTCAGCGGGCTTGCCACCCAGCTGAACGGTGTGGTCCGCCTCCGGCACCGGCTTGCCGCCGAGACGGACGGTCTGGTCGGCGGCTTCGGCGGCAGTGAGCTGCGGCGGGACGGCCGGTTCGGCTTCCGGCTTGCGGACCGGACCGAGCGTCAGTCCGGGCGGCGTCGTGCCCTCGGGCCCGGTCGGGGTGGTGCTCATCAGTGGGTCCGTCCCTCTCAGCGGATGACTGTGCAGCTGTTGGTGGTGGAGGCGTTCTGCCCCTTCGTCGCTGCGGCGACACTGGCGCCCCAGGTGTAGCCGACGTAGTCGGAGAACGACCATTCGGCAGTCGCCGTGAACCGGCCGCCGCGGATCGCGGTGAGGGTCACGGGCGTGACGTGGAGGACCTTCTGGCCCGCGCCCAGCGGGACGTAGAAGGTGATGTTGGCGGGAACGCTCCCGGCCGGGGTGATGCTACCGGTGACCGTCGCGACCAGCGTGTACCCCTTGCAGGTGGTGCTGATCGCGATGCTGGTCACGGCCGGCGTGGGCGGCGGCGCCGTGGTGGTGGGCGGGGTCGTGGTCGGCGGGGCGGGCGGGGTCGTGGTGGGGGCGCTGGTGGTGGGCGGGGCCTTCGGGGAGGCGGACGGCAGGCTGGTCGGGCTCGTCGACGCGGAGGCGGACGGCGAGGCGGAGGCCGAGTCGGACGGGGACGCCGACGCCGAGGGGGAAGGGGCGGCGGAGTCGGTCGCGGTCGGGGAGTCCGTCGGGAGGGGGGCGCCGAAGGTGGTGGTGAGTTCGGGGGCGGCGACCTTGGTGGTGCTGTCGGAGGCGTGGCTGCCGGCGACGGCGACGCCAGCGATGCCGCCGGCGATCAGGACGAGGGCGACGCCCGCGCCGATCAGGGGGACGCGGCGGCCGACCCGCGGGAGGCCGGTGCCGCCGCCGGGGCCCGGCTGGGCGCCGGGGGGAAGGACGGTGGTGGCGAAGGAGGTGCCGCCGGCGGCGGGTTCGCCGCCCGCGCCGGGCAGCAGCAGGGGCAGGACGGCGACGAGCGCGGCGAGCTTGCGGCGTCCGCGCTCCTCCCAGTCCTCGCCGTACGCGGCGCCGGCGACGGCCTCCAGCTGGGCGACGAGCGCCTCGGCGCCCTCGGGGCGCTGCTCGGCGGCCTTGGCGAGGCCGGCCCGGATGAGGGGCCGGAGGGCTTCGGGCGCCTCGGTGTCGGGGATCTCCGCCTCGGTGTGCTGGACGGCGAGTTCGAGCACGGTGGTGCCGGCGTACGGCTTGGCGCCGGTGAGGCATTCGAAGAAGGTGGCGGTGGCGGCGTACACGTCGGTGGCGGGCGAGGCGGGCTGTCCGGCCCACTGCTCGGGGGCCATGTAGGCGGGGGTGCCGGCGACGACGGTGTCCTTCTCGCCGCTGCGGACGGCGATGCCGAAGTCGACGAGCTTGGATTCGCCGTCGACGGTGACCAGGACGTTGCCGGGCTTGTAGTCGCGGTGGACGACGCCGGCGCTGTGCGCGGCGGCGAGGCCGAGCAGGGAGCCCTTGAGGACGGTGAGGGCGGCCTCCGGGCCGGTGGCGCCCTCGGCGTTGAGCAGGTCGCGCAGCGAGATGCCGTCGACGAGTTCCATCACGATGGCGGCGCCGTGCGGGCCCTCGACGTACTCGTAGAGCCGTGTGACGTGCGGCGAGTCGAGGGTGGCGAGGAGCTGGGCCTCGGTGCGGAAGGCGGCGTGCTCGGAGCCGGCGGCGGTGAGGTACTTGATGGCGACGGGGGTGCCGGTCGCCAGGTGGCGGGCGAGGACGACGCGGCCGGAGGCGCCTGCGCCGAGCTCCCGCTCGTGGGCGTAGTCGGGCAGCTCCCAGCGGGCGTCCTGGGGTGTCGGCTGGGTCGGGGGCATGTCCTGGTTCACCTGTCTGTCCACCCTGGGCGGCGTCGCGTGGTCCGCACGGGCGCGCGGTCACCGGCAGTGACGCTATCGCGGTCCGGGGGGTTCCGACCCCGCCGGGGTGGCAGGTCACGATTCAGTTGTTTCGCACACTACTTGTCCGCCCGCGGGCAGTCCTTGCCGCGGGCGGATGGGACGTACACGGTCACCCTGTGTCGCGGCGGCGGGCCGTGTCGGCGGCCTCGGCGGCGACGGATCCGGCGCGCAGCAGCTGGTGGCCGAGGTCCATCAGGGCGCGTCCGGCGGCGAGCTCGTCGCCGATCGCGGGGTCGGCGGGGTCGAGCGGGCTGCGGCGCGCCTCGGCGTCGGACTCGACCGTGCCGGCCCCGGTGTCCAGGGCGGCGTGGGCGCGGGTGAGGTCGCCGTCCTCGGTGACCCTCAGCCGGACCGCCCACTCGGTGACGTGCGGTTGGTGGGCGGCGGAGCCGCTCATCGCGCGCCGTCTTCGGCCTGCGGCTCGTCCCACGGCTCGCCCTCGGCGAGCGACTCCTCCTGGGCGTGCAGGTTCTGGTACGAGGTGATGCCCTCTTCGGGGTCGGCCGCGCGGACGTCGTCCTCGTCGCGGTCGGCCTTGCCGTTCATCCGGTCGGACAGGTCGGACATGGTCGGCTCCCGGTGTTCGCGGTTCTGCCGGTCCGGGGGCCGGCCCGCCGCTGGGCGGCATATCCGGCCCGCCGGACGCGTTGCTCCCTACCAGCGTGCTCCCGCGCCGCCCGCGCGGCCACCTACCGGGGCAGTTCCGCCAGCAGTGCGGGGTTGACCCGCCCGACCACGGCCCGGACGTCCTCCACGGCGACCGCCGGCCAGAGCACCGCGCGGGCGGCCCGGTAGCGCTCGGCGAGGCGCAGCCGGTCGGCCTCGGGCAGGTGCGCGGCGCGGTCGGGGTGGGAGTTGTGGGCGTTGTCGGAGATCTTGAGGAGGGTGGCGGAGTGGTCGCGGACGACCTCGCGCAGCATCTCCTCGTACCCCGTGCCGGACACCCGGGTCACCCGGACGACGGTCGTCACCACCGCCGCCGGCACACCCGCGCGCAGCAGGTCGTCGGCGGTCAGCGCGGTGTCCTCCAGGACGTCGTGCAGCAGCGCCGCCATCCGCAGCCCGGTGCCGAACGGGGCGACCCCGTCCGCCACCGCGCGGACGTGCTCGACGTACGGCACGCCGATCCGGTCGGTCTGCCCGGCGTGGGCCTCGGCGGCGAGGGCGTCCACCTCGGCAAGGGTCAGCGTGGTCACGTGGCTCTCCTGGACGGGTCTTCAGCTTCCCCGCAATATAGTCGACTTGACGACAAGGAGTGGATTCCAGCGTGCCCGACGTCCAGGTGACCCCGATCTCGCCCGAACGCCTCGCCGAGCTGCTCGCCGACCGCATCGACGCCCTCGACCCCGGTGACCGGCGGCTGCGGGTGGCGATCGACGGCGCGCCCGCGGCCCGGCCCGGCGAGCTCGCCGACGCGCTCGTCGAGCCGCTGCGACTGCGCGGCCGACCGGTGCTGCGGGTCTCCGCGGCGGACTTCCTGCGGCCCGCCTCCGTCCGCCTGGAGTACGGGAAGCACGACGCCGACGCCTACCACGACCTGTGGCTCGACGACGGAGCGCTGCTCCGCGAGGTCCTCGACCCGCTGGAACCCGGCGGCAGCGGACGCGTCCTGCCCACCTTCCGGGACGCCGCCGCGGACCGCGCCAGCCGCGCCCGGTACGTCGAGCTGGCGCCGCGCGGCGTCCTGCTGCTCGACGGCCCGCTCCTGCTCGGCCGCTGGTTCCCGCTCGAACTGGCCGTCCACCTCTCCCTCTCCCCCGGCGCCCTCGCCCGCCGCACCCCCGAGGACGAGCGCTGGACCCTCCCCGCCTTCGCCCGCTACGCCGACGAGACCGGCCCCACCGACCTCGCCGACCTCACCGTCCGCACCGACGACCTCCGCCACCCCGCCCTGGTCGAACGCACCTGACCGGGATCTCCGCCGTCCGACGCCCCCGCCCGCCTCCGCGGTGAGTACGGCGCGGATGCTCGGGCTGAGGGTGAAGGCCCGGTCGGCGCCGGCGACGGCCAGGAGCGACCGCAACCCCGAGATCGAAGCAATCCACCCGCGCACAGCGCAGAAGCGAAATCCTCGCGATCGGCTGTCCGCGCGAGCCTCGGACTTGATCTTGCGGAAAACCCTAGGCTGCCCTCGGGTGTGCCGAAGGAGACACGATCATGTACGAAATGCGGGCAGCGACGGCCGCGGACAGCACGGCCGTGGCCGAGGTGGTGTGCGAGAGGTCGGCCTGGCTGTCCGAGCGCGGGCTCGGGGAATGCGCGGACCTCGCCGACTTCTTCGCCGCACAGGCCGCCGATCCCGGCCAACCGGTGTGGGTTCTCGAGCACCGGACCGAGGGCGTCGTCGGATTCACCACGGTCCTAGGCACCGACGGTCTCCCGGACTGGGGATTCACCGAGACGGAGCGAGCCGAGTCGTCCCTGTTCCTGGTCACGACCTTCACTCGGCCGAACCCGCACCGGCTCGGTCGGCTGATCGCCTGGTGGGCCCTGGACCGGGCAGCGAGGGACGGAGTTCAGTGGGTGCGCCGGGGAACCGGTCAGGAGCAGTTGTCCCGGTACTACCAAGTGGCCCAGGGCTGGGATCTGCTACGGGTGGCGGACCTGCGCGGGGACAAGGTCTTCATGCTCCAGCGCCGCGCCACCCGCATGCCTGGGCTTCCTGAACTGATGACGGGTCGCGGTCTGTAGCTCCCACGGCGCCGAGGTCAGGTCTTCCATGTTCGTTCGGAAGGCCTGACCGCTGCCCGTGACTCCATGAACAGTCACGGTTCAGGGCCGATCAGGCACGTCAGCGTCTCGTGAGGGCCGAGTCCGCGAGGAGAACAAAGGCCACCTCGTGGTCGGAGGGGAGCAGGAGCCCCCCGCTCTCCAGCCTCGCGGCGACGCCCGACAGCCCGCCCGGATCGAGCAGCCCGGCATCGATCAGGGGAGAACCGTCTGCCAGGATCCTACGGATTCGCGGGGCCCCGTAGCGGCGCATGGCCGGAACAATGACGCCCTCGAAGTTCTCCGGCAGGGGCGGCCGTGCGACGAGAGACGACATGCCCGTACGACTGATGATCTCGCGCATCAATCGCTTGCGGCCACGCCATTCCTTCGGTAGCCACTCGCAGAGCCGAACCAGGGTGGGGTCGGTGAGGGGATGCATCGGCCAGATTCCGCGTCGCAGGAGCGAGGAAGCGGCGACAGACTTCGCCATCAGGGCGGTCTCTGGGACAACTGAGGCAGGAGTGATCCCGGTGTCCACGTCAGGGAGCAAGTCACGGGCCACAGGGCCGAGCCACGGCGGCACGGCCACCCCAGTCCATCCCCAGCCTCCGGGCTCCTCGGCGGAAGTGACAGCCATCAGCTCGTCACCACCGATCCCGGTGAACACGGTGTCGACACCATTGTCCACGAAGTGCCCTGACAAGGCATCGAGTGCGTCCACGTAGATATCTCCGTGCGGAGACTCCAGATGACCCCGCGAGTAACAGGACGCCGCGCCGTACGGCAGGTGGTCCAGTGCGTCCACGGTCACGTCGGACCATCCGGAGCCGATGTAATCGAGGATCATCCGCCGGCGTCTCCGCTGCTGACTGCCCACCTCCCCGTCGAGCGTAACTGCCCCGGCCGTCACGCCTGCACCCTGAACAGCCGTGCGCAAAGCCAGCGCGACCACGGTGGAATCCATTCCTCCGGAGAGTTGGACACCGGTACTCGAGCCCTCCCATGGCAACTTGGCCACTGCCATGTCGAGCAGATCGAGGAACACCGGCACCGGGTCGGCGCCCTCGCTCAGTTCCCGTGCGCGGGTATGGGGTGCAGGTTCCGGGAACCGGAAAACGGTCTTGCCGTCCGGAGTGAAGTGGGCCGTGGCCCGCTCGGTCAGCAGTCGGACGTCTTCCCAGAACGTGGTGTGGGAGTACCTGGTGCGCAGCGCGAGGTGTCGGGTGACGGCCAGCGGGTCCAGCCTGTCCGGGCTCTGCTGATCGCGCAGGCCGACCAAATCCCACGAGCCGTGGAGGACACCACCGACGGCTGCAAGGTACTGCGGGACGGTACACGCGGTGCCGGTGGTGATCATCACCGAACCATCGCGACACGTCTGCACCACCACCCAGTCATCACGGTCCTCGACGAGAGCAGCCACGACCTTGTCGAAGCCCTCTCCGATGACCCCGACCTCGGGACTTCTGCGCGAAGTACCTGTCGTGCGAGTCGCCGAGACGAGCGCGGTGCGCTCACCGTCGGTGAAAGCGACCTGGTCGGTCAGCGGGTGACGGTAAGGAACGATCCAGGAACTGCCACAACTCCATCGGCCGGCCGACCAGTTCCAGGTGTCGCGGGCCAGGTCGGCAGGATTGATCCGAAGGTTGAACATCCGCCTTGCTCCCCTCAGGGACGACGATTCAGGGGACAGCACCTACCGCAGCGGGGGCGGTTCACCTCCGCTGCGGCAGGACCTTCGAGAAGGTCAGACCCGTGTGCTGTCGTACGTCTGGTTGGTGTCGCTGGACCCGGCGATCTTCTTGTACGAGTACCGGTCGGTGGTGTCGACGATGTCGTAGACCGGCTCGTCCCCGAAGAGCCGGCCGGCTGCGTCGAGGAGCATGCGCTCGTCGGTGATGTTCACTCAGATCTCCGTCGCTCGGTCAACGTCGGCCTGTCCGAGTGCACAAGTCACCCGGACAGGCCCAGTACCGGGGTTCCGGCACTGGCTGCGACCCGGCAGGGTGTGCCTCTCATTCGGTCGCCGCACGATCAGTGAACATCCGGTTACTCTTCGCAGGCATGGCAATGAGCCCTCAAGCCCGTTCAATTCGTTCAAGATCGCCTCCGGGGGACGAAGTTGACTGACCACAGGACGCCCAACAGCGCGCTCGCCGGCGTGATCGCCGAAGCTGAATGCACGTACGTCTCCCTCGCCCGGGAGGTTCGCGCGGTGGCCGCCGAAGCCGGAGAGTCCCTGGCCACAGCCCCGTCGGCCATCGCGTACTGGGTATCCGGTGGAACGCCGACCGGACGCACGTCCGGGTTCCTCGCGGAAGCCCTGAGCAGGAAGGCCAGGCGCAAGGTCACGGCCGCGGAGATCGGACTAGGGTCGGAGGAAACCGGGGAGGCCATGTCCGCCGACCCGCTGGCCAGCGCCGCCGACCTCGGGAGAGCAATGATGCAGAGCCGTCGTGACTTCCTTGCCGCCGCTTTTGCCACTGCAGCTGTTGGCCTTCCCCTGACCTACGATCACGAGGCCGTCGCGGCCACGCTGAGGGCGGCCCGGACGGGGGGCCGGGTCGGCGCCGATGAGATCTCCACTGTCCGTCACATCACCGGTGTGTTCACCGCAGCCGATGAACGTCTTGGCGGCGGCCACGGGCTGAGTACGGTGACGACATATCTGACCGACACCGTGGTGCCCATGCTTCAGGGGTCGTACCCGTCGGATTCCGTGAGGCGGGACGCGTACGGTGCAGCGGCAGAGCTGGCCTACCTGGCCGCATGGAAGTACCACGACCTCGGCCGTGAGGGTGTGGCCCAGCGCTACTACCTTCTCGGCTACCAGTTGGCATGCGAATCCGATCCCACAGGTCACGGGGCGTGGATGATGCGGGCCCTGGCGCACCAGGCGCTGAACCTCAACCAACCCGCGTACTGCGTGGAGCTGGCCGAAGAGTCGTTGCGGCGCGCTTCCGGAAAGGTGGACCGGCAGACCGAGGCACTTCTGCTGATCACCAGCGCACGCGCGTACGGCGCCACCGGCCAGGGCGAGAAAGCCGCGCAGGCCCTCCTGGCCGCCGAGAGCGCCGCATCGGACACCTCTGCCCCTGCAGCCACCTTCACGGCCGCCACGGGCCCGGTGGCAGCCACAGTGGCGTCCCACACAGCCAAGACGCTGAGCGAGTTGCGAGACCACAGGGCTGCCGAGCAGCACCACCGCGCCGCGCTCGCAGGACGTGATCCCGAGGCGTACCGCCGCATCCACGCTCTCACCCTCGGGAACCTGGCATTCGCTGTTGCAGCGCAGCGACGGCACGACGAAGCCGTAGTCCTCTGGGGCAGGTCGCTGGACTTCATGGACGGCGTTACCTCGGATCGCCACACGAAGGACCTGAAGAAGATTCGGTCCACGATGGCGACCTGGCAACGCCGCGGCATCCCTGGAGCGGCCGACCTGGCACAACGGGCAACGGAGCTCAGCCTGGGCTGAGGCACAGGGCCGGTCAGCGGCGGGGTGCGGGCGACGGGGTGGGGCCCTGCTGGCAGTGGGGGCACCAGTAGGCGGGGCGGTCGCGGTCGTGGGGGGCGGTGCGGATGCGGGTGCCGCAGCGGCGGCAGGTGTCGCGGGCGCGGCCGTAGACCCAGTGCGTGCGGCCGGGGCGGAGGTCGCCGGTGGTGATGTGGCCGTGGCGCATCCGGTTGAAGTCGAGGAGTTGGTGGGCGCGGGCCACCAGGCGGGGCAGGACGGTGAGGTCGCCGACCGGGGTCCACGGGGTGACGGCGGCGAGGAAGCAGAGCTCGTTGGCGTACACGTTGCCGATGCCGGCGAGGTTGCGCTGGTCGAGGAGGGCCTCGCCGAGCGGCCGCGCGGGGTCGGCGGCGAGCCGGCGGCAGGCCTCGTCGGCATCCCAGTCGGCGCCGAGCAGGTCGGGTCCGAGGTGGCCGACGACGCCGGACTCGTCGGCGGTGCGCAGCAGTTCGACGACGGGCAGCCGGTAGCCGACGGCGGTGTGCTCCTCGGTGGCGAGGACGGCGCGGATCTGGAAGGCCGGGCCGCCGCTCCACTTCTCCCCCGCGCGGAACACCTGCCAGCGCCCGTCCATCCGCAGGTGGGTGTGGAGGGTCAGCCCGCCGTCGAACCGGGTCAGCAGGTGCTTGCCGCGCGGGACGGTCTCCAGCACCAGCCGTCCGGCGAGGTCGGCGGTGGCGTGTGCGGGCACCCGCAGGTCGGCGGCGGTCAGCACCCGCCCGGCCAGCACCTCGTGCAGCCGCGCGGCCACCTGGTACACGCTGTCACCCTCGGGCACGCCCCCATCATGCCCCGGCGGCCGGACACACGGGGATATTCGACGGACGGTCGGGGATCGGTCGTTTAAGGTGCGTCGGTGACTCTTTCTCATGACGTGGCTGGTCAGGGCCCTGCGATTGTGCTGCTCCACTCCTCGGTGTGCGACCGGAGGATGTGGGAGCCGCAGTGGGCGGCGTTGGTGGATGCCGGGTACCGGGTGGTGCGGTGCGACTTCCGCGGGTTCGGCGAGACGCCGATGCCGGACGGGCCGTACGCCGAGCACGAGGACGTGGCCGACCTGCTGGACGGGCTCGGGATCGAGCGGGCCGCGGTGGTCGGCTCCTCGTACGGCGGGCGGATCGCGCTGAACCTGGCCGCGCTGCGGCCCGAGCGGGTGGCGGCGCTGGCGCTGCTGTGCCCGGCGGTGCCGGGGCACGAGCCGAGCGCGAAGCTGCGCGAGTTCGGCGCCCGGGAGGACGAGCTGCTGGAGGCCGGTGACGTCGCGGGCGCGGTGGAGCTGAACCTGGAGACGTGGCTCGGCCCGGAGGTGGACGGGGAGACCCGCGAGCTGGTGCGCACCATGCAGCGGCACTCCTTCGACGTGCAGCTGGCCGGCCCGCAGGACGTCGGCCCGACCCGGCCCGAGGTGGACCTGGCGGACGTGCAGGCCCCGGCCCTGGTGGTCGGCGGCGCGTTCGACCACCCGGACTTCGTGGAGATCGCGCGCGAGCTGCCGGGCCGGCTCGGCGGCGGGAGCCGGCCCGTGCTGCTGGACTGGGCGGGCCACCTGCCGAGCCTGGAGCGCCCGGCGGAGGTCACCGAGCTGCTCCTGGCGTACCTGGCGGAGGCCCACCCGGCGCGGTGAGCGTCGGCGCACCCGGCGCAGGCCCACCCGGCGCGGTGAGCGTTGGGTAAGGTGGGCACGGGCCGTGACTGGCGCTGAGGTGGGCCACCACCGGGGAGCGGCCCGGCGGAGCCACGCCGTTGCCGCGCGCCTGGGCGATCCACGTCGACCAGGGAGTCCGCCCGTGTCCACGCACCCCACCACCGCCCGCCTGATGGACGGCACCGCGCGCGCCGCCGAGCTGACGGCCCGTACGGCCGCCGGCGCCGCCGAACTGACCCGCCGCACCGGGACGGCCCCGTGCCT
Organism: Kitasatospora sp. NPDC048365; assembly: GCF_043200835.1. Classification (NCBI taxonomy): domain Bacteria; kingdom Bacillati; phylum Actinomycetota; class Actinomycetes; order Kitasatosporales; family Streptomycetaceae; genus Kitasatospora; species Kitasatospora sp. NPDC048365. The sequence continues at coordinate 228,846 of NZ_JBICYJ010000009.1, forward strand.
GGCCACCGTGCTGGTGGGCGAGGACCCGGCGTCGGTCACCTACGTACGGATGAAGGCCCGCCGCTGCGAGCTCAACGGGATCCGCTCCCGGCAGGTCGTCCTTCCGGCCGACATCAGCACCGACCGGCTGGTGGAGGTGGTGTCCGGCCTGTCGGCCGATCCGGGGGTGCACGGCATCCTGCTGCAGCACCCGGTGGGCGCGCACATCGACGAGCGCGCCGCGTTCGAGGCGATTGCGCCCGGCAAGGACGTCGACGGCGTGACCATGCACTCCTTCGCCGCGATGGGCTTCGGCCTGCCCGGGTTCGTCTCCTGCACACCGGGCGGCATCATGCGCCTGCTCGACGCGTACGGCGTCGACCCGGCGGGGCGGCACGCCGTGGTGGTCGGCCGCTCGGCGATCCTCGGCCGGCCCGCCGGGATGCTGCTGCTCGCCCGCGACGCCACCGTGACGTACTGCCACTCGCGGACGGTCGACCTGCCGGCCCGGGTCGCCGAGGCGGACATCGTGGTGGCGGCGGTCGGGCGGCCCGAGTTGATCCGCGGCGAGTGGATCAAGCCGGGCGCAGTGGTGGTGGACGCGGGCTACAACCCGGGCAACGTCGGCGACGTGGACTTCGCCGGCGCCTCGGCCCGCGCGTCGCTGATCACGCCGGTGCCGGGCGGGGTCGGGCCGATGACCATCGCGGTGCTGCTGGAGCAGACGGTCCTGGCCGCGGCCGCGCAGCTCGGCGAGGACCCGGCGACCCTCGGCCTCTGAGCGGCCCGCGCGGGGCGGTGGGTGCGCGGGGCAGTGGGCGGGCGGGGCGGTGAGTAGGGTGGGGCCGTGATCAGGCTTGAGCGGTTGCGGGCGGACCACGCCGACGCGGTGCTCCGTTTCGAGCGGGAGAACCGGGAGTTCTTCGCGCGGAGCGTGCCGGACCGCGGCGACGCGTACTTCGCGGAGTTCGCGGCCCGGCACCTGATGCTGCTCGCCGAGCAGGACGCCGGGATCTGCCACTTCCACCTCGTCCTGGACGGGCAGGGCGTGCTGCTGGGCCGGGTGAACCTGGTGGACGTCGAGCACGGCTCGGCGGAACTCGGCTACCGGGTCGGCGAGTCCGCGGCCGGCCGGGGCGTGGCCACGGCGGCGGTCCGCGCGGTCTGCGCGCTGGCCGCCGGGCCGTACGGCCTGACCGAGCTCACCGCGATGGCCTCGCTCGACAACCCGGCCTCGCTCGCCGTCCTGCACCGCACGGGCTTCACCGCGACCGGCGAGACGGTGATCGGCGAGAAGCCCGCCCGCTGCTTCCGCCGCCCCCTCGATGCCACCGAGCACCCGACCGGGCACCCGGCCGAGCACCCGACCGGGCACCCGGCCGATCACCCGGCCGATCACCCGGCCGATCACCCGGCCGATCACCCGGCCGAGCGTCCCGCGACGGGCTGATCGGCGGCGGGCGGCGGCTCCGCCAAGTGCCGTGCGCACAGAGGAAGATCACCAAGGATCGAGCACGCACGAGCGCCCGGCGCGCCTGTCGACGCACAGGCACGACGTCACTACGATCTGTTAGCGGGGTCGTCGCCGAACGCTGTCCGAGGGAGTCGCCATGCCCGAACAGGTCTCGCAGCACCACACCACCACCCGCGCCGTCTGGTCGGACTTCTGCGCGGTGGCGCCCAGCCCGGAGCTGCGGCAGAAACTTCAGGAGCAGCTGGAGCGGGCCCGGTCGGGCGCCGACGAACTGGCGTCGCAGCTGGGGGTGTCGCGCGGTCCGCGGCAGCTCGGCTTCGACGACGGCACGATCTTCCCGCCGGACGAGTTCCCGCTGGGCACGCCGTACGCGACCATCCAGGCCGCCGCGGCGGAGCGGGCTCCGCTGCGCGGCACGGTGCGGGTGGTCGTGGTGCTGGCGGACTTCTCGGACAAGGCGATGACGGCGACCCGGGAGCACTTCGAGGAGCTGTTCTTCTCGCTCGGGGCGCTGCCGCACGGCAGCGTCCGGGAGTACTACCGCGAGGTGACGCACGGCCTGGTGGACATCGTCGGCGAGGTGGTCGGCCCGCTGCGGCTGCCGCAGACCCTCGCCTGGTACGCCAACGGCAACTTCGGCATCGGCCGGCCGACCGGCGAGGCGCGGGCCAACGTGATGGCCCGGGACGCCGCGCAGGCGGCGGACCCGGCGGTGGACTTCGGCCCGTACGACAACGACGGCAACGGCTACGTGGACGCGTTCATCGTGGTGCACGCCGGGTCGGGCGGCGAGGCGAGCGGCAACTCGGGCGACATCTGGTCGCACAAGTGGACGCTGCCGGCGGAGCTGAACGCGGACGGCACCAAGATCTTCGCCTACCTGACCATCCCGGAGGACGCCAAGATCGGCGTCTGCGCGCACGAGCTGGGGCACCTGCTCTTCGGCTTCCCCGACCTGTACGACATCGACGGCACCTCGGAGGGCGTCGGCAACTGGTGCCTGATGGGCGCCGGTTCGTGGGGCGGGGGCGGTGACATCCCGGTGCACCCGTCCGCGTGGTGCAAGGTGAACCAGGGCTGGGCCTCGGCGACCGCGGTGACCAGCGGCGGGACGGTGTCGTTCGAGGACGTGAAGTCCAGCCACACGGTGCACCGGCTGTGGAAGGACGGCGGCGGGGGCAGCGAGTACTTCCTGGTGGAGAACCGGCAGCAGACCGGCTACGACCAGTCGCTGCCCGGCTCGGGCCTGCTGATCTGGCACATCGACGACGCCAAGCCGACCAACAGCGACGAGAACCACTACAAGGTGGGTCTGCTGCAGGCGGACGCCCGGCGCGACCTGGAGCTCGCCGGCAACCGCGGCGACGGCGGCGACCCGTACCCGGGCAGCGCCGGCAACACCGCGATCAGCGGCTCCACCACGCCGAGCACCAAGTCCTACGCGGGCGCCGACACCTGCGTGTCGCTCTCCGCGATCTCCGCGCCGGGCCTGACCATGACGGCAACCGTCTCGGTCTCCTGCGGCAAGCCGCTGGCGAAGGAGTTCAAGGACGGCGGCAAGGAGCTGAAGGACACCACCAAGGAGCGCAAGGACGGCCTGAAGGACCTCAAGGAGGTGCGGAAGGAGCTCCACAAGGAGCTGAAGGAGCCGTTCAAGGAGCGCAAGGACATCAAGGACCGCACCGAGACCAAGCCCTTCGACCGGCCCGGCCGGCCGCCGGTCCGCGCGGCCGGCGAGGACTCGGTGGCCGCCGCCCTGGCCGAGCTGCAGGCCCGGCTGGAGGCGGTCGAGGAGGTGCTGGCCGGCCAGTACGGCCCGGATGGCGGCGACACCGGCGGCGAGGCCGGCGACGGCGGCACGGGCGGCGGTGAGCCGTTCATCGGCTCCTCGCTCCGCCCGGACCTGGCCGGCGGCCCGGCGTACGACGACGGCACGGCCGAGCTCCGCCGGGCGATGGCGGAGGGCGACGCCCACGCCAAGCGCGCCTTCGACACCCTGCCGCCGCAGTGACCGGCGCGGTCGCCGTCCTGGCCGGGCCCGGGGACGCGGGTGCCGAGGCGGTCGCCGGCGCGCTCGCGGCCCGCCTGGGCGGCGACCGCGTGCACCGGCTCACCCCGGCCCGGCTCGCCCGGGCACGGTGGAGCCACCGGGTCGGCCCGGACGGCCGGGCCCGCACCCGGATCTCGCTGCCCGACGGGACGGTCCTGGACTCCGCCGAGCCCGGCGCCGTCCTGCACCGCCTCACCCACCTGCCGGTCCCGGGCCTGGCCCGGGCCGGCGCCAAGGACCGGGACTACGCGCGCACCGAGATCCTCGCCCTGCTGGCGAGTTGGCTGCTCTCGCTCGGCGGGCGGGTGCTCGGCACGGTCAGCGCGTACGGCACCGTCCAGGGCCCGGTCTCGCCGGAGGCCGCGCTCGCCCACGCGGCCCGCCGCGGGCTGCCGGTGGCGCGGCGCGGCGGCGCGACCCGGGCGGGGCTGCTCGGCCGGCCCGGTCCCGCCGAGCGCGTGCTGCCGCACCTGGCCTGGCCGGGCGGCGCCTCGGCGCCCGTGCCGGCCGACCTGCTGCCCGCGCTGCGACCCGATCCGGACGGCCGGCTGCTGCTCTGCGGCGACGGCCTGGTCGGGCCGCTCGCCGCCCGGTACGGCCCGCAGGCCCGCGAGCTGGGCGCCGCGCTCGGCACCGGTCTGCTCGAACTCCGGTTCGCTGAGGGCCGGTTGACGGACGTCGACACCTGCCCGCCGCTGGACCTGCCGGCGCAGCGCGCCGCCGTCGTCCGGGCGCTGGCCGAACTCGCGGGCGAGGTCTGAGTGCTGCTCTTCTACGGCTGCCCCGACGACGAGCCGCTCGCCCGCGCGGTCACCGCCGCCCGCGCGGGCGGGCTCGACCACCTGCTGGTCGACCAGACCCGCCTGGCCCGCTACGACCTGGTCTGCGGCCCCGGCCTGGACGCCCGACTCGCCGCCGAGGGGCGGGAGTTGCCGCTGGCGGGGATCACCGCGGTGTACGCGCGTCCGCTGGAGCCGCCGCTCCCCCGGGACGACGCGGCGGCCCGGGCCCGGGCCGCCGCCTTCCACCGCTGGTTCACCGACTGGCTGGACGGCGCCGACGCCTTCGTGGTCAACCGGCCGCGGGCGATGGAGTCCAACTCCTCCAAGCCGTACCAGGCGCAGCTGATCGCCCGGGCGGGCTTCGCCGTCCCGGACACCCTGGTCAGCGACGACCCGGAGGAGGTGCTGGAGTTCCGCCGGCAGCACGGCCGGGTGGTGTACAAGTCGGTGAGCGGGATCCGGTCCGTCGTCCGGGAGTTGCAGCCCGCGGACGAGGCGCGGCTGCCGCTGCTGCGGGCCCTGCCGACCCAGTTCCAGGCGTACGTGCCGGGGCGGGACGTACGGGTCCACGTGGTCGGCGAGCGGGTCTTCGCCGCCTCGGTGGACTCCCCCGCCATCGACTACCGCTACGCGCAGCGGGACGGGCTGAGCGCCGAGCTGGCGCCGTACGAGCTGCCGGCCGAGGTCGCGCGGCGGGCAGTCGCACTGGCGGCGGCGCTCGGGCTGCCGCTCGCCGGGATCGACCTGCGGGTGCGGCCGGACGGCGGATGGGTGTGCTTCGAGGTCAACCCGATGCCCGCCTACAGTTACTACGAGTCGCACACCGGGCTGCCGATCGCGGCGGCCCTGGTCGAACTGCTGGCCGCCGCCCGCACGGGCCCGGCCGTACGGGCGGAGGTCTGAAGCACAGTGGTCGCGCCGGTCGAGAACCTCACCACCCTGCACGTGCGGGTCGCCTCGCTCGGCCCGCACCCGCGCCTGGGCGACTGGGACCTCGCCTCCGCCGAGGTGCTGTCGGCCGAGCCGGTGTCCGGGCGCGCCGACCTGCTCTCCCAGTACGTGGGCCGCACGGTGCAGCTCGGCATCCCGCGCCGCCTCACCGGCGGTCTGCACCCCGGCTCCGGGCTCACCCTCCGGGCCCGCCTGGCGACCGGCGACATCCTCGCCGAGCCCAACCCCGGGCCGGGCGACTTCACCGTCGACGCCGGCTGAGGCGGCCGGAGCGGGAAAACCGGATGCGGCCGTGCGGCGGCGGTGCTTGGATGCTCCGTGATCATTTCCCCTGACGCCCCGAACGCCGCCCTGCTCGAACGGATCGAGCGCTTCTACGACGCCGTCCCGCGCTCCGGCGCCCGGGCCGAGGACTTCGGCCCGCTCAGCCTCTTCGTCCGCGAGGGCGCCGGCTGGCCCTACTACGCCCGGCCCGCGCTCGGCGCGAGCGCCGGCGTCACCGCCGCCGACGTCGACCGGGTCCGCGCCCGGCAGCGCGAGCTCGGCGCGCCCGAGGCCTTCGAGTGGACCGCCGAGACCGCCCCCGCGCTGCGCGCCGCCGTGGAGGAGAGCGGCCTCACGGTGAACGAGCACCCGCTGATGGTCCTCGACACCGACGCGGTGCCGGCCGCCGAGGAGGGCCCGGACGGTGTCGAGGTCCGGCTGCTCCCCGGTGGGGACCCGCTGCTGGCCGCCTCGATGGCGGTGGCGCACCTCGCGTTCGGCGAGCCCGGCACGGCGATCGGGTCGGCCGGCGCGAGCGAGCTCGCCGCGGCGGTCGAGGCGGCGGAGGCCGACGGCGCGGCGCAGCGGCTGACCGGGCGGATCGAGGCCGGGCTGTCCGCGGTCGCGGTGGCCCTGGCCGCGGACGGCTCGCTGCTCGGCTCCGGCCAGCACCAGTGGGTCGGCGAGGTCAGCGAGCTCGTCGGCATCGGCACCCTGCCCGTCGCCCGCCGCCGCGGGGTCGGCCGCGCGCTGACCGCCCGCCTGGCCGCGGACGCCCGCGCCAAGGGCGCCACCACGGTCTTCCTCACCGCGAGCGACGAGGCGGTGGCCCGGGTCTACGCCTCCGCCGGCTTCCGCCGCATCGCCACCGCCCTCATCGCCGAACCCGCCTGAGCCCCCTCGCACTGCTCCTGAGCCCGTTCCGATCCGGTCTGCTCCAACTGGAGTCCACCGGTGGTGCCCGTCCCTTCGTCCCCGCACGCTGGCCATGGCCCGCCCGCACCAGGCGGCGGGCACCTCCACGCGGCGTCCCCCGATCGGGGGCGGACGGGGCGTCAGAGAGACGGAACCACATGGTGGAGCAGGGCAGTCAGCAGGGTTGCCCGCCGCCCGTTCGCGGGGCCGGCAGGTCGGTACGACGGTGGGTGCAGCACCGGTACGCGCGCAGGCGCCCCCGGGGCGCGCCCGCCGGGGCGGCGGTGCTCGCGGGCGCCCTGGTGCTGCTGGGCGCGGCGGGTCCGGCTCCGGCCTCGGCTGCGGCTCCGCCCGCGTACGGCGGCGGGTCGGGGCACCCGGCGCGGTTCGTGCCCGGCCCCTGCCCGCCGACACCGGAGCCGGTGCCGGGGCGGTGCGGGTTCCTGAAGGTGCCCGAGAGCCGTGAGCACCCCGGCGGGCGGACCCTGCGGCTGGCCGTCGCGATCGTCCCGGCCGCATCGGAGCGGCCCGCGCCGGACCCGGTGGTGTTCATGGAGGGCGGCCCGGGCGGCGACGCGTTCGGGTCCATTCCGTTCCTGATCGCCTCCGGGGTGAACCGGGACCGCGAGCTGATCGTCATGGCGCAGCGCGGCACGCTCCACTCGGAGCCGAACCTGGCCTGTCCGGAGGTCGACCGGTTCAACGCGGCGGCCGTCGGCCTGCGCTACGGCACGCCCGAGACCGGCCGGCTGCTGGTGCGGGCGACGCAGGAGTGCCGGGACCGTCTGGCGGCCGACGGCGTCGAGCTGGGCGCGTACAACACCTTCGAGAACGCCGCCGACTTCGCCGACCTGCGCGAGGCCCTGGGCGTCGCGCGGTGGAACGTCTACGGCTACTCCTACGGCACCGACCTGGCCCTCACCTACCTGCGTCTGCACCCCGAGGGGATCCGCTCGGTAGCGATCGACTCGGTCGCCCCTCCGCAGGTGATCACCCTGCCGTGGACCTGGGACAGCGCCCGCGAGGGGCTGGACGCGGTGTTCGCGGCCTGCGAGGCCCAGCCGGCCTGCGCCGACCGCTACCCGCACCTGGAGCGGATCCTGGGCGAGCAGGTCCGGCGGCTGGAGGAGAACCCGCTGACGCTGACGGCGCAGCCGCCCGCCGGGGGCGACCCGGTGCGGGTCGTCCTGGACGGCGGCGCGCTGGTGGACCTGCTGGTCGCCAAGGCCGTCCCGTTCGCCGACCTCCCCGCGGCGATCGACGAGCTGGCGCACGGGAACCCGGAGCGCTTCGCCCGGGCCCGCGCCGCCGGTGCTACCCCGGTCGTCGGCGAGTTCGCCCAGGGCCTGAAGGAGTCGGTGGCCTGCGCGGAGTGGGTGCCGGGCCACTCGGCGGACGAGGTGCTGGCGGCCGGGCGGCGGGCCTTCCCCGACTGGCCGGACACCGTCCTCGCCCAGGCGCCGCAGCTCCCCTTCCAGTACGACGTGTGCGAGGTCTGGAACGTGCCGGACCGCACCGCCGCCCAGCGGGTGCCTGCCGTCAGTGACCGGCCGGCGCTCGTCCTGTCCGGCACCTTCGACTCGAAGACCGGCTCCAGTTGGGGCGCGTACGCGGCCCGGACGCTGTCCCGTTCGACGGTCGTGCGGATCCCCGGGATCGGCCACTGGGTGGTCCCCCAGTCGTGCTGCGCGGCGGACGTCCTCGTCTCCTTCCTCGCCGACCCGGCCGCACCCGACACCCACTGCGTGGCCGACCTCGCGCCCGCCCCGTTCACCATCACCCCCGAGCCGGAGACCACCCGATGACCGTCCGCCCTCCCCACCACCGCCGCGCCGCCCGCCGGCTGCGGACCGCGCTGGCCGGCGCCACCACCGGCGCCCTGCTGGTCGGCCTCGCCGCCCTTCCCGCGCACGCCCGGGGCGACGCCCCGGGGCCGCTCGGCACCGTCGCCGGGGCCTGGGGCCACGCCCGCTTCGAGCCGGGCCCCTGCCCGCGGACCGCGGACCCCACCCCCGGGCTCGACGACGCCCGCTGCGGCACCCTCACCGTGCCCGAGGACCGCTCCCGGCCCACCGGGCAGACGATCGCCCTCGCGGTCGCCGTGGTGCCCGCCGAGGCCCACCGGCCCGCGCCCGACCCGATCGTGTGGCTCGCCGGCGGCCCCGGCGACGACGCCAACTCCGAGATCGGGATGGCCCTGGCCGGCGGCCTGAACCGGGACCGGGACCTGATCTTCATGTCCCAGCGCGGCACCTACTCGGCCGACCCCGCGCTCACCTGCCCGAACATCGACGCGTTCAACGCCCGCGCGCTGAACCTCGTCTGGGGCGCGCCGTCCACCGGCGTCCTGCACGTCGAGGCCACCCGCGCCTGCCGCGACCGGCTGACCGGCCTGGGCGCCGACCTCGGCGCGTACAACAGCACCGAGAGCGCCGCCGACTACGCGGACCTGCGCCGCGCGCTCGGCATCCGGGAGTGGAACGTCTTCGGCATCTCGTACGGCACCGACCTGGCGCTGCTCTACCAGCGCCTGCACCCGGAGGGCCTGCGCTCGGTCGGCATCGACGGCGTCCTGCCGCCCTCGCTGGCCGGCGGCGCGGTCACCTGGAAGGCCGCCCGCGAGGGCTTCGACGGCATCTTCGCGGCCTGCGCGGCGCAGCCCGCCTGCGACAGCCGCTACCCGGACCTGAAGGGCACCTTCGAACGGCTCGTCGTCGAGCTGGAGGCCCACCCGGTCACCACCGAGGTCACCGTCCCGGACCGCCCCGACCCGGTGGAGGTCGTACTGGACGGCGGGGTCCTGGTGAACTGGCTGACCTTCGCCAGCCACCTGGCGGCCGGGGTGCCCCGCTCGCTGGACGAGCTGGCGCACGGCGACCCGCGGCGGATCGCCGAGCAGTGGGCGGGCGGCAAACTCGCCCCGCAGGCCATGGGGCGGCTCTCGCACGGCCTCGCCTACGGCGTGTTCTGCAGCGAGTGGACGCCGTTCGAGACCGAGGCGGACGTGCTCCGGGCCGGGCGGGAGGCGTTCCCCTCCTTCCCCGAGTCGGTGCAGGCGCAGGCTCCCGGGCTCGCCTGGCTGCACGACGACTGCCGGGCCTGGGACGTCCCCGCGGCGCCGGACTCGGTCCGCGACCTGACGGTCAGTGACATCCCCACCCTGGTCCTGTCGGGCGGCTTCGACGCCCAGACCGCGCCCAGCAGCGGCCCGTACGCCGCCCGCACGCTGAGCCGGTCGACGGTCGTCACCGTCCCGTACGTCGCGCACGTGGTCTTCGCCGACTCGCCCTGCGCGCAGTCCGTCACCCGGTCGTTCTTCGACACCCCGACCGCGCCGGACCTCGCGTGCCTGGCCTGCCTGGAGCCGCCCGCCTTCGAGATCGCGCCGTAAGCCTCAGCTGTGCGGCAGCTCGCCGGCGTCCGTGAGGAGGCCGGCGAGCAGGTCGCCCCGGTCGGCGACGCGCTCCAGGACCTGGTCCGGCGTGAAGGCCAGCTGCTCGGGCGACTCGCAGCCCTCCACCTCCGCCCAGGAGAGCGGGGCCGAGACGCCCGGCACGGCGGTGGCGCGCAGGGTGTAGGGCGCGGCGGTGGTCTTGGCGGTGGCGTTCTGCGACCAGTCGACGAGGACCCGCTCCCGCCGCAGGGCCTTGGTCATCCGCGCCACCACCAGCCCCGGCAGCTCCCGGGCCAGCCGCTCGGCGAGCGCCTTCGCGTACGCGCCGACCTCCCGCGCGGGCGCCGGTCGCAGCGCGGCGTACAGGTGCAGCCCCTTCGCCCCCGAGGTCTTCGGGTGGGCGGTCAGCCCGTCGGCGGCCAGCAGCTCGCGGATCAGCATCGCCACCCGGCAGCAGTCGGTGAGGTCCGTGCCCGGCCCGGGGTCCAGGTCGACCACCAGGCGGTCGTGGTGGTCCGGGCCGCTGTCCGCCGTCCACTGCGGGACGTGCAGCTCCAGCGCGTACCCGTTGGCGACCGTCATCAGGGTGGCCAGGTCGTCGACGGCGACCCGCTCCTTGGGACCCTCGTGGCTCGGGTCGGTCACCGTGCGCACCCAGGCGGGCAGGCCGGGCGGCGGGTTCTTGGCGAAGAAGCCCTCCTCGCCGATGCCCTGCGGGAAGCGCAGGAAGGTCGCCGGCCGCCCGCGCAGGTGCGGGAGCATCGCCGGCGCGACCTGGGCGTAGTAGTAGAGGGCCTCGCCCTTCGTCCATCCGGTGGCGGGCCACAGCACCTTGTCGAGGTGCGAGAGGACCAGCCGGCGGCCGTCGACTTCCGTGACCTGGCGCTCGGGCATACCGTGGTGGATCCCCGCGAAAGGGACGGGATATGCCACAGGTCACCTGGAAAGGCGTCATCACGTTCGACCTGGTCGGCGTGCCGGTCCAGCTGTACGCCGCCACGAGGAGCACAGCGGTCCGTCGCTCCACCAGGTGCACGCGGAGGACGGCCGCGCCCGCGAAGAAGGCGGCCCCGGCGAAGAAGACCGCGGCGAAGCGGGCGGCCCCCCGCAAGGCCTCCTAGACCACGCAGAACTCGTTGCCCTCGGGGTCCTGGAGGACCACGGCGTAGTACGCCATCTCCGGCTCGTCCATCACCCGCAGCACGGTGGCGCCGGCTGCGGTGAGGCGGTCGACCTTCGCGGTGACCCGGCGGGTGCGCTCCTCCAGCGGGACGCCGCGGCCGCCGCCCACCTTGAGGTCGAGGTGCAGCCGGTTCTTCACCGTCTTCGCCTCGGGAACGGCCTGGAACCACACCCGGGGCCCCTTCCCCGCCGGGTCGACGATCGACTCCGGTGTCTCCCCCGCCCCCGGCGGCAGCTCCTCGTCCGGAACGCCCATCTCCGCCCAGTACTCCCGCCAGGTGGCGTGCCCGCCGGGCGCCGGCTCCGGCACGTACCCGAGCGCCTCCACCCAGAACCGCACCAACCGCACCGGGTCGGCGCAGTCGATCACCAACTGCAGCTCCATCTCCGTCTCCATAGCGGGAGCATGGCAGCCCCCACCGACATCCCCGCCCGGCGCGCGCGAACGGGCCGTGCGGCAGCGTACGAGGGCCACTCCGCCGGAGGCGAAGGACGCCGCAGGCGGGGGTGCCGGACGGGGGATCAGGTGGCCTGCAGGTCCACCGGGTCGGTGTTGGCGCCGCAGAGGACGACGACGACGGTCTCGCCGGGTTCGGGGCGGTAGCCGGTGGGGGCGAGGAGGCCGGCGAGGGCGGCGGCGGCCGCGTGTTCGACGGCGGAGCGGCGCTGGTCCCAGAGCAGGCGGCGGGCGCGGACGATCTCCTCGTCCGGGACGAGGACGGAGCGGACGTCGGCGCGCCGGGCGGCGGCCACGGCGAGGGCGGTGGCCCGGCGGGCGCCGAGTGCGTCGGCGGCGACGGAGTCGACCGGGACGTCGACGGGCTTGCCCGCCTCCAGTGCGGCGTTGAGTGCCCGGCAGTTCTCCGGCTCGACCGCGACGGTGCGTACGCCGTGGTACCGGGCGGCGGTGGCGACCCCGGCGAAGAGTCCGCCGCCGCCGACCGAGACCACCACCGTCTCCACCTCCGGGACGGTGGCGCGGATCTCGTCGACCAGGGTGCCCGCGCCCGCGGCGATCAGCGGGTGGTCGTAGGCGTGCGAGGCGAGCGCGCCGGAGGCGTGGGCGAACTCCTCGCAGGCGGCCAGCGCGTCCGCGTACTCACGCCCCGCCAGCACCACCTCGGCGCCGTACCCGCGCAGCTTGGCGATCTTGACCTCGGGGGCGTTGGCGGGCAGGAAGACAGTGGCGCGGACGCCCTGCTCCTGGGCGGCCCAGGCGCAGGCCAGGCCCGCGTTGCCGCCGGAGGCGATGGTGACGCCGGCGTCGGGCAGGGTGCCGGCCTCGCGGTGAGCGGTGAGGAAGTTCTGCGCACCGCGGGCCTTGAAACTGCCGGTGTGCTGGAGGTATTCGAGCGCGAGGTGCAGCCGCCCGCTGCCGACCGCGAATCCGGCGGGCACCACGGCGACCGGCCGGACCCGTCCGGCGATCCGCTCGGCCGCCTGCCGCACGTCCGGGTAGTCGAGCTCGTCCACGCCGCCTCCGCACTCGCCGGGTTCCGGGGCCACTGTACGGCGGGGCGGTTCGCGGGAGATCATTCTGTGTGCACTCGACCGGAGGAAGCCCTGTGCCCAACGACGCCGTCCCACTGACCGTCACCCGCGATGCGGCCGCCGCGCTGTGGAGCGTCTCGACGCGCCGTCATCTGCTGGGCGTGCCGCTGGTGGACGGCGAGGAGGTGCTGCTCCTGGTGGACGGTCACCTGACCTGCCTCGCCGCGGCGGACGGCCGGCAGGTGTGGCGCAGTCCGGACTGGGTCGGGGAGATCGAGTACCCGCGCTCGACGCCGCTGACCGTGGCCGGGGACTACGTGCTGGTGCCCAGTGGGACGACGGCGCGGTACAGCGCGCAGCCGGTGGCGCTGGTCTGCCTGCGGCGCGCGGACGGCGGGCTCGCCTGGCGCAGCGACACGGTGCCGCTGTCCGGCTACCAGGCGGACGGACAGACGCTGGTCCGCTGGCAGCGCGACAAGGAGGTCGACGGGCCGCGGTACATCGAGGCGGTGGACCTCGCGGACGGCCGGGTCCTGTGGCGGCACGAGCACGACCTGATCGACGACGTGCTGGTGGCGCACGGGCGGGTGTTCGCCCGTACCGGCAACACCGTGACCCTCGCCGCGCTCGACGCCCGGACCGGCACCCGGCTGTGGCGGCGCACGGGCGAGCAGGCCCGCGGCGGGCTCGCGGCGGTCCGCGGGGCGGGCATCCGCAAGACGGTGCTGCTCGCCGTGTCACCGCGCTCGGGCGTGGTCACCCGGATCGATCCGGTGACCGGCGCCGACCTGGTGTCCCGGCGGCTGAGCGGGGCGAGCCGCTACGGCGCAAGGTGGAACGGCAAGCGGCTGACCGGTCCGGACGCGTGGGTCGGCTTCGGGCGTCTGCGGGTGCGCCGTCTCGGGCCGCTGGACTCGCTACGCAAGCAGACCTTCTACGCGCCGCTGCAGGAGCTGTACTGGTACGAGGACGACGCGGTGGCGGAGGTCACGGACCGGCTGTACGCGGTGGCGAAGGTGGACCTGGGGGATCCGGACTACCGGCGGGCGCGCGGCAAGCGCATCGTCTCGGCCCGGGTCGGCGGCCTCGGGCCGCGTCTGCTGACCGGGCTGCGCTGGCCGCGGGGGGTGCCGCGCCGCGAGCGCCGGGGCTCGTTCGTCGAGCTCACGCCCGGCCCGCGCCATCTGTTCGCGGTGCTGCACCGGTTGGACGGGCAGGGGTTGATATCCGTCCGGGACAACCGGGTCCGCTGGCGGCGCCCGGCGCACCCGGGGCTGCCGGTGCCGCTGGGCGGCGACCGCGTCCTGGTCTTCGACGACTGCGGCGCGCACGACCACCTGCGGGTGCTCGACGCCGAGACGGGTCTCGGCGCCGAGCCGCAGGTCTGCGATCAGCCGAGTTCGCCGACCGCGTAGGCGTAGGAGAGCTGGACGAGCGCCCAGACCACTTCCAGCTCGCCGCGCTCGCGCGGGCCGTAGACCAGGATGGTGTCCTGCTCGGGGTGGCGCACGCCCCAACCGGCCTTCTCCACCTCGTCCTTGAGCGGGTCGGGCAGGGTGAGGTGCAGGCTGCCGTCGTGGTGCGGGTGGATGTGCGCCCACTCGCGGCCGCGCTGGAAGGCGGCGACCGGGCCGGCGCCGATGCCCTCGGGGATGAACAGCGAGCGGGCGTGCGACACCGAGACCAGGGTCGGGGCCATGTAGGTGAACGGCAGGGCCCGCATCCGCTCCCACAGCTCCTCCTGGAGCATCACGGGGGAAATCTGGGAGCGCTGGGCGTGCGGCGCGGGGCCGTAGACCTCGGGTGCCGGTCCGGGGCGGCTGGGCAGGTCGAGCATGGGCGGTCCCTTCGGTGGAGCTCGATGACGGTCGATCAGACACGGCTCTGGGGCGGCCTGTTGAATGGACAGGCCGCCCCGGAACCCTAACCCGCCGTCCGCTATCCGCGGTCGCGGTCACGGATGGCGGTCACCAGTTCGGTGATGCCGGCCTCGCGCAGCACGCTGTAGTGGTCGCCCTCCAGGGTCACCACGGTCGGCGGGACGGCGGAGTAGCCGGAGCTGCCCTCGATGAAGGAGTAGTCGTCGCCGGTGGCCTTCAGGATGGTCACCGGGGCACTCAGCTGCCGCTCGGCGAGCTCGCGGAAGCTGTACTCGAACTCGTAGGTCTCCTGGACGATCCGGGTGATCCGGCGGATCACCGGCTCGCCGAGGGCGGGCAGCAGGCCGTGCACGAAGGCGACGAAGCTGTCCTCGTCCTTGGCGACCTCCAGGCAGCGCTGCAGGTCCGGGCCGCTGATGCCGCCGGCGAACACCGAGAACAGGATGGTGACGTACGCCGGGTTGCGGTACGAGGACTCGCGTCCCCACTGCTCGCCGTCGGCCTGCCGGACCTTCGGGTTGCCGGGGCAGATCAGCAGCAGGTCGTCGACCAGCTCGCCGGCCTGCTCCAGCTGCCAGGCCGCCTCGAAGGCCACCCGGGCGCCGAAGGAGTAGCCCCACAGCGTGTACGGGCCCTCCGGCTGGGTGCGCCGCAGCTCGGCGACGTCGGCGGCGGCCATCTCCTTGATGGTCGGGTAGGGGATCTCCGACTCGTTGATGCCGTAGGCCTGGACGCCGTAGAACGGGCGGGCGACGCCGGACTCCTGGCCGAGCAGCCGCAGGTTCATCGGGTAGCCGCCGAGGCCGGGCCAGCAGTACACCGGGCGGTCGGCGCCGCCGTTGTGCAGCAGCACCAGCCGGGAGACCGGCTCGGCGCCGTCGTTCTCGATCCGCGCCACCAGGTCGGCGAGCTTGGGCGCCTCGAAGACCACCTGGAGCGGCAGCTTGGTGCCCTTGGCCTTGTTGATCCGGTTGACCAGCGAGACCGCGATCAGCGAGTTGCCGCCGGAGGAGAAGAACTCGTCCTCCATCGACACGTTCTCGTACTTGAGGGCCTGGCCCCACAGTTCGGCCAGCCAGCGCTCGGTCTCGGTGGCCGGCGGGACGTACTCGGTGCCCGCGTTGGCGTTCCTGACCTCCTCGGAGGCGGCCAGCGCCTTGCCGTCGACCTTGCCGTTGGCGGTCAGCGGCAGCGAGTCGAGCACCAGCACCCGGTTGGGCAGCATGTAGTCGGGCAGCAGGTGGGAGAGCTCGTCACGGACCATCTCGGCCGGGCCGCGCATGTGCACGGTGTCCTCGTACATGCCCTCGCTGAGGATCTGCTCCTCGGTCACCTTGCCGCCGAGGAAGAAGTACGAGGGGCCGGTGGCGATGGAGCGCGAGGTGAGGATGTCGTCGATCCGGCGCGCGGCGGGCAGCGGGTTGCCGGTCTTGGAGCTGTAGCCGGAGGACATGAAGCCCAGCGACAGGCCGTTGCGCTGCAGGTGGTGCAGCTTGGTGCCGAGCGCGATGTAGTGCAGCCAGTCCTGGTCGGCGCGGCTGACCGCGCTGATCCCGAAGCTGGCCCGGTCGTAGACCTGCTGGTTGATCGCGATCACGTGCCGGGGCTGGACCAGCTCGGGCGAGATCGGCTGCAACTCGCCGTCCAGGTAGCGGTACTGGCCGGCCGAGAGGCCGTCCACCCGGCCCGGGTGGGCCTGCACGTAGAGCTCGGTCGGGTCGGGGCGGCGCTTGCCGTCGTTGGCGCAGACCTCGAAGGTGCCGAGGTAGTAGTCCTCGTCGGCGACGTCCAGGCTGGCCTTGACCGCCGGGTGGTACGAGGACGGCCGGACGGTCAGGCCGTACTCGGGCAGGATCTCCTCGAAGACGCCCAGCATGTGGCCGGTCTCGAACTCCAGCACTTCCTGGATGTTGTTCTTGTAGACCGGCTCGATGGCCCGCTTCTTGCCGAGGAAGTGCAGCTCCAGGTACTTGCCGGCGCCGCCGGTGGCACCGCCGACCCGCACCAGCGAGTGGTCGAGCGGGTGGTAGTAGTAGATGCCGGCGTCCAGCCCGGGCAGGCCGCCGGTCTCCAGGTAGAGCTGGGTGGCGTAGAGCGCGCCGGGCGAGGCGTAGGAGTACTTCGGCAGCAGCCGCTCCTCGCTGCGGTACTGGCCGAACCAGCGCAGCAGCTCGCCGAGTTCCTCGAAGGAGAGCTCGTCCAGCGGGCGGGAGAAGGTGTTCACCTGGCTGGGGGCGAGCAGTTCGAGCAGGTCGTCCCGGCTGACCTTGCCGCCGTCGTAGAAGCGGTAGGTCTTGCGGGCGAAGGTCTCGCGGCGCTGCCGCTCGCTCTCCTCCTTGCCCGGCAGCACCAGGGTGGGCCGACCGGCCAGCTCCTCCGGCTCGCGCAGGCCCGGGTCGGACAGCTGCGCCTTCACCTGGAGCTTGCTGCTCTTGGACTGGTGGTGGGAGCCGGCCACGCCCTGGTCCATCAGGGCGGCTTCCTTGGGGTTGAGCTCGATGCAGGCGACCAGGTTCTGGAAGCCGGTGCGCGGGTCGTCGGTGACGATCGCGGCGGCCCGCTTGACCCAGGTGTGCTCCTCGATGGCGAGGGCGATCTCGTCCAGCTCGACCCGGTAGCCGCGCAGCTTGATCTGGTTGTCGACCCGGCCGAAGAACTGGATGGTGCCGTCCGGGTTCCACTGCGCGAGGTCGCCGGTCTTGTACAGCCGCTCGGTGGGGATGAACGGCGAGGGCACGAAGCGCTCCGCGGTCTGCTCCTCGCGGTGCAGGTAGCCGCGGGCCAACTGGACGCCGCCGATGTACAGTTCACCGGTCTCGCCGATGCCGACCGGGGCCCGGTTCTCGTCCAGGATGTAGCACTGGGTGTTGTCGACGGGCACGCCGATCGGGATGGTGCCGGGGCCCTCGGCGATCTCGTCCGGGTCGACCAGGTGCGCGGTGGCGTTGATGGTGCACTCGGTGGGGCCGTACAGGTTGACCAGCGAGACCCACGGCAGCTCGTCCGCCAGGGCGCGGGCGAGGCTGCGGGAGAGCGCCTCGCCGCCGGAGAAGACCCGGCGCAGCGACAGGCAGAGGTGGAAATCCTCGGTGTCGATCAGCGCCTGCAGCAGGGTGGGCACGCACTGCAGCGTGGTCACCTCGTGCTTCATGATGGTGGAGATCAGCGCCTCGGGGTCGCGGAAGATGCCGGGGGTGCCCATCACCACGCGGCCGCCGAGCGCGGGCGCGAGGATCTCCCACTGCGCCGCGTCGAAGCTCATCGGGGTCTTCTGCAGGATCGCGGTCTCGGGGCCGAGGTGGCCGCAGTCGGCGAGCCAGCGCATCTGCGACATGATGCTGCGGTGCTCGATCATCACGCCCTTGGGGCGGCCGGTGGAGCCCGAGGTGTAGATCACGTAGGCGAGCGCGTCCGGCGGGACGGAGATCCGCTCGACGTCGGAGCAGCCGCCGTCCTCGCAGGTCTGGGCGTCGGCGAGGGTGATCACCCGGGTGCCGGCCGGGGCGAGTTCGGCGAGCTTGGCGACCAGGTGGTCCTGGGTGACCACGACCCGGGTGCGGCTGTCCTCCAGCATGTAGCGCAGCCGGTCCTCCGGGTACTCCGGGGAGAGCGGCAGGTAGGCGGCGCCGGCCAGCAGGATGCCCCAGGCGCCGATCATCAGGTCGAGCGAGGGTTCGACGTACAGGCCGACGCAGTCGTCGTTGCCGACGCCCTGCCGGTGCAGGTAGCAGGCGAGCCGGCCGGCCGTCTGCTCCAGGTCCCGGAAGGTGAGGTCCTGGTCCTCGAAGCTGACCGCGACGGCGTCCGGCCGGGTCTCGGCCTGGTCCCGCAGCAACTCGGGCAGGCATCTGCCCAGACGGCTGTCCTGAAGTCGGGACTTGTACCGGGTGGTGTCCAACGCCTACTCCTCTTCACGCCGTTGATGGGTCATAAGGCTTTGACAAGGGGTGCCTCGGCCGGGGCCGGGGCGGTACTGCGGGGGCGCAGCTGGGCGAGCACGACCGCGGTCACCACGGCGGCGGCGCCCGCGAGTTGGAGCGGGGTGAGGGTCTGGTCGAGGACCAGGTAGCCGAGCACCGTGGCGGACAGCGGGCTGCCGAAGCCGAGCATCGAGACGGCGAGCGCGGGCAGCCGGGCGATGCCGCGGAACCAGATCGCGTACGCGAACAGCGCGCCGATCAGGCTGAGGTAGGCGAACCCGCCGAGGTTGCCGGCGGTGACCGTGCCGGGCAGCCCCTCGGCGAGCAGCGTCGCCGGGACGAGCACCAGCCCGCCGACCGTCAACTGCCAGCCGGTGAAGGTGAGGACGCCGACCCCCTCGGGCCGGCCCCAGCGTTTGGTGAGCACGATGCCGCTGGCCATGCAGACCGCGCCGGCCAGGCCCGCGACCACCCCGATCGCGTCCATCCCGGCCTGCGGCTTGAGCACCAGCAGGGCCACCCCGGCGACGCCCAGAAGGCAGGACACCACCTGGAGCGGCCGGATCCGCTCGCGCAGCAGCAGCGCGCCGAGGACCAGCACCATCATCGGCTGCGCGGCCACCACCAGCGCCGCCACCCCGCCGGGCAGGTGGTAGGCGGCGACGAACAGCAGGTAGAAGAACGCGCCGATGTTGAGCACGCCGAGGACGGCGGCCCGCCACCACCACGCGCCGCGCGGCAGCGTCCGGCCGATCGCCAGCAGCACCAGGCCGGCCGGCAGCGCCCGGACGGTGGAGGCCAGCAGCGGCCGGTCGGGCGGCAGCCACTCGGTGGTGACCAGGTAGGTGGTTCCCCAGATCGCCGGCGCGAGGACGGTCAGGGCCGAGTCGGCGGCCAGTCGGCCGCCGGCCGGTCCCGACCGTCCGGCCGGGGCTGCGTTCAGCGCCGGCCCCAGCCGGCCGGCGGGTCGACCCGGCCGTCCAGGATCCGGTTGTACTCGATGTTGCGGGAGACCAGCGCCGGGGAGACGAAGGTCAGCACGTTGGTCTCGATCAGGGTGACCCACTGCAGGGTGCCGTCGGTCTCGGACGGCTGCTGGAAGTACACCCAGATCTCCAGGTCGGCCTGGTTGCCGTTGACCAGCGGGGTGCCCTGGAGGTAGGTCATGCCGGCCTGCGGCGCGGTGACCGAGGTCCAGTAGTCGTGGATCTCCTGGCGGCCGTGGAACATCTGGTCCGGCAGGCCGGGGACGGCCTGGTAGATCGCGTCCCGGGTGAAGAGCTGGACGACCCCGTCCGCGTCCTTGGTCTGCCACGCCTTCAGGTAGGCCGTCATCCAGCGGGACACGTCCTGCGGGCGCAGCGTGAACGGGCGGGCCTCGGCCGGGCCGGCCGCGGCGGTGGTGGCGGCGGTCGCGAGCGCGGCGGTGCCGGCGGTGGCCAGCCCCGCGCGCAGCACGGAACGGCGGTCGGGCAGAGCGGACATGGTGGTGTTCCTCCTGACAGGGAGCGCGTGACTGGTGGATTGACTGGTAGTCAAATCACGCCGCAGGCAGGCTATGTCAGCGCTGTTCGAACGGAGAAGCCCGACATCGAACAGTGTCGACGCGCGTTCCCGACGGTCCGTCGGCCGGTTTCGCGGTGTCGGAACCTTCCGCACCGGGCAGCAGAGGTGTACGTCATCGCGAACGCGTCGTGCGGAGGTGGGGCCGGTGGACGAACCCGTACTGTCCGGACGCGAACGGCGCATCCTCGCCCAGATCGAGGCCAGGCTGCGCAGCGACTCCCGACTGCTCGACCGGGAGCTGCGCACCATGCGGCTCTACCGGCCGCGCCGGCCCCGGCTCACGGCACAGCTCGTCCTCGGCGGGCTGGGCGTCCTGGTCGCCGTCTCCGGGGTGATGCTGGCCGCCGGCGTGGTACTGGCCCGACCGCTGCTGATCGGCTCGGTGATCGGCTTCTGGGCCGGCGGGCTGGTCATCCTGCTCCGGCACCGCTGAGCGCGGCGCCGCACGGGTCAACTCCGGTCCGGCCTGCTCCGGTCCGTTGTTCCGGTCAGGCGGGCGGCAGGCCGGTGTCGACCCCGTCCAGGGCGTGCGAGCAGATGCAGTCCCGGGTGGCGGGCAGCGACTCCAGGGCCTTGAACAGCACCGTGCGCAGCCGGTCCACGTTGCGGGCGAACTCCTTCAGCACCTCCGCGTGGGTCACCCCCTCGCCCGTCCCCACCCCCGCGTCCAGGTCGGTGACCAGCGCCAACGACGTGTAGCAGATCGCCAGTTCACGGGCCAGCACCGCCTCCGGGTGGCCCGTCATGCCGACCACCGACCAGCCGTTCGCGGTGAACCAGCGGGACTCCGCGCGGGTCGAGAACCGCGGCCCCTCGATCACCACCAGCGTGCCGCCGTCCACCGGCTCCCAGGCGTGGTCCCGGGCCGCGGCGAGAGCGGCCGCGCGGCCCTCCGGGCAGTACGGGTCCGCCACCGAGACGTGCACCACCTCCGGCAGCGAACCGTCCGGCAGCGGCAGACCGTCGTAGAACGTCTGCACCCGGGCCGCCGTCCGGTCCACCAGCTGGTCCGGCACCACCAGCGTGCCCGGACCGAACTCCCGCCGCAGACCGCCCACCGCGCACGGCCCCAGCACCTGGTGCACGCCCAGCGAACGCAGCGCCCACAGGTTCGCCCGGTAGTTGATCCGGTGCGGCGGCAGGCTGTGCCCCCGCCCGTGCCGCGGCAGGAACGCCACCCGGCGCCCCGCCACCTCCCCCAGGAACACCGAGTCGCTCGGCTGCCCGTACGGCGTCTGCACCGACACCTCGGTGACGTCGTCCAGCAGCGCGTACAGCCCCGAACCCCCGATCACCCCGAGCTCGGCGGCCGGGTGGGCGGCGGCGGTGCGATCGGTCATGGCGCGCTCCCCAGGGTCCGGCGGTCCTCGTCCCCACCCTACGGTCCGCACCGCCCCCGCGGCAGCCCGCGGCGCGTCCGGCAGCACGGGGGCGCCCGCGGGGCGGCGGGTGGCGCGCGGGAAGGTGCGGTGCGCGTCCCGGTTCGACTCCGGGGCCACGGGGCACGGGCGCTCCGCGTACAGTGACAACCTCGGCGGACGGGAGTGACAGAGGGATGAACGCGAGAGCGGGAGCGCACCGGGCACTGCAGTGGCGGACCCGGCCGGCGTCGCCCCGGGCGGCGGTACTGGTGCTGCACGGCGGCCAGGAGTACGGCGAGCACGCCCCCGGGCTCCTCAACCTTCCCGGCCTGCGGATGGTCGGCTTCGCCCGGTCCGTGGAACGGGTCACCGCCGACGCGGGCATCGCCGTCGGCGTGGTGCGCTACCGCTGCAAGGGCTGGAACGGCGACCGCGCCGACGCCGCCCGTGACGCGCTCGCCGCACTCGGCGACCTCGCCGAGGAGCTCGGCCCCGTACCCACCGTCCTGATCGGCCACTCCATGGGCGGACGCGCCGCACTGCGGGCCGGCGGCCACCCCTGCGTCACCGGCGTCGTCGCACTCGCGCCGTGGTGCCCGCGCGACGAACCGGTGGAGCACCTGGCGGGCCGCCGGGTCCTGATGCTGCACGGCGACCGCGACAAGGTCACCTCCCCCGCCGACACCGACCTGTTCGCCGCCCGCGCCCGCACCGAGGGCGCCCACGTCGCCGGCTACCGCGTGGTCGGCAGCGGTCACACCCTGATGCGCCGCGCCGCCGACTGGCACCGCACCACCGCCGACCTCACCGGCGCCCTCCTCGGCCTCACCCCCCTCCCCGCCGACATCGCCGGCGCCCTCGCCACCCCCGCCCCGGCCGCCACCGGCCTCGCCCTCCCGCTCCACTAGGCGCCGGACTTCGGCAGTTCGGGCGGAGGTGTGCGGGCCGAACCTCTACGGTCCGAGGCATGACCGTGTTGATCGTCGGAGGCAGCGGGTTCCTGGGCGCCGAGTTGGTCCGCCAGGCGGTGTCGGCCGGGCGCGAGGTGGTCGCGACGTTCGCCACCGCGCCCGGCGACGCTCCTGCGGCCCTGTGGCGCATGCTCGACCTGCGGGAGGCCGCCGGCTTCGAGGCGCTCATGGCCGAGGTGAAGCCGCAGGTGATCGTCAACGCGACGAGCGGCGGATCCGACTGGGCCGTCACGGCGGAGGGCCCGGTCCGGCTGGCGCTGGCTGCGGAACGGCACCGCGTCCGACTGGTGCACGTGTCCAGCGACGCGGTGTTCTCCGGTGCCCGCGTGCACTACGACGAGTCCAGCCTCCCGGACCCGCTCACCCCGTACGGCGCGGCGAAGGCGGCCGCGGAGACAGGCTCGACCCGCGTCGCGTCCCGACTGGCCTGCGGGCGGACACCCCGCTCCCGGGTCCGCTCGACGTCCGCCTCGACAGTCGCGCCACCCAGCACCGACTCCGCACCAGGCTGCGCGGCGCGCGCGAGTTCCTCGCCGAGCCGGCGTGAACCGCGACGCACCGCGCCCCGGGCTGCCGTGAACGGAGCTAGTGCCGCATCAGGCAACGTTTGCCCTGGTGACGACCTCGCGCAGGCGTTCGTCGGCGGCGTGCTTGTTCCGCCAGGTGATGTAGCGGCGGAT
>NZ_JBICYJ010000010.1:0-173599 GCF_043200835.1 Kitasatospora sp. NPDC048365
GCCCCGGCCCGGGGGGGGGGGGGGGGGCCCGCGCGCCGGCGGCCCCGGGGGGGGGGGGGGGGGGGGGGGGGGGGGCGGGCCCCCCCCCCCCCCCCCCCCCCTCACGGACGGCTTCAGACCGTACGGAAGGCCAACACCACGTTGTGGCCGCCGAAGCCGAACGAGTTGTTCAGCGCGGCGATCCGGCCCTCGGGCAGCTTGCGCGGCT
Source organism: Kitasatospora sp. NPDC048365 (assembly GCF_043200835.1). Lineage (NCBI taxonomy): Bacteria > Bacillati > Actinomycetota > Actinomycetes > Kitasatosporales > Streptomycetaceae > Kitasatospora > Kitasatospora sp. NPDC048365. Next base: position 209 of record NZ_JBICYJ010000010.1, read on the forward strand.
CGTCGCGGACGATGTCCGCGTCGATGTCGTCGTCGAGGTCCTCGACGTTGACGGTCGCCGGGGCGAGCCGGTTGTACAGCGCGAGCACGGTGGCGACGGTCTCGATGCCGCCGGCGCCGCCGAGCAGGTGGCCGGTCATCGACTTGGTGGCGGAGATCGCCACGTGGTCGAGGTGCTCGCCGAGCTCCTTGCGCAGCGCCTTCACCTCGGCGGTGTCGCCCTGCGGGGTCGAGGTGGCGTGCGCGTTGACGTGCACGACCTCCGACTTGTCCAGGTCGTTGCGGGCGAACAGGTCGGCGATCGCGCGGGCGACGCCGGCACCGGTCGGCTCCGGCTGCGCGATGTGGTGGGCGTCCGAGGACAGGCCCTGGCCGACGGCCTCGCAGTAGACCCGGGCACCGCGCGCGGCGGCGTGCTCCGCGGACTCCAGCACCACGACACCGGCGCCCTCGCCGAGCACGAAGCCGTCGCGGCCCTTGTCGTACGGGCGCGAGGCGCGCTGCGGCTCGTCGTTGTTCTTGGACATCGCCATCATGTTGGAGAAGGCGACGATCGGCAGCGGGTGGATCGCGGCCTCGGTACCGCCGGCGATCACCACGTCGGCGCGGCCGGTGCGGATCATCTCGATCGCGTAGCCGATCGCCTCGGCGCCGGAGGCGCAGGCGGAGACGGGGGTGTGCACGCCGGCGCGCGCGCCGACCTCCAGGCCGACGTTGGCGGCGGGGGAGTTCGGCATCAGCATCGGCACGGTGTGCGGGGAGACCTTGCGGACGCCCTGCTGCTTGAGCACGTCGTACTGGTCGAGCAGGGTGGTGACGCCGCCGATGCCGGAGGCGATCACGGCGCCCAGGCGCTCGGGGTTCAGGGTCGAGGCCTCGGCGGTGGCCGGGGTCTCGTAGCCGGCGTCGGCCCAGGCCTCGCGGGCGGCGATCAGCGCGAACTGCGCCGAGCGGTCCAGCTTGCGGGCCAGCGGGCGGGGCAGGATCTCGCCCGGCTCGACCGCGACGCGGGCGGCGATCCGGACGGGGAGGTCGGTGGCCCACTCCTCGGTCAGCGCGGCCACGCCGGAACGGCCCTCGATGAGGCCCTCCCAGAACGAGGCGGCGTCGCCGCCCAGCGGCGTGAAGGCGCCGATACCCGTGACGACCACGGTGCGGTTTTCAGCGGTCACTGGTTTCTTCTTCTCTCACGTGTGCTTGGTGGTGGCGGGGCGCCGGAAGAGTGGGGGAGGACCGGCCGGGGCGCGCTGGGCGCCCCGGCCGGGGGTGACCGGAGGTCAGGCGTTGTCGATGATGTAGTTCACCGCGTCGCCGACGGTCTTGAGGTTCTTGACCTCGTCGTCCGGGATCTTGACGCCGAAGCGCTCCTCGGCGGCCACGACGACCTCGACCATGGACAGCGAGTCGACGTCCAGGTCGTCGGTGAACGACTTGTCGAGCTCGACGTCCTCGGTCGGGATGCCGGCGATCTCGTTGACGATCTCGGCGAGACCCTCGAGAACCTCGGTCTGGGTAGCCATATCGGCTGCTCCTCTTCGGTGTTGACAGCGGCGGCCCGTCGGGCCGTCGCAGGTTTCTTTCGGATGGGGCGTAGACGCCTAGGGGAGAGTAACGACTGCGGCCGCGTAGACCAGACCCGCCCCGAACCCGATGATCAGGGCCAGGTCGCCGCTCTTCGCCTCACCGCGCTCCAGCATGGCTTCCATCGCCAGCGGGATGGAGGCGGCGGAGGTGTTGCCGGTCTCGGCGATGTCGCGGGCGACGGGCACCGACGCGGGAAGCTTGAGTGCCTTGATCATGGCATCGGTGATGCGCATGTTGGCCTGGTGCGGGATGAACGCGCCGAGCTGGTCGGCGGTGATCCCGGCGGCGTCCAGCGCCTCCTGGGCCACCTTGGCCATCTCCCACACGGCCCAGCGGAAGACCGTCTGGCCCTCCATCCGCAGGGCCGGCCACTTGGTCTCCTCGCCGACGCCGTTGACGGCGTCCGGCTTGGCGAAGGCGGTGTCCCAGGCCTGGGTCTGCGAGATCACGTCGGCCTGCGAGCCGTCCGCGCCCCAGATCACCTTGCCGATGCCGGGCACCGGGGACGGGCCGACGATCGCGGCGCCGGCGCCGTCGCCGAAGATGAAGGCGGTCGAGCGGTCCGAGGTGTCGGTCAGGTCGCTGAGCCGCTCCACGCCGATCACCAGCACGTACTCGGCGCTGCCGCCGCGCACCATGCCGTCGGCCAGGCCCAGGCCGTAGCCGAAGCCCGCGCAGGCGGCCGAGATGTCGAACGCCGGGGCGGTGCCGCAGCCGAGCCGCTGGGCGATCTCGGTGGCGATGGCCGGGGTCTGCTTCAGGTGCGAGACGGTCGCGACGATCACGCCGCCGATCTGGTCCGGGGCGATGCCGGCCTGCGCGATCGCCTTGCCGGCGGCCTGCACCGACATCTCGGCGACGGTCTCCTCGGCGGTCGCCCAGCGGCGCTCGGCGATGCCGGACCGGCTGCGGATCCACTCGTCGGTGGACTCGATCCAGTTCAGCACCTCGGCGTTGGGGATCACCCGGGACGGGCGGTAGCCGCCGACCCCGTGGATGCGCGAGTACTGGGCGCCGGAGGCCGGCTTGATCTGAGGCGTGGTCATGCGTTGCTCTCCTGAGCGCCGTGCTCGGCCACCAGCTCACGGGCCTTGTCGAGATCGGCGGGGGTCTTGAGGGCAAGCGTCGCGACACCCTTGACGTTGCGCTTGACCAGGTTGGTGAGAGTGCCGGCCGGCGACAGCTCGATCACGGCCGTCGCGCCCAGCTGCTGCAGGGTCTCCATGCACAGGTCCCAGCGGACCGGGTTGGACACCTGGGAGACCAGGCGGGCGAGCACCTCGGCGCCGTTGCCGACCACCTCGCCGTCCTTGTTGGAGACGTACGCGACCAGCGGGTCGGCAGCGGTCAGGGTCGGGGCGAGCTTCTCCAGCCGCGCCTGGCCCGGGGCCATGTGCGCGGTGTGGAAGGCGCCGGCCACCTTCAGCGGGATCAGCCGGGCGCCGGCCGGCGGGTCCGCCTTCAGCGCCGCCAGCTGGTCCAGGGTGCCGGCCGCGACGATCTGGCCGCCGCCGTTGTTGTTCGCCGCGGTCACGCCGTGCTCGGCCAGCTTCGCGGCGACCTCCTCCAGGTCGCCGCCGAGCACGGCGGCCATCCCGGTCGCGGTCACCGCGGCGGCCTCGGCCATGCCCAGGCTGCGCTCGCGGACGAAGGTCAGCGCGTCCTCGGCGGTCAGCACGCCGGCCAGCGCGGCGGCGGTGATCTCACCGACGCTGTGGCCCGCCAGCGCGGACACCCGCGCGGTCAGGTCGCCGTCCGCGAACAGCGCGCCGGCGGTGACCAGGCCGGCGGCGACCAGCAGCGGCTGGGCGACGGCGGTGTCCTTGATCTCCTCCTCGGACGCCTCGGTACCGGCGTGGACCAGGTCGAGCCCGGCCACGGCGGACCACTGCCGCAGCCGGTCGGCCACGCCGTCCAGCTCGAGCCAGGGGTTGAGGAAGCCGGGGGTCTGAGCACCCTGTCCAGGGGCGACGATTACGAGCACGGTTCAACCCTCTCTCGCCGGACGCCCGGGGGCGGGTAGGCGACGATGACGAAGAAAAGCACGTCGGCTTGTGGACTCCCTACAGTGGCCTCAGCCCTGCTCGGTGACCGTCCCAAGACGTCCCAGGGCAAGGGCGATGCGCAGGGTGAAGGCCGAACGTACGTCGGACGGAGCATAGCCGGTGACATCAGTCACACGACGCAGCCGGTAGCGCACGGTGTTCGGGTGGACGAAGAGCATCCGGGCCGCGCCCTCAAGAGAGGACGCCTGCTCCAGAAAGACACTCAGCGTCTCCAGGAGTGCCGACCCGGCCTCCTCCAGCGGTGTGTAGATCTCCTCCACCAGCTGACGGCGGGCCACCTCGTCCCCGGCCAGCGCCCGTTCCGGCAGCAGGTCGTCCGCCAGCACCGGGCGCGGCGCGTCCGGCCACGCCGCGCACGCCTTCAGGCCCTGCGCCGCCGCGTGCGCGCTGCGGGTCGCCGACAGCAGGTCGCCGACCGCCGGACCGACCACCACCGGGCCCGGCGCGAACTGGCCGATCAGCGCCCGGGCCGCGTGCACCGGCTCCTTGCCGCCGCCGACCACCACCACCAGCCGCCGGCCCAGCACCCCGGTCAGCACGTGCAGCTTGGCGTACCGGGCGGCCCGGCGGATCGCCTCCACCACCAGCTCGCTGTCGCCGTCCGGCGCGCTGCCCATCACCACGCGTACCTGGGCGGGCTGCCCCCAGCCCAGCGCCGCCGCCCGGGAGAGCACTCCCTCGTCCGCGTCACCCGACAGCAGCGAGTTGACGACCAGCGCCTCCAGCCGCGCGTCCCACGCGCCGCGCGCCTCCGCGGCCTGCGCGTACACCTGCGCGGTGGCGAACGCGATCTCCCGCGCGTACACCAGCACCGACTCGCGCATCCCGGCCTCGTCGCCGGGGGCGGCCACCTCCTCGATGGCCTCCTCCATCACCTCGATGGTGGTGCGGATCAGCTCCACCGTCTGGCGCAGGGTGATCGCCCGGGTCAGCTCGCGCGGCGCGGTGCCGAACACGTCCGTGGAGATCGCCTGCGGCGCCTCCGGGTGCCGGTACCACTCGGTGAAGGCGGCGATGCCCGCCTGCGCGACCAGGCCGATCCAGGAGCGGTGCTCCGGCGGCATCCGCCGGTACCAGGCCAGCTGGTCGTCCATCCGGGCGATCGCGTTGGTCGCCAACTTGCCCGAGGACTTCTCCAGCCGCTTGAGCGTCGCCGCCCGCAGCTCCGCCCGCTCGGCGGCGAGCCGGCGCTCCTCCGCCGTCATCCGCCCGCGCCCGGGACTGGACGACGCCGCCCCCCGGACCGGCGCCTTGGGCGGGGCGGCCTTCGCCGCACCGGCCTTGCCGGCGGCCTTCCGGGCGGCGGGCTTGCGCTCGGATGTCGTTTTGTCGGGTTTCGCTGAAGGGGCTGGCACAGCACTAGCCTGCCTCACCCGGAGCCGTGCTCGTGCACAACCCCGCCGGATCACCCCGGTGGCCCCGGTCACACCGGGTTACCGTAGGCCCCGTGACCGACACCCGTGAACGCCCCCGAGCCGACCTGCGGCGCGCCCCCGAGCGGTACCTCTCCCGGCCGGAGGAGGGCATCGAGACCCGGCACGCGTTCTCCTTCTCCGGGCACTACGACCCGAAGAACACCCACTTCGGGGCGCTGCTCGCGTGCAACGAGGAGACGCTGGCCGCGGGCGCGGGCTTCGACGAGCACCGCCACCGGGACACCGAGATCCTCACCTGGGTCGTCGAGGGCGCCCTCGCCCACCGGGACAGCGACGGGCACGCGGGCGTGGTGCGGCCCGGCATGGTGCAGCACCTGTCGGCCGGTTCGGGCGTCAGCCACACCGAGCGGAACGTCGGCGGCGCCGAGGGGCCGGTCCGCTTCGTCCAGATGTGGCTGCAGCCCGACGCGTTCGACGCCGAGCCCGCGTACGGCCTGCGCCGGGTCGACCCGGCGCCGGGCGGGCTGACGCTGCTCGCCTCCGGGATGCCGCGCGACGAGGACGGCGACGCGCTGCGGCTGCGGCGCGGCGACGCCGCGCTGTGGCTGGTCCGGGCCGGCGCCTGGCAGCCGCTGCCGGACCTGCCCGCCGCGCCCTTCCGCTACGCGCACCTGACGGCCGGTTCGGTCGGCTACCGCACCGTCCCCGGCCCGCAGGGCGGCGGCCGGTCGATGGCCCCCGGCGACAGCGTCCGGATCACCGGCGCCGCCTTCGCCGACCCGGTCGCCGGCGAGGACGGCGCCGAGCTGCTGCTGTGGGAGATGCACTCCCCGGTGTCGTACGGCTGAGCTGCGGATCTCCCTTGGCCCGCCGGCGGTCGGGTGACATGATCACCCGACCGTACGACAGCGAACCAGGGGAGAGTTCCGGTGTTCGGAAGCAGGAAGCGCAAGGAACAGAAGTCCGCGCAGTGGCAGGAGTTGGTCGAGCGCGCGGCGGACCAGGCCCTGCGGGCCCGGGCGATGTTCGACGAGCCGCAGGCGGCGATCGCCGAGGTCCGTGAGGAGCTGGGGAGCCTCTACGCGCGGCGGGTGGGCGCGCCGAAGGCGGCGATCGAAGCGATCGCCGCGGATGCGGACGAGGCCCGGGAGTCGATGGACTCGATCCTCGGGGGCTTCGACGACACCCACGCCGAGAACGTGGCCGAGCAGCACGACGACCCCGAGGTGCTGCAGGCGCTGGTCGACTACTACGTGCAGCTGGGCGAGGTCCTGGTGGACGCGATCGACAGCTACCTGCCGTTCGTGGACACCTACCGCGAGCTGCTGGAGCAGGCCAGGGCCGCGGTGGAACGGGTCGCCCCGGTCCGGGCCCGGGTGCACGAGGCGCTCGCCGCCGCCGAACCGGAGGTCGAGGCGAAGGGTGGCCACGCCGCCCGGGCGCGGATCACCGGGATCGTCGAGCGGCTCGCCGCGCTGGACGCCGGTGCGGTCGTCCCCACGGAGGACCGCACCCTCAGCGCCCGCTACCGCGAACTGGACCTCGAACTCGCCGAGCTCCGGGATTCGCTCTAGAGCTCGGCCAGGACCGCGTCGCCGAGCTGCGGCCAGACCTCCGCCGCCCAGGGGCCGAAGTCGCGGTCGGTGAGGGCGACGCACGCCACGCCGGCGGCGGGGTCCACCCACAGGAAGGTGCCGGACTGGCCGAAGTGGCCGAAGGTCGCGGGGGAGTTCGCGGTGCCCGTCCAGTGCGGGGCCTTGCCGTCGCGGATCTCGAAGCCGAGGCCCCAGTCGTTCGGCCGCCGGTGCCCGAAGCCGGGCAGCACGCCGTTGGTCCCGGGGAAGGCGACCTCGCGGGTCGCGGCGTGCAGGGTGGACGGGTCCAGCAGCTTCGGCGCCTGCAGCTCGGCGGCGAACAGCGCCAGGTCCGCGACGGTGGACAGGCCGCCCGCGCCCGCGGGGGAGCGGTGCGCGGTGTTGATCAGCGTGGAGTGCATCCCCAGCGGCTCGAACACCGCCTCCGCCGCGTACCGCCCGAACTCGATCCCGGACGCCTCGGCGAGCGCCGCCGCCAGCACGTCGAAACCGGCGTTGGAGTACAGCCGCCGGTTGCCCGGCTCCGCCATCACCCGGTGCTCGTCGAACGCCAGCCCCGAGGTGTGCGCCAGCAGGTGCCGCACGGTCGACCCCGTCGGGCCCGCCGGGTCGTCCAGCTCGAAGACGCCCTCCTCGACCGCGACCAGCACCGCGTACGAGGTGAGCAGCTTGGTCACCGACGCCAGCGGGAAGAGGTGCTGCTGCGGGCCGTGCGCGCCCAGCACCGCGCCGTCCGCACCCCGCACCACCGCCGCCGCGGCGTTCGGCACCGGCCAGTCCTCGATCATCCGCAAGCTCTGCATGCGCCGAACTCTAGACGACCCGGTCGGCCGCGCCGCGTGCCAGGCTTGCTTGGAGTGCACTCCAACTCAGTAGCGTCGTTCCCGTCGCCGAAACCCGGGGGTCAGACCAATGGCAACGATCGCACCCGTCCGTGCCGACCTGCTCAGTTGCAGCGAGGCGTACAACGCGGCCACCGCCGACGCCGACCGCACCCCGCGGCACACCATCAGCGAGGTCTCCGCCGCCAGCGGACTCACCGCCCACACGCTCCGCTGGTACGAGCGGATCGGCCTGCTCGACCCGATCGACCGCTCGCACTCCGGCCAGCGCCGGTACAGCGACGCCGACCTGGCCCGGCTGGCCTTCCTCGGCCGGCTGCGGCTGACCGGCATGCCCGTCGCCGACATGCAGCGCTACGTCGAACTGGCGCGCGGCGGCGACGGCACCCGGGCCGACCGGCGCGACCTGCTGGTCGCCCACCGCGAGGAGGTCCGCCGGCGGATCGCCGATCTGCACGCGACCCTCGCCGTCCTCGACTACAAGATCGACCTCTACTCCGCCTCCCCCGGCCTCGCGGCCGAAGAATCCGAACGGATGAGCGCATGAGTGACCTCCCCACCGCCGTACTCGGCACCGACGGCCCGACCGTGGGCATCCAGGGCCTCGGCTGCATGGGCATGAGCGAGTTCTACGGCCCGACCGACACCGACGAGGCCCTCGCCACCCTGGACTTCGCCCTGGAGCAGGGCGTCACCCTCTTCGACACCGCCGACATCTACGGCTCCGGCCACAACGAGGAACTGATCGGCCCCTTCGTCCGCGCCAACCGCGACCGGGTCGTCCTCGCCACCAAGTTCGCCATCGAGCGCCGCGCCGACGACCCGACCTACCGGGCCGTGCGCAACGACCCGGCGTACATCCGCTCCGCCGTCGACGCCTCGCTGCGCCGGCTCGGCGTCGACGTGATCGACCTCTACTACATGCACCGCCGCGACCCGCAGGTGCCGCTCGCCGAATCGGTCGGCGCGATGGCGGAACTGGTCGCGGCCGGGAAGGTCCGGCACCTGGGCCTGTCCGAGGTGACCGGCGCGGAGCTGCGCGAGGCGTACGCGGTCCACCCGATCGCGGCGCTGCAGTCCGAGTGGTCGATCTTCTCCCGGGACGTCGAGCGGACCGCGGTGCCCGCCGCCGCGGAGCTCGGGGTCGCCTTCGTGCCCTACTCCCCGCTCGGCCGGGGCTTCCTGACCGGCGCCTTCAGCGCCGCCGAGCAGCTCTCCGCGGACGACTACCGGCGCTACCACCCGCAGTTCTCCGGGGCGAACGCCGCCGGGAACGCGGCACTCGTCGAGCCGATCCAGCAGATCGCCGCCGAGCGCGGGGTGACCGCGGCGCAGGTGGCACTCGCCTGGGTGCAGCAGCGGGCGCAGGTCCACGGGCTGACCGTGGTGCCCATCCCCGGCACCCGCAAGCGCACCCGCCTCGCGGAGAACGTCGCCGCCGCGACGCTCGTCCTCACCCCGGACGAGCTCGCCGCCCTGGAGCCCATCGCCGCCAAGGTCGAGGGCAACCGCTACGCCGACATGTCGTCGACCTCGGCGGGCCGGGAGTAGGAGCTTCCGCTCGAAGAGCACCCCGACAGGGGCGCGAGGAACTGCGCGACCAGCCATGCACTCTGCTTCGGTGTGGGCTGGTCGCGCAGTTCCTCGCGCCCCTTCACGTGGTTGGCCGAACCCGTCAGGAACCCGATCGCGGGGTTGGCCTCGTAGTTCCCCGAGCCCCTGGTTACGAGACCGTTCGGCCGAGCCACGCCGCGAGGCGGGTGGTGGGGGTGGCGTCCGCGGGGGCGGGGCGGACGGGGCCGAAGGGGACGTTCTCGTCGCGCTGGTCGGCGGGGAGGACCTGCTGGGCGATGGCGAGGGCGCCGAGGGCGAGCTCGTCGTCGAAGGCGGTGGCGGGGGCGACGACCTGGGCGATGTCCCAGGTGTGGGTGACGGCCTCCATGATGTAGCCGCCGAGCGCGAAGCGGCCGGGGACGGTGCCCCACGGCACCGCGGAGGGTCGGTCGAGCTTGGTGTCGTCGGCCCAGGCGGCGACGGCGCGCTCGCGGGCGCGCCCGAGCGTCGCGGCCCACTCGCCGTCGCCGACCTCGCCGGTGGCCGCGGGGACGTCCTGGCTGTGCCCGCCCTCGCCGACGTACGCGATGCGGTGGACGCCGCCGACGGTGTGGCTGAGCAGCTCGCGCAGGGTGTACTCGCTGCACGGGGTGGCCCGGTCGAGCTGCTCGGGGGTGACCTGCTGGAGCAGCTTCTCGAGCTGGTCGAGGGCGCGCAGGTAGTTCGGGCGGGGGTCGAAGCTGGTGGCGTCCATGGTGGTGGCGGCCCTTTCTGACGGAGTGTCCGACTGACGAGGGCTACTCTCCCGGCCATACCTGACAACCTTTGTCAGCATTTACAGTGGCTCCGTGCGAGCCGACCGCCTGCTGTCGATCATGCTGCTGTTGCAGACCCGGGGCCTGGTGCCCGCCGCCGAGCTGGCGGAGCGCCTGGAGGTCTCCGTCCGCACGGTGTACCGGGACGTGGAGGCGCTGTCCGCGGCCGGGGTGCCGGTCTTCGCGGAGCGGGGCCGCAACGGCGGGATCCGGCTGCTGGCCGGCTACCGCACGGACGTCACGGGGCTGACGGCGGACGAGGCACGGGCGCTGTTCGTGCTGGCCACCGACGGGACGCACGACGCGCTGGGCCTGGGCGGGGCGATCGGTTCGGCGCTGCGCAAGGTGATGGCGGCGCTGCCGGCCCCGCACCGGCCGGAGGCGGAGCGGACCAGCGAGCGGATCCTGGTGGACCCGGTCCGCTGGACGAAGGGGCCGGCGGCGCCCGGCCCGGCCGACCTGGGCGAGCTGCAGCGCGCGGTGTTCGACGACCGCCGCCTCGCGCTGCGGTACCGGCACAGCGGTGCGGCGGAGCCGAGCGCGTACACGGTCGATCCGTACGGCCTGGTGAGCAAGGCGGGCGTCTGGTACCTGGTGGCGGACGTGGACGGCGCGCCCCGGCTGTTCCGTGCGGACCGGGTGGTGCGGGCGCAGGCGACCGAGGAGCCGGTCCGCCGGCGCGAGGTCGGTCTGGGCGAGGTGTGGGGCGTGCTGCGCGACCAGGTGGAGCGGCAGCGCGACGACGTGCGGGTGACCGCGCGGGTGCGCCGCCGCCGGCTGGACATGCTGCTGCGGATCCACGCCGCGTCGCTGATCGGCCCGCCGACCGAGGACGGACCCGACCACGTCCTGGTCGAGTTCGGGTTCGCGGTGGTCGACGCGGCCCGCACGCTGCTCCCGTTCGGCACCGACGTCGAGGTGCTGACCCCGCCGGCGGCCCGCCGGGTCCTCGCGCGGGCCGCCGCCGACACCGTGCGGATGTACGCCGACGGGTGAGGGGTGAGGGGGTCAGTGGACGAGGCCGTCCCAGCCCCAGCGCGGGGTGGGGCCGGGGTCGCCGAGCTCGGTGCCGGCCGGGTCGGCGGAGACCTGCAGGGCGATCTTCGTGCCCCAGTCGAAGTACTCCATGACCCGGGCGCGCAGCCGCTCGTCGGCGGGCAGCTCGGCGCGGACGGCGTCGCCCATCAGTTCCATCCAGCGAAGCCGCTGCTCCTCGGTGATGCGCAGGCCGAGGTGGCTGCGGAGCAGCCGCTGGTGGCCGCCCAGCTCGGTGGTGAAGCGGTCCGGGCCGCCGAAGATCTCGGCCAGCCAGACGGCGACGTGCTCGGTGTGGGTGGGGGTGAAGTCGGCGAAGACGGGGGCGAGCACCTTGTCGGCGAGCACCGCCTCGTAGAACGCCTCGGTGAGGCGGTGCAGCGCGTCCATGCCGCCGATCGCCTGGTACAGGGACTGCTCGGGCATCGTTCCTCCATGCTGGGGCTCGAGTCGTACCCAGCATGGAACGGCCCGCGCCCCGGCGCCCCGGCTGTTCGCGCTGCGCGCAGCGAACGGAGGGCCGCCCACCGCTCCGCTACTGGCCCTCGGCGGGCCGGGTGACGTCGCCGTAGTGGCCGAGGGCGATGGCGGCGAAGTTGTGGCGGCTGGCGGTGCCGTCGGCGAGGTAGCCGTTGTGGCCGGCGGCGCCGGCGGAGGAGATGTCGAGGGCGCCGAAGGCGGCGGTGGTGGGGTCGGCGCCGTGGCCGAGGCCGCCGACCTCCAGGTAGGGGACGTTGCCGATCCAGTCGGTGGGGTTGCGGGTGGCCCACACCTGGACGCCGGTGCCGAGTTCGGCGGCGGAGCCGACACCCATCCCGGGGCTGCCGAAGGCCACCAGGTCGGTGGGCCGGTCGCTGTCGCGCAGGGCGGGCGCGACGGTGCCGCAGACCACCGAGCCGTACGAGTGGCAGAACAGCGCGGGCGGCGCCTCCGGGTGCGTGGTGGCCCGGAGCCCGCCGAGCAGGCGCTCCAGGCGGGGGGCGGCGACCTCGGCGAGGCGGGAGGTGACGGCGTCGGGGCCGAGGCCGGACGGGGTGACGTAGCCGGTCCAGGCGATGACGGCGGTCCGGGTGCCGGGGTCCTGGTCGTGCTCCTCGGCGAGCAGGGCGCGGGCCATCCCGGCGGGGGAGCGCAGCGGGTCGGCGGCCTGGTCGAAGTGGCCGAGGTCGGCGTCGGAGCCGGGGACCAGCACGGCGACGCGCTGGGCGGCGGCCAGGTCGCCGTACACCTCGCTGACCAGGCCGCGGCCGCGCGGGTCGAAGGCGAGGATCTGCCGGCCGTCGGCGAGCAGGTGGTCGCTGTCGTTGGCGCGGGCGGTGGCGAGGGCGCGCGAGGTGGCGTCGAGGGTGCGGTCGTTCGCCCGGGCCCGGGCACGGTCGCGTTCGGCGGCGATGGCGACCCGGTTGGCGCGGTAGCGGACGTCCAGCGGGGCGCCGTCGAGGTTGCCGACCACCAGCGGGTACTGCTCGACCAGGTGGTCCACGTCGGTGCGGGTCAGCGAGGCGAAGAAGGCGGCGACGGTCGGGGCGTCGGCGGTGGCCGGGTCCGGCAGCGAGCGGCCCAGCGAGTGGTCGGCGGACCAGGCGGCGGCGCCGGCCGGCGGGGTGGAGATGGCGAGCTGCTCGTTGGAGGCGGCGGCCTGGGCGGCGGCGGCACCCGCGTCCACCAGGACGGCGGCCCCCGCGAAAGCGCCTATCAGCATGCGCTTGACCTGGCGTCGTCGCACCGCGTCATCTCCTCGGGGCCGGTCACCGTCACAGCGGGACGTGCCCCGGTGTTACGACTGCCAATTGCCAACTGCTCGTCAGCCAGAGTAAACGGCAGTACCGGTTCGGGGCAGGGCCCAAACCGTGTTCCACATCACATTCGCGCCGAGATTCGCCCCTGTGGGTGGTGCACGATCATTCGGCGTCGAAGTCCCGCAGCAGCTTCTTCGGGGCGACGCTGCGCCAGGCGTCGGTCACCAGGTCGTGCAGCTCGTCCGGATCCACCCGCTCCAGGTCGACCAGCACCCAGCCGTGCCGGCCCACGTACGGCGCCATCGAGTACACCTCGGGCGCGGCGGCGAGCAGCTCGGCCTGGTCCTCCTTGCTCGCCTTGACGCACACGGACGGCGACTCCGGCCGGCCCATCGCGAAGATCTTCTTGCCGAGCCGCAGGGTCACCTCCTCCCAGGTGGGCTCCTCGTGGGTCTGCGGCAGGCCGAGCGCCATGGCCTTGAACTGATCGAAGGTCACCATGGCGCCAGGGTAGGGCCGGCCACCGACACCGCGGCCGACCCGACACCCGCCCCGATCCGCCGGGGTCGCACCGCGCCCATCCGCCGGGGTCACACCGCGCCCAGCGCGTACACCGCGAACAGCGCCGCGCCGGCGCCCGCCGCCGTGCGCCACACCCGGGACGGCCACGGGGCGTCGATCCGCCGCGCCCAGCGGCCGACGACGGCCAGCACCACTCCGAAGACCGGCAGCCAGGCCAGTCGGGCGAGCACCCAGCCGAGCGACTCGGGCGCGGTGGTCAGCCCGGGCACCGCGCCCAGCAGCGAACCGGGCAGCGCCACCGCGAACATCGCGGTCTGGTGCCAGCAGAAGATCGTCATCGCGGAGAGGTTCACCACCACCACGGGCAGCCACAGCAGCGGACGGCGCAGCAGCCGGGCCAGCCGCCCGCGCAGCAGGATCGCCAGGCCGCACTGGGTCGCGGCGAGGGCCAGGACCAGCAGCGACGGCGGGTGCGAGTTGGTGCGGGCCGCGCCCGGGACGCCGACCATCGACGCGGGGTAGTGGAAGACCAGCAGCAGCACCGCGAACAGCGCCGCCCCGCCGAGGGCGAGCAGCCGGGCGCCGGAGCGGGAGATCCGACCCTGCGCCCAGGAGACGCCCAGCTGGTAGCCGAACAGCCAGCCCGGCAGCAGGTTGACCAGCGCCAGCCAGGACGGCACCGCGTCCGCCCAGGGGCCGTACCGCAGCAGGTCGACGACGGCGACGACGGCGAGCATCGGGGCCGCCGCCCAGCCGCCGAGCCGCCGCCCGAGCGCCTGGCAGAGCGGGGTGAGCGCGGTCGCCACCAGGTAGACGCCGATGTACCAGAGCGGCTGGACCACCAGCACCGCGCCGGTCCGCACCGTCCCCTCGGGCACGCCCGCCGCGCGCAGCAGCGGGATCAGCAGCGCCCACACGGCGGCCACCCCGAGCACCGGGCGGACCAGCCGCAGCACCCGGCCGCGCAGCCATCCGGCGGTGGACGCGCCGCGGGCGCGGGCCCGTTCCAGCGAGCGGGCCGAGGAGTACCCGCCGACCAGGAAGAACACGCCGAGCAGCTGCAGGAACCAGCTGAGCGGGGCGAACAGGCCGAGCGAGGCGAGCGGGCTGGCGTTGTGCAGGACGCCGTCGGCGCCGGTGCTGAAGCCGCCGAGCATCCAGTGGCCGAGCGGGACGGCGAGCAGGGCGACGGCGCGCAGCCCGTCCAGGGCGCGGTCGCGCGTCGCGGGGGTCCTCGCGTCCACGGAGGCGGCGGCCCGGCGGAGGGTCTCAGGCAGCATCGCGGGCCTCCGCGGTGCCGGCGGTGCCGGGCGCCGTGCCGAGGGCGACGGCCGCCGCCGCGGCGAGCGACTCCGTCCCCGGGGCGAAGTAGCCGGTGTGGCCGTGCGAGCCGCCCGAGGGGAGCGGCCGGGCGCCGAACGCCGGGTCGGTCGGGTCGGTGCCGTGGCCGAGGCCGGCCACCCGGACGAAGGGGACGCGGCCGATCCAGTCCTCGGCGTTGCGCTGCACCGCCCACACCGGGATCCGCAGCTCGGCGGCCCGGGCGAGGCCGGTGCCGGGGGAGCCGAGCACCACCAGGTCGGAGATCCGCTCCGGTCCGGCGCCGGTGTGCCCGCACACCACGGACCCGTAGCTGTGGCAGAACACGGCGACCGGGCCGGTGAGCGGCGCGAGCCCGGCGACCAGGCGGTCGAGCCTGGCCGCCCCGGCCCTCGCCAGGTCCTCGGTGGCGGCGTCGAGGCCCACCCCGACCGGTGTGGTGTAGCCGGCCCAGGCGACCACGGCGACCTTGCCGCCGGTGGCGTCGCGCAGCGCGCGGGCCATCCCGGCGGGGGTGCCGTACGGGTCGCCCGCGCGGTCGAAGGTCATCAGGTCGATGTCCGAGCCGGGGACGACCACCGCCGTCCGCCGGGCGGCGGTCAGGTCGCCGTACACCTCGGCGACCTGGCCCCGGCCGCGCGGGTCGAAGGCGAGGATCTGCCGGCCGGCCAGCGCGGCGTAGCGCTCGGCCCGCGCGCGGGCGGCCTCGCGGTCGCGGCCGGACAGGCCGGGGTCGGCGGCGCGGGCCAGTTCGTGCCGGCGCTCCTCGGCGAGGGCCAGTCCGTTGGCCAGGTAGCGCAGCGCGGGCGGTGCGCCGTCCAGGTTGCCGACCACCAGCGGGTGGCGGACGGCGAGCGCCCGCCGCTGGTCGAGCGGCAGCCGCTCGAAGAAGGCGGCGACCTCGGCCGGGCCGGCGCCGGCCGGGTCGGGCAGCGGCACGCCGAGGACGGTGTCGGCGCGCCAGGCCGCCGCGCCGGGCGGCGGGCCGGTGACCGGCGACTGGGTGTCCGCGGCGGCGAAGGAGCCGACGCCGAGGACGGCGGTCAGCGCCAGTGCGGTGGCGGCGAGCGTGCGCCGGAAGCGCTGCATGGGGGGTTCCTCCCTGTCCGGTGGTCCGGTGAACGGGAGGAAGGTAGGGAGCGGACGCCTCACGGGGCGTCACCCCGCAGTGCTGACCGGGGCGTCATACCCCGGTATCAGCGGTGCCAGGACGGCGGGCGCCGAGCCCGGAGACGACCTAGCCGCCGGGCTGCACCAGGCCCGACTCGTAGGCCAGGACCACGGCCTGCGCGCGGTCGCGCAGGTCGAGCTTGGCGAGGATCCGGCCGATGTGGGTCTTGACGGTCTGTTCGGCGACCACCAGGTGCGCGGCGATCTCCTGGTTGGACAGGCCGCGGGCGATCAGCTCCAGCACCTCGGTCTCGCGCGGCGTCAGCCCGTTGAGCTTCAGCGCGGGGTCGCGGCGCGGCGCGGGCCGGTTCCGCGCGAAGTCGGCGATCAGGCGGCGGGTGACCGAGGGAGCGAGCAGCGCGTCGCCGGCGGCGACCACCCGGACGGCGGCGATCAGGTCGGCGGGCGGCGCGTCCTTGAGCAGGAAGCCGCTGGCCCCGGCGCGCAGCGCCTCGTACACGTAGTCGTCGACGTCGAAGGTGGTCAGCATCAGCACCTTCGGCCGGTGCACCACGCCCGGCGGCGGGTCGAGCAGGCGGCGGGCGGCCTCCAGGCCGTCCATCTCGGGCATCCGGACGTCCATCAGCACCACGTCGGGGTGGGTGCGCCCGGCGGCCTCGACGGCCTGCTTCCCGTCGGCGGCGTCGCCGACCACGTCGATGTCGCTCTGCGCGCCGAGCAGCGCGGCGAACCCGGCCCGGACCATGGCCTGGTCGTCGACCACGAGTACGCGGATGGTCATCAGGAAGCCTCCCCGAGGGCGGTGTCGAGCGGCAGTACGGCGGCGACCCGGAAGCCGCCGTCCGGCGTCGGCCCGGTGTCCAGGGTGCCGGCCAGCAACCGTACCCGTTCCCGCATGCCGACCAGGCCGTGGCCGCCGGCACTGCCCGGCTCGACCGCCGAATCCCCGCCCGGTGCCGGTCCGTTGACCACGCTCACCCGCAACGCGCGGTCGGTGGGCGAGACCTCCACCGCGACGGCGGAACCCGGCGCGTGCCGTACCACGTTGGCCAGCGCCTCCTGCACGATCCGGTACGCGGAGAGCGTGACCGCCTCCGGCAGGTCCAGCGCCGCGGTCTCCCCGGCGAGTGTCAACTCGGCCCGCACGCCCGCCTGCCCGACCGTCTCCACCAGCCGGGGCAGGTCGGCCAGGCCGGGCTGCGGGGCCTTGTCGGCCTCCGCCTCCTCGCTGCGCAGCACGCCGAGCAGCCGGCGCATCTCGCCGAGCGAGCCGCGGGCGGCGGCGGCGATGGCGGCGAACTCCTCGGCCGCCCCGGCGGGCAGCCCGGTGATCCGGTACGGCGCGCTGTCGGCCTGCACGGCGATCACCGACATGTGGTGGGCGACCACGTCGTGCAGCTCGCGGGCGATCCGGGCCCGCTCCTCCAGCAGGGTGGC
Source organism: Kitasatospora sp. NPDC048365 (assembly GCF_043200835.1). Taxonomy (NCBI): domain Bacteria; kingdom Bacillati; phylum Actinomycetota; class Actinomycetes; order Kitasatosporales; family Streptomycetaceae; genus Kitasatospora; species Kitasatospora sp. NPDC048365. Next base: position 17,224 of record NZ_JBICYJ010000010.1, read on the forward strand.
GCGGGCCCGCTCGGCCTCGCTGATCTCCTTCTGCCGGGCCAGGCTGGCCTGCGCCTCGCCCCGGCCGCGCAGGCTCCAGGTGAGCAGCAGGACAGCGCCGGAGAGCACCACGGTGACGATCGAGACCTCGTCGAAGCGCCCGGGGAAGCCCGCCCCGGCGACCGCTGTGCCGAGCGCGGTGACCAGCCAGACCGCGATCAGGGTCCGGCCGCGCTCGCGCAGGCCGAGCCCGACCATCAGGAAGACGTACGACAGCAGCGTGGTCACCGGCCACGGCCACGGCCCGGCCTCGTCCGGCGAACCGTAGGTGAGCACCGCCCCGGCGAGCACCGCGGGCGCGGCGACCCACCAGGCCTGCAGCGGGCGGGAGACCGCGACCAGCAGCGGCACCGACTGGGCGATGGCGAGCACCGTCGCCAGGTAGCCGCCGACGCCGTACACGGCGGCGAGCTGGACGATCCCGGTGGGCAGCAGGGTGGCGACCATCGCCCCGGCCACCGCGTACGGCAGCGCGCGCAGCCAGCGGCGGGGGGAGCCGGCCAGCAGCGGGCGCTGGTCGGGGGAGGGCTCGGTGAGGGCGCGGGCCAGGCTGTTCCAGGGGTTCACCCGACCTGAGCGTAGGGACCGCCGGCGCGGATGTCGTCGTACCGGGGAGCCGTCCGCCGTGTCATACCCCGGTACGACACCGGGCCGGGGTCAGCGCCAGGAGCCGGCCAGGGCGGGGCCGAGCTGGTCGAAGTGGCGCTCGATCATCTCGATCATGCCGTCCGGCCCCTTCTCGTGGGCCCGGCCGTCGCCGGCCCAGGAGAGGTGGGAGTGGCGGATCACCGCGCCGAAGACCGCAGCGAGCAGCCGGGGGCGCAGGTCCACCGCCGGGTCGAGGTTCTCCCGCTCGGCCAGTACCCCGGCGACCACCTGCTCCTGCTGGGTGGAGTGCCGCAGGTGTGCGGCGAGCAGGGTCGGGGTGTTCTCGATCAGCTCGAACAGCTCCAGCGCGGCGGTGACCCCGCCGGGGCCGCTGGCCCGGGTGGCGGCCAGGGTGCGCCAGGTCTGGGTGATCGCGGCGCGCATCGCCTGCAGCGGGTTCTCCTCCGCGGGGCGGGCGCGCAGGCAGTCGATGAAGAAGTCCTCGGCGTCGGCGATGACGGCGAGCGCGACCTCCTCCTTGTTGGCGAAGTACCGGAAGAAGGTGCGCTGCGAGACGTCCACGGCGGCGGCGATCTCGTCGACCGTGGTCCGGCCGTACCCCTGCTGCAGGAAGAGCGTGTGCGCGGCGTCCACCAGCGCGTCGCGGGTCCGCTGCTTCTTGCGCTCGCGCAGCCCGAGCACGCGGCAGCCGGCGGCGGTGGTGGGGGCGGTGAGCTGCGTGGCCATGGGTCCAACGATAGCGCTCTGACAATTGGCACCCTGCGACATACGTCACTCTTTGCCGAATGTCAGCGACTGACATAATGTTCCCCCGGGTGGCGCCCGCCAGGCCGGACGACTCGTGGGGACGGGTGGGCCGGGGCGCCACCCCCCAAGCCCGCCGTCACACCCAGGGAAGGCCCAGCCATGAGCCAGTCCGTACTCGACTCGGAGAAGGCGGCCGCACCGCCCGGACCCCGGGGCAGCCTCAAGGGACACCCCTGGCTGACGCTGCTCACCGTCGCCGTCGGCGTCATGATGGTCGCCCTCGACGGCACCGTGGTCGCCATCGCCAACCCGGTCATCCAGGCCGACCTCGGCGCCTCGCCGGCCGACATCCAGTGGGTCACCAGCGGCTACCTGCTGGCCCTCGCGGTCTTCCTGATCACCGCCGGCAAGATCGGCGACCGGTTCGGCCACAAGTCGACCTTCCTGGTCGGCGCGGCCGGCTTCGCCGTCACCTCCGCCGCGATCGGCTTCGCCGGCTCGATCCAGCAGGTCATCCTGTTCCGCGTGCTCCAGGGCCTGTTCGGCGCGCTGCTCCAGCCCGCCGCCCTCGGCCTGCTGCGCGGCGCCTTCCCGGCGGACAAGCTGAACATGGCGATCGGCATCTGGGGCGGCGTCATCGGCGCCTCGACCGCCGCCGGCCCGATCGTCGGCGGCCTGCTGGTCGAGCACGTCAGCTGGGAGTCGGTGTTCTTCATCAACGTCCCGGTCGGCCTGGTCGCCGTCGCGCTCGGCCTGCTGATCCTCAAGGACGTGCGCGCCGAGAACGCCGCCAAGTCCTTCGACATCCCGGGCATCGTGCTGCTCTCCGGGGCGATGTTCATGCTGGTCTGGGGCATCATCAAGGCCCCGACCTGGGGCTGGGGCGACCCGGCCACCCTGCTCTTCCTCGGCGGCGCGGTGCTCGCCATGGTGGCCTTCGCCTTCTGGCAGACCAAGGCCAAAGAGCCGCTGATCCCGCTCAGCCTGTTCCGCTCGGTGCCGCTGTCGGCGGGCACCCTGCTGATGGTGCTGATGGCGTTCGCCTTCTTCGGCGGCGTCTTCTTCGTGACCTTCTACCTGCAGAACGTGCACGGCATGTCGCCGGTCGACGCCGGCGTCCACCTGCTGCCGATGACCGCCATGATGATCGTCGGCGCGCCGGTGGCCGGCTTCGCCATCGGCAAGATCGGCCCGCGCATCCCGATCGTGGCCGGCATGCTCTTCACCACCGCCGCGATGCTCGGCATGTCCACCCTGGAGACCGACTCCGGCAACGGCGTGATGGCGCTCTGGTTCGTGCTGATGGGCCTCGGCCTCAGCCCCGTCATGGTCGGCGCCACCGAGGTCATCGTCGGCAACGCCCCGCTGGAGCTGTCCGGCGTGGCCGGCGGCCTGCAGCAGGCCGCGATGCAGGTCGGCGGCAGCCTCGGCACCGCCGTGCTCGGCGCGGTGATGGCCGCCAAGGTCACCGACGTCCTCCCCGGCAACCTCGCCGAGGCAGGCCTGACCCAGCTGGACCCGGCCCAGGCCGAGGGGTTCAAGCAGGCCGCCCAGCTCGGCATCGCGCCGAAGGAGGGCCTGCCGGCCGACCTGGTCCAGCCGGTTGCCGACGCCGTCCACACCTCGTTCGTCAGCGGCATGTCGCTGGCCTTCGTGGTCGCCGCGGTCGTCGCCTTCATCGCCGCCGGCCTCGGCCTGCTCACCAAGCGCGGCGCCAACGACGCCGGCCCGGCCGTGCACATCTGACCGACGCGGCCCGACCCACCGCCGACCGGAACCCCCGGTCGGCGGTGGCGTTTTCCCCGGACGCTCAGTTCAGCCGGCGCAGCGTCTCGGCGACCAGCTCGGCCGCCTCGTGGACGAAGCGGACCCGCTCCTCCAGCTCCAGCTCCGGGAAGTAGTCCTTCAGCCGCAGCTGCGCCGCCTCCGGCGTCAGCCGGACCTCGGTCAGCAGGAATTCGGCCCGGGCGATGATGTCCTCGCGCATGCCCTGATTCTGCGCGCGCCCCGCCTGCGGGGTGAGACTGGGAGCAGGGGTGTCACCAGATTGCGGGAACGTCATGGGCTCTCAGGACGACGACCAACAGGTGATCGCCGGACGCTACCGGCTGCTGGAGCGGATCGGCCGGGGCGGCATGGGTACCGTCTGGCTCGCCGAGGACGTGAAGCTGGCCCGCCGGGTCGCGGTCAAGGAGCTCAGCGTCAGCGGCGTCCCCGAGAGCGAACTGCCCACGCTGCACTCCCGGATGCTCCAGGAGGCCCGGGCCGCGGCCCAGGTCCACCATCCGGGCGTGATCACCGTCCATGACGTGCTGGAGCAGGACGGCCGGCCGTGGATCGTGATGGAGCTGATCGACGGCCAGTCTCTCGCCGATGTGATCGCCACCGAGGGAACCCTGATCCCGCGGGACGCCGCCCGGGTCGGCGAGCAGGTGCTGGCCGCCCTCGACCAGGCGCACCGGCACGGGGTGCTGCACCGCGACGTGAAGCCCGCCAACGTGCTGCTGGAACGCGGTGGGAGGGTCGTCCTCACCGACTTCGGCATCGCGGTGCTGGCCGGCTCGCCCGGGCTGACCCGTACCGGGGACATCGTCGGCTCGCCGGACTATGTGGCCCCCGAGCGGATCACCGGCCACCGTCCCGGCCCCGAGTCCGACCTGTGGTCGCTGGGCGCGACGCTCTACGCGGCGGTCGAGGGCCAGTCCCCGTTCCACCGCACCACCACCATGTCCACCCTCCAGGCGGTGATCAGCGAGCCGCTGCCCGAGCCCCGGTACGCGGGCCGGCTCACGCCGGTGATCGAGGCGCTGCTGCGCAAGGACCCGGCCGAGCGACCCACCGCCGAGGAGGCCCGCCTGCTGCTGCACGAGGTCGCCACCGGGTCCACCGGCGCCACCCTGCCGCACCCGCCGACGGCGGTCGCCCGCCCCGACGAGGGCGAGCCCACCAGCACCACCCCGCCGACCCCGGTCCCGCCGCTGCCGCCCCCGCACACCCCACCGGCCCCGACGCCGGGGCCGCCGCCGCTGACGCCCGCGACGCCCCCGACCCCGGTGCCGTCACCGCCGACGCCCCCGACCCCGGTGTCGCCCCTGCCGGCGGCCGCCGTCCCGGCGGCGTACGGCGGGCAGACGCCGCCCGGGCCGCCCACCACCCCGCCGTTACCGCCCTCCGCGGCCGACGGCGGCGCGCACCGCCGGAAGCTGCTGATCGTCGGCGGTGCGATCGCGGCCGTGCTGGTCGCGGGCGGCGTGACCTTCGCGATGGTGGGCGGCGGCTCCGACGGCGGCGGCGAGGCCGCCGTGGTCGCCCCGAGCAGCCCCACCGACACGTACGTGTCGCCGAGCCCGACGCCGACCCCCACACCGGAGCCGAGCACGGCCACCGCCACCGCGACCTCCACCCGGACCGTCACCACGGCCCCGTCATCGACCGCGGCCGCTTCCGGCTCGACCGCGGCGCCGGCCGGCTACCGCTGGGTGGACGACCCGGCGGGCTTCCGGGTCGCCGTGCCGCAGGGCTGGACCCGCTCGGAGAACAACGGCCAGATCGACTACAGCCCGGACGGCGGCGTCCACCTGCTGCGCTTCGGGGTGACCCCGGGGGCCACCAAGACCTCCGAGGAGCACTTCCTGGAGCTGGAGCAGACCGTCAGCACCTACCCGGACTACCAGCGGATCCTGCTGGCGGCCGACACCTACCAGGGCCGTCCCGGCGCGGCGTGGGAGTTCACCTGGACCGACCCGAAGCAGGGCACCCGGCACGCCGTCGACCAGGCGTTCATCGCCACCAGCGGCACCGAGTACGCGATCTACCTCTCCGGACCGGAGTCCGACTGGACCTCCACCCAGCAGCGCCTGGTCACCGTCCTCAACAGCTTCACGGTGAAGTAACCGCCGGAGAAAGCCCGAGGGCCGGACTCCCGTCGGGAGTCCGGCCCTCGGTCAGCGTGACGATCAGGCGTCGCCGCCCGCCGCGCCCGGGTGGGCGGCGGCCACGTCGAGCAGCTGGTAGCGGTCGATGGCCGCCTTCAGCAGGCTGCGGTCGATCTTGCCCTGCTTGGCGAGCTCGGTGAGCACGCCGAGCACGACCGACTGCGCGTCGATGTGGAAGAAGCGACGCGCCGCACCGCGGGTGTCGGCGAAGCCGAAGCCGTCGGCACCGAGCGACTGGTACTGGCCCGGAACCCAGCGGGAGATCTGGTCCGGCACCGCGCGCATCCAGTCGGACACCGCGACGAACGGACCCTCCGCGCCGGAGAGCTTCTGCGTCACGTACGGGACGCGCTGCGGCTCCTCCGGGTGCAGCAGGTTGAACTCCTCCGCCTCGACGGCGTCGCGGCGGAGCTCGTTCCAGGAGGTCGCCGACCAGACGTCCGCCTTGACGTTCCACTCCTCGGCGAGGATCCGCTGCGCCTCCAGGGCCCACGGCACCGAGACGCCGGACGCCAGGATCTGCGCCGGGATCTGGCCCGCGTCACCGTCGCGGAGCTTGTAGATGCCGCGCAGGATGCCGTCGACGTCGACGCCCTCCGGCTCGGCCGGCATCTTGATCGGCTCGTTGTAGACGGTGATGTAGTAGAAGACGTCCTCGCCGTTCGGGTGTTCGGCGGAGCTGCCGTACATCCGGCGGATGCCGTCCTGCATGATGTGCGCGATCTCGTAGCCGTACGCGGGGTCGTACGCGACGACGCCCGGGTTGGTCGAGGCGAGCAGGTGCGAGTGGCCGTCGGCGTGCTGCAGGCCCTCACCGGTCAGCGTGGTGCGACCGGCGGTGGCGCCGATGACGAAGCCGCGGGCCAGCTGGTCGGCCATCTGCCAGAACTGGTCGCCGGTGCGCTGGAACCCGAACATCGAGTAGAAGACGTAGACCGGGATCAGCGGCTCGCCGTGCGTCGCGTAGGACGAACCGGCGGCGATCAGCGAGGCGGTGCAGCCGGCCTCGGAGATGCCGTCGTGCAGCATCTGGCCGGTCGGGGACTCCTTGTACGCCAGCAGCAGCTCGCGGTCGACCGACTCGTAGGTCTGGCCGAGCGGGTTGTAGATCTTGGCGGACGGGAAGAGCGAGTCCATGCCGAAGGTGCGGTACTCGTCGGGCGCGATCGGCACGAAGCGGTTGCCGATGCCCTTGTCCCGCATCAGGTCCTTGAGCACGCGGACGAACGCCATGGTGGTGGCGATGGTCTGCTGGCCGGAGCCCTTCTTGACCGCCTTGTACGCGTCGTCGCCGGGGAGCTCCAGCTTGCGCGGGCGCACCTTGCGGGTCGGCACGTAGCCGCCCAGCTCGGAGCGGCGGTCGTGCATGTACTGGATCTCTTCCGAGTTGCGGCCCGGGTGGTAGTAGGGCGGGTAGCCCTCGTCCAGCTGCTTGTCGGTGATCGGCAGGTGCAGCCGGTCGCGGAAGCGCTTCAGGTCCTCGACCGTCAGCTTCTTCATCTGGTGGGTGGCGTTGCGGCCCTCGAAGTTGGGGCCCAGCGTCCAGCCCTTGACCGTCTGGGCGAGGATGACCGTCGGCTGGCCCTTGTGCTCGCGGGCGGCCTTGAACGCGGCGTAGATCTTCTTGTGGTCGTGGCCGCCGCGACCCAGGTGCTGGATCTGGTGGTCGGTCATGTTCTCGACCATCTGGCGCAGCCGCAGGTCGCCGCCGAAGAAGTGGTCGCGGATGTACGCGCCGGTCTCGGTCGCGTAGGTCTGGAACTGGCCGTCCACCGTGGTGTTCAGCTTGTTGACCAGGACGCCGTCGCGGTCCTGCGCGAGCAGCGGGTCCCAGGAGCGGTCCCAGACCAGCTTGATCACGTTCCAGCCGGCGCCGCGGAACTGCGACTCCAGCTCCTGGATGATCTTGCCGTTGCCGCGGACCGGGCCGTCGAGGCGCTGCAGGTTGCAGTTGACCACGAAGGTCAGGTTGTCCAGGCCCTCGCGGGCGGCCAGGGACAGCTGGCCGAGCGACTCCGGCTCGTCCATCTCGCCGTCGCCCAGGAAGGCGTACACGTGCGAGTCGGAGGTGTCCTTGATGCCGCGGTGCTCCAGGTACCGGTTCATCCGGGCCTGGTAGATCGCGCCGAGCGGGCCGAGGCCCATGGAGACGGTCGGGAACTCCCAGAAGTCCGGCATCAGCCGCGGGTGCGGGTAGCTGGACAGGCCGTAGGGGGCCTTCGACTTCTCCTGGCGGAACGCGTCGAGCTGGGTCTCGCTCAGTCGGTCCAGCAGGAAGGCGCGGGCGTAGATGCCGGGGGAGGCGTGACCCTGGAAGAAGATCTGGTCGCCGCTCTCGCCCTCGGCGTCCTTGCCGCGGAAGAAGTAGTTGAAGCCCACGTCGTAGAGCGACGCGGACGAGGCGAAGGTGGCGATGTGGCCGCCGACGCCGATGCCGGGGCGCTGGGCGCGGGAGACCATAACGGCCGCGTTCCAGCGGGTCGCGTTGAGGATCTTGCGCTCGATCTCCTCGTTGCCGGGGAAGAACGGCTCGTCCTTGGTCGCGATGGTGTTGACGTAGTCCGTGCTGCGCATCTCGGGCACGGCGACACGCTTCTCACGGGCGCGCTCGATCAGCCGCAGCATCAGGTAGCGCGCACGCTCGCGCCCCCGCTCGTCGATGGCAGCGTCAAGCGACTCCAGCCACTCCGCGGTCTCCTCGGGATCGAAGTCCGGGACCTGGCTCGGGAGGCCGCCAATGATGATCGGGTTGCGATCGGATCCGGAAGCCACGCTGTTCCTTCACTGTCGGTCGAAAATGTGTCGCGCCGCCTCCATCGTGCTACCGCGCTCGGAGATCCGTCATCTCTACCGATCGGTAACCGTTGCACCTGGTGAGGTGCCCCGGTCAGGAGGTGGTCCGACCTTGGACCCCGACCGAACGATGGCGGCCGGTCGGGATGAGGGCCAACAGGAGACTCTACGCCCGCACCCGCTCCTCCCCCGAATGCCGTTCGCATCTCGGTCACCTGTTCAGGGCTCGCACGCGCTGCGGACCGGTCCCCGGCGAAGCATGCTGGGTCCGTACAGAGAAGGGCAAAGTGGTGTGATCCGTGACACACCGGTCGGCGTGTCCCCCCGCGACACGTCAACCTTTGGGTGGGATCGGGGGTCGGGTACTTGCGCGAACCGCCGGTCCCGTGTGGACTACGGCCACAGCCTCGGCATGGACGCCGAGCCGAATACTGGAGGTCAATCCCGTGAGCGCGACCGCGGACCCCGCGGACAAGTCCAACCCGGCAGCTCGTCTGGGCTTCGAAGAAGGCCAGATCATCCAGGAGCTCGGGTACGACGATGACTGTGACCAGGAACTCCGCGAAGGCGTGGAGGAGGTCACTGGCGGTGAGCTCGTCGACGAGGACTACGACGACGTCGCAGACGGCGTCCTGCTGTGGCACCGCGAGGAGGACGGGGATCTCACCGATGCCCTGGTCGACGCGCTGGAGTACCTGGCGGAGGGCGGCCTGATCTGGCTGCTGACCCCGAAGAAGGGTCGTGACGGGTACGTCGAGGCGCACGAGATCGCCGACGCGGCCAAGACCGCCGGCCTCTCGCAGACCAGCTCGGTCGCGATCGCCCAGGAGTGGGCGGGCACCCGCCTGGCCACCCCCAAGGCGCAGACTGCCCGACCCAAGCAGCGCTGAGCGCGCCGGTCTCACGGACCGCTTCGCCGAAGGCCCCGCTGGAGCTTCCTCCAGCGGGGCCTTCGCGTTCCCCGGGGCGGGCTGTAGGTGCCTCCGGTGACCTTGTTCACCCAGGGCGAAACAGGCCCCCTTCCAGCCGGTAGCCCTCACCCGAACGGCGGAAACCACCCGATCGGATGCGAGGATGCAGGGCCCACAACCCGTCGAGGAAGGTCTCCCACCATGACCATTGAGGTCGGCAGCGCGGCTCCGGACTTCGAGCTGAAGAACCAGCACGGCGAGTCCGTCAAGCTCTCGGACTACCGCGGCGAGAAGAACGTCGTCCTGGTCTTCTACCCGTTCGCCTTCACCGGCGTCTGCACCGGCGAGGTCTGCGAGATCCAGAAGGAGCTCCCGCGCCTGCAGAACGACGACGTGCAGGTCCTGGCGGTCTCCAACGACTCCCCGTTCACCCTGCGCATCTTCGCCGAGCAGCAGGGCCTGGAGTACCCGCTGCTGTCGGACTTCTGGCCGCACGGCGACATCTCCCGCAAGTACGGCGTCTTCAACGACGACAAGGGCTGCGCCGTGCGCGGCACCTTCGTCATCGACAAGGACGGCGTGGTGCGCTGGTCGGTCGTGAACGGCCTGCCGGACGCCCGTGACACCCAGGAGTACCTGGCCGCCGTCGGCGCGCTCTGACACCTGCCTCCACCCGGCGGGCCGGCGCTCCCGTTCGGCCCGGCGTCGCCGTGAATTCGCACGGCCACGCCGGGCCGAAGGCTGCCGCCTGCGGGAACCCGGCACTACGATCGGGCCGTTGATGGATCAGGAATCCGATTCTGGGAGGACCACGTGGGTGTCAGCCTGAGCAAGGGCGGCAATGTCTCGCTCACCAAGGAGGCCCCCGGCCTCACCGCGGTGATCGTCGGTCTCGGGTGGGACGTCCGGTCCACCACCGGCACCGACTTCGACCTGGACGCGAGCGCCCTGCTCTGCACGGAGCAGGGCAAGGTCCGTTCGGACGCGGACTTCGTCTTCTTCAACAACCTGAAGAGCCAGGACGGCTCGGTCGAGCACACCGGTGACAACCTCACCGGTGAGGGCGAGGGCGACGACGAGCAGGTCAAGGTCAACCTGGCCGGCGTCCCGGCCGACGTGGCGAAGATCGTCTTCCCGGTCTCGATCTACGACGCCGAGAACCGCCAGCAGAACTTCGGCCAGGTCCGCAACGCCTTCATCCGCGTGGTGAACCAGGCCGGCGGCGCCGAGATCGCCCGTTACGACCTCTCCGAGGACGCCTCCACCGAGACCGCCATGGTCTTCGGCGAGCTCTACCGCAACGGCGAGGAGTGGAAGTTCCGCGCCATCGGCCAGGGCTACGCCTCCGGCCTGCGCGGCATCGCGCAGGACTTCGGAGTCAACGTCTGAGCCCAGAGGGCTATTGCATAGTCTTGGCGCCGGGGCCGGCGGAAGCGAGCAGCTTCCGCCGGCCCCGGCGTGTTGGCGCGCCCCGAGGGGCGCGGAGTTCAGGAAGTTCAGGTGGCCGCGCAGCGCTGCGGACGGCCCGGGGGGCGTAGACCTTCTGGGGTACGTCGGACCGGGGCGCGGTTCAAGGGGAGCCCCGGAGACGGGAGCTGGGAGGAAGTCCAATGAGTGTCACGCTCGCCAAGGGCGGCAACGTCTCGCTGACCAAGGCCGCGCCGAACCTGACCCAGGTGCAGATCGGCCTGGGCTGGGACGCCCGCTCGACCACCGGCGCCGCGTTCGACCTCGACGCCAGCGCGCTGCTGTGCGCCAGCGGCCGGGTGCTCGGCGACGAGTACTTCGTCTTCTACAACAACCTGAAGAGCCCCGAGGGTTCGGTCGAGCACCAGGGCGACAACCTGACGGGTGACGGCGACGGCGACGACGAGGTGGTGCAGGTCTACCTGGACCTGGTGCCGGCCCAGATCGACAAGGTCGTCTTCGCGGTGTCGATCTACGACGCCGACGCCCGGCTGCAGAACTTCGGCCAGGTCTCCAACGCCTACATCCGCGTGGTGAACCTGGCCGACGGGCAGGAGATCGCCCGTTACGACCTCTCGGAGGACGCCTCCACCGAGACGGCCATGATCTTCGGTGAGCTGTACCGGTACCAGGGGGAGTGGAAGTTCCGCGCGGTGGGCCAGGGCTACGCCTCCGGCCTGCGCGGGATCGCTCTCGACTTCGGCGTCAACGTACAGTAAAGAATTGGTCAACTCCAGTAATTCGAAAGGTAACTGACCCCGTGTTCTTCCGCACATTCGGATGGTCCTTCGCCATCACGATCGCCGGCCTGATCGCCGCAGGCCTGATCTGGGGGGCCGAAGGGTTCGGCGTCGTCCTGATCCTCTCGATCCTCGAGATCTCCCTCTCCTTCGACAACGCCGTCGTCAACGCCACCGTCCTCAAGCGGATGAACCCGTTCTGGCAGAAGATCTTTCTGACCGTCGGTGTGCTGATCGCCGTCTTCGGCATGCGCCTGATCTTCCCGCTGCTGGTGGTGGGCCTGACCGCGCACCTCAGCCCGGGCACCGTGATCGACCTGGCGCTCGACTCCAGCATGACGTACAACGGCATGACGTACGCGCAGTACCTGGAGGACGCCAACCCGGCCATCGCGGCCTTCGGTGGCATCTTCCTGCTGATGATCTTCCTCGACTTCATCTTCGAGGAGAAGGACTTCAACTGGCTGCGCTGGATCGAGAAGCCGCTGGAGAAGATCGGCAAGCTGGACGCGCTCTCCTCGGTGATCGCGCTGGTCGTGCTGGCCGTCTCCTCGCGCCTGTTCGCCGGTGAGCACGCCGAGACCGTCCTGCTGGCCGGCCTCTGCGGCCTCGCCACCTACCTCGCGGTCAACGGCCTCTCCAGCGTCTTCGAGTCCGGCCTGGAGGCGCAGGAGGAGGCCGAGGAGGAGGCCGAGAAGTCCGGCAAGTCGATCGTCCAGGTCGGCGGCAAGGCCGCGTTCTTCCTGTTCATGTACCTCGAGGTCCTCGACGCGTCCTTCTCCTTCGACGGCGTGGTCGGCGCGTTCGCGATCTCCCAGGACATCTTCCAGATCACCCTGGGCCTGGGCATCGGCGCGATGTACATCCGCTCGCTCACCGTCTTCCTGGTCCGCAAGGGCACCCTGGACGACTACGTGTACCTGGAGCACGGCGCGCACTACGCGATCGGCGCCCTGGCGCTGATCCTGCTGGCCTCCATCGAGTACCACATCCCGGAGATCGTCACCGGCCTGATCGGCGTCGCCTTCATCGGCGCGGCGCTGTTCTCCTCGGTGATGCGCAACCGCAAGGAGCAGACGCTGGAAGGCTCTACCTCCTCCGGCTGACGCCCGGCGCCGGGCGGCCGACCCGGTACGACACGAAAAGGCCCCGCACCTCCTCGGAGGTGCGGGGCCTTCGCGCTGTTCGGGTCAGCCGAGCTGCTGCTCGATGGCGCGGAGCTTGCGCTCCAGCGAGTCCAGCTTCGGCATCGAGAGGGTGTCGTCGTCCGAGGACAGGTCGATCGACGAGGAGTACGACGAACCGGTCGACGAGGAGTACGAGGACCCCGTCGACGAGGAGTAGGACGAGCCGGTGGAGCTGCCCACCGCGGCGACCGGCCGGCGGCCGGCGTTCAGCGCGGCCGGCTCCAGGGCGGACGGGCCGGAGCGGTCGGTCTGCTCCTCCGGGGCTAGGGCAGGCTCCGTAACGGGCTGCGCGTCACCGGAGGTGAGCGCCGGGACCTGGCGGGCGTGGCGGGCCCGGGCCAGCATGCCGCCTTGACGGGCGATCGCCTTCAGCTCGGCCCGCTCGCGGCGGTCGGCGCTGCGGGCGCGCACCTTGGCGTCCTGCTTGGCCTGGCGCTCCTCGCGGACCTCCTCGACCGCCTCGTCCAGGCTGCGGACGTTCTCCAGCAGCATCAGGGACCAGGCCGCGTAGGTCTCGCGCGGGGCGCGCAGCCAGCGGACGATGCGGATCTGCGGCAGCGGACGCGGGATCAGGCCCTGCTCGCGCAGCGCGGCGCGGCGGGTCTGCTTCAGCGCCCGGTCGAACAGGACGGCCGCCGAGATCGACATGCCGGCGAAGAACTGCGGGGCGCCGTCGTGCGCACCGCCGCGCGGCGCGTGCACCCAGTTGAACCAGGCCGAGGCGACCGCGAACAGCCACACCAGCAGGCGGGAGCCGAGCGCCGCGTCACCGTGGCTGGCCTCGCGGACCGCGAGGACGGAGCAGAACATGGCCGCGCCGTCGAGACCGAACGGGACCAGGTACTCCCAGCCGCCGGACAGGTTCAGGTTCTGCTGGCCGAAGCCGACCAGGCCGTGGAAGGACAGCGCGGCTGCGACGCCGGCGCAGCAGAACAGCAGCACGTACGAGGCACCGCCGTAGATGGCCTCCTTGCGGCGGCGGCGCTCCTCGGAGCGCTCCCAGGAGTCGGCGCTCTCCTCGGCACTGTTGTTCTTGAAACGCAGGAAGGCCACCAGGATGGCGGTGAACAGCAGGGCTGCGCCGCCGACTACGGCCCAGACCAGCTGTATGGAGGACAGGTTCATCGCGGGGAGGGCCTCGGCTTTCCGCAGGGCAGGGGAGACGGAGACGAAGGTGCCGTGGTGACGCAAGGGGGACACCTGTGCGGAGAGACGATATCGCGTCCGAGGAGCAGGCATCGTACGGGAGTGATGATCCCTCTGCCAGCGCGACGGGCTTGCCGGCTGACGTTGACTCACGGGCCGTGCGCTGGGTATGACGGACGGTGCCGACGGTCGGGGGATGGGGGAGAGGTGGGGACACGATGGTCTCGGTGTGGGGGTTCCTGAAGGGTGAGCGGAACAGTCCCGATTCGGGGGGCAGCCCGTTCCAGATCACGCTCACCAAGAAGCAGCCGCAGTTCGCCATCACCGGCGCCGCGGCCACCACCGGCTACCTGTACGTCAACCTGCACTGGTCGACGCGCTCGGCCGAGAGCGGGGGCGCCGTGGCGGGGCCGCTGCGGCGGTTCTTCGACCCGCGGATCCTGCGGCCGCTGTCGCCCGACAACCTGACCCAGAGCCCGGTCAACGTGGACCTCGACCTGGCGTGCCTGTACGAACTGGCCGACGGCAGCCGGGGCGTGGTGCAGCCGCTCGGCAACCTTCTCGGCGACCTCAACAAGCCGCCGTTCATCAAGCTCAGCGGCGACGACGTGTACGGAGCGCCGTCCGGCGAGACGATGTACGTCAACCTGGAGAAGAAGGACCAGTTCCGGCGGCTGCTGATCTTCGTCTACATCTACGACGACACCCCCGCGTTCGACCGGACGCACGCGACGGTGACGATCGTGCCGCAGAGTGGGCCGCGGATCGAGATCAAGCTCGACGAGCGGGCGCCGGAGGCGCGCTCCTGCGCGGTGGTGCTGATCGAGAACTCGGGCGACGGCCAGCTGACGGTCCGACGCGAGGTCCGCTACGTGCACGGCTTCCAGTCGGACCTCGACCGGCTGTACGGCTTCGGCATGCAGTGGGAGCGGGGCTTCAAGAACCCCCGCTGACGCTCAGTAGTAGCCGTGGAACGGCACCAGCGAGAACACGGCGCCGGCGGCGATCGCGACCATGCCGATCCGGGCGGTGCCGGTCGGGCCGGCGGCCCCGGCCGGGCGCGGCGGTTCGGTCCGCCGGCTCTCCGGCGGCGCGGTGTCGATCCTGGCGACCGCCAGCCGCCCGGCCCACTCGCCGTCCGGCCTGGTCCGCACCCGGACGTCCCAGGGGCGCAGCGGGTCGTGGTCGACGACCACGGTGCGGCCGACCCGGAAGTCGTCCAGGTCCATCAGGTTCACCACCGCGGTGGCCTCGGCCCGGTAGGCGGGGGCGTCCGCGGGGGCGACGGTGAGGTCCAGACTGAGCGGGATGTCCGGGCCCTCGCCCACCGCCCGTGAGGACTCGATCCGGGCCACCGCCGGCTCCAGCCGGGGCGGCGCCTGCTTGACCTCGGGCGCGCGGCGGCGGCCGCGGTACAGCAGCACGAAGCCGCCCATGGCCGTCCACGGCGCGAGGTTCGCGCCGACCACGGTCAGCACCACCCCGGTGGCGGTGTCCGTGCTCATGATCCCCGCGACGATGCCGCCGAGCTCCACGCCCACCAGTGCGCACAACAGAAGTCCCACCCAGAACATTCGCAAGTCCTCCCCAGGGTCCGGTCGTTCGGCGCGCATCGTAGCCGTTGCCGGCCGACCGGATCGGGGGCGTGCGAGGGGTGGACGGGGGCGGCGCGGGCTACCGCGGCTGGAACTGCGGGCCCTGCGGGGGCAGGGCGAACGGCGGCCGGGCCTGCGGCTGCGCCTGGGGCTGTGCCTGGGGCTGCGGCGGCGGGTAGCCGTACCCGGGCTGCGGCTGCGGCTGGGCCTGCGGCTGCGGGTAGCCGTAGGCGGAGGGCTGGTGCTGGGGCTGCGGGTAGCCGTAGCCGGGCTGCGGCTGGGCCTGGGGTTGCGGCTGCGCCTGCGGCTGGGGGACCGGCGGGGGCGTGGTGGGCGGCGGCGGGAGCGGCGCGTTGGTGGGGGCGGCCGGGGCGAGGGTGTAGGTGTCCGGCTCCTCCTCCCCGCCGGGCGCCGGGGTCGGGCCGGGCTCGGGGTGGTGGGTGACGGTGTCGTCCTCGACCGCGATGCCGTAGTCGGTGGCGAGGCCGCTGAGGCCGCTGTCGTAGCCCTGGCCGATGGCGCGGAACTTCCAGCCGCCGGCCCGCCGGTACAGCTCGGCGGCGACCAGCGCGGTCACGTCGCCGGTGTCGAGCACCGGGAACTCGGCGAGCGCCGCGCCGCTGTCGGCCGTGGCGGCGTCGTACAGCAGCACCCGCAGCCCGCCCACCGAGGGGAAGGATCCGCCCTCGGCGGAGCCGGCGAGCACCACGCTCTCCACGTCGGCGGGCAGCTTGGTGAGCTCGACCTCGACTGCGTCCCAGACCTCGCCGCCGCCGCTCTGCTTGGCCAGGTGCCGGACCACGCCGGAGGGGTGCCGGGGCTGGTTGTAGAAGACGAAGTCGGTGTCCGAACGGACCCGGCCGTCACTGCCGAGGAGCAGCGCCGAGGCGTCCACGTCGGGGGTGCCGGGCGTGGCGGTCCAGCGCAGAACGGCACGGACGGCGGTGGCCGTCAGCGGGATGTTGGCGCCCTTCGCCATCACGTGCGTCATGGTTCACCATCCTGCCGCTTCGCGGCCCGTCGGGACAACGCGGGTGTGCCCGTCCCGGGAGGCTTTGTGAAGCGGACGGCAACCTTCGAAGAATTCGATGTTTCAGGGACTGTCGCACCCCTCATCTGACCGTACGATAAGCGCCCAACGGCTGGGTACCACCATTCCCACCTCGATCGTTGCGGAACACGCGAACTTTCCGACCGCGTTGCCCGTCCCTTCTGTCGAGACGTCAGCCGTCCCCGCCCACCGGCGGGCCGCCACCCGACCCCCGTGGGAGAGCAATTTTGCGCCACTTCGGCCACCTTTCGGACGATGTCCGCAGCCGACTCTTCCTGAAGCAGCCCGTCGCCTTCGACCGCGAGAGCGACGCGGCCGTCCTCTCCACCGCGCTCGGCGCCACCCTGTACAGCCCCGCCACTCGGCCCGGGCTGGCCCAGGACATCCGGAAGCAGTCGGCCCGCGGCGTGGTCTCCATGGTGCTCTGCCTGGAGGACGCCATCGCCGACCACGAGGTGCCGGCTGCCGAGGCGAACCTGGTCGCCCAGCTCGGCGAGCTGGCCGCCGACGCCCCCGGCACCGAGCTGCCGCTGCTGTTCGTCCGGGTCCGCGCCGCCGAGCAGATCACCGACCTGGCCGTCCGGCTCGGCCCGGCGATCCGGCTGCTCACCGGCTTCGTCCTGCCCAAGTTCACCGAGGAGAGCGGCGGGGTCTTCCTGGAGGCGCTGACCGCCGCCGAGGAGCGCACCGGGCGCCGGCTGTTCGCCATGCCGGTGCTGGAGTCCCCCGAGCTCGCCCACCTGGAGAGCCGCCGCGACCAGCTCTTCGGCATCGCCCGGGTGCTCGACAAGCACCGCGGCCGGATCCTCGCCGTCCGACTCGGCGTCACCGACCTGTGCTCCGCGTACGGGCTGCGCCGCTCGCCCGACCTGACCGCCTACGACGTGGCACTGGTCGCCGGGGTGATCGGCGACGTGGTCAACGTGCTGGGCCGCGCCGACGGCACCGGGTACACGGTGACCGGCCCGGTCTGGGAGTACTTCCCGGTGCAGGAGCGGATGTTCAAGCCGCAGCTGCGCCGCACCCCGTTCGCCGAGGCGAGCCCGCCCGCCGACGGGCTGCGCCAGCGGATCATCGCGCACGACCTGGACGGCCTGATCCGCGAGATCGAGCTCGACCGGGCCAACGGCCTGCTCGGCAAGACCTGCATCCACCCCAGCCACGTGCCCGCCGTGCACGCGCTCTCCGTGGTCACCCACGAGGAGTACTCCGACGCGCAGGACATCCTGCAGCAGCACCAGGACGGCGGCGGGGTGCTGCGCTCCTCGTACACCAACAAGATGAACGAGGCGAAGCCGCACCGTGCTTGGGCGGAGCGGGTGCTGCTGCGCGCCGAGGTGTTCGGCGTCGCCCGCGAGGACGTCAGCTTCGCCGAACTGCTCTCCGCCTGCCTCTGCCCGTAGCCTCGGACCCTGCATCACCAGCATCACCAGCATCACCAGCATCACCTGTGGCGCTTTGTACCGCCCGCACCGCTCGTACGACCTCGCACCGAAAGCAGGACCCCCGTTGACCGCACCGACCGCCGACGCCGAGACCTGGACCGGCCAATGGGTCACCGACCGGCTCGACCTGCGGCTCACCGGCTCGCCGGAGCTGCCCGGGCTGATCGGCCTCGCCCTGCGCCAGAACCCCCGGCGGGCCCACCTGCTGGTCTCCCGGGTGCTCGGCAAGCACGTCCCGCAGCGCCCGGTGGTGGTGCACGGCGCCGGGCTCGACCTCGGCCGCAAGGTCGCCGAGCTGCTCGGCGACGAGCAGGCCGGCCGGGCCGTGGTGCTCGGCTACGCGGAGACCGCGACCGCGCTCGGCCACAGCGTCGCCGACGCGCTCGGCGCGCCCTACCTGCACTCCACCCGCCGCCCGGTGGCCGGCATCGCCCCGGTCGGCGGTTTCGAGGAGGAGCACTCGCACGCCACCTCGCACCTGCTGCTGCCCGAGGACCCGGCCTTCCTCGCCGGGGACGGCCCGCTGGTCCTGGTCGACGACGAGTTCTCCACCGGGCGGACGGTGCTCAACACCATCCGTGCCCTGCACGCCGACCGGCCGCGCGCCCACTACGTGGTGGTCGCCCTGGTCGACCTGCGCACCGACGCCGACCGCGAGCAGCTCGCGAAGACGGCTGCCGAGCTCGGCGCCCGCCTCGACGTGGTCGCCACCGCGTCCGGCGGCGTCGACCTGCCCGCCGACGCGCTGGCCCGTGCCCAGGCGCTGATCGCCGCCGCACCCGCCGCCCCGCCGGTGGACGGCCCGCTCGCGCCCGTGGTCCGGGCCGCCCTGGACTGGCCCGCCGACCTGCCCGACGGCGGCCGGCACGGCTTCACCCCCGCCCACCGCGAGCGGCTGGAGACCGTGCTGCCCGCGGCCGCCGAGGCGATCGCCGCCGAGCTGGCGCCCGGCGCCGACCGGGTGCTGGTGCTCGGCTTCGAAGAGCTGATGTACGCCCCGCTGCGCCTCGCCCAGGCCCTGGACGGGCACCTCGGCGGCGAGCGGGTCCGCTTCTCCACCACCACCCGCTCGCCGGTCCTCGCCGTCGACGACCCCGGGTACGCGATCCGCACCCGGCTGGAGTTCGCCGCCCACGACGACCCGGCCGACGCCTCCGTCGACCGCTTCGCGTACAACGTCGCCCCCGGCACCGACCCCCGCCGCCGCTTCGACGCGATCGTGCTGGTCGTCGACGCCCCCGCCGACACCCCCGCCCTGCACGACGGCGAGCGGGCCCTGCTGCCCGCGCTGCGCCGGGTCACCGACCAGGTGGTGCTCGCCGTTCTCCCCTCGTACCGCGCGGCGACACCCGCCTGACGCCCCCCTGCCCGACCATGAGTCCCGCGTACCCCCACCGAAGGCCGGCATGACCACCGAAACGCTCTCCTCGCCCCCCGCAGCACGTCCGCTGTACGGTCCGGCGTTCTCCTCCTACTCCGCCGCGGACGTCACCTGGCTGCTCAAGGACCTCTCGGAGGTCGCCCTGGAGGCGCCCACCGAGGAGCGCGAGGAGGCCGTCCAGTCCGGCGGCGCGCACTACGCCGAGTCGCTGCCGGTGGAGTACCAGCCCAGCCCCGAGTACCAGGCGCTGTTCCACACCGCGCTGGACGCCTCCGCCGACCGGATCGCGCTCGCCGTCGGCGCCGTCGCCGAACTGCTGCTGCGCGAGCGCGGCCGCGGCCTGGTGCTCGCCTCGCTTGCCCGGGCCGGCACCCCCGTCGGCATCCTGATCCGCCGCTGGCTGAAGTTCGCGCACGGCGTCGACGCGCCGCACTACACCGTCTCGATCGTCCGCGGCCGCGGCATCGACCAGGTCGCGCTGCGCTACCTCGCCGCCCACCACGACCCCGCCTCGGTGGTCTTCGTCGACGGTTGGACCGGCAAGGGCGCGATCACCCGCGAGCTCGCCGAGGCGCTGGCCGGCACCGGCTTCGACCCCGAGCTCGCGGTGCTCGCCGACCCCGGCGGCTGCGTGCGCACCTACGGCACCCGGGACGACTTCCTGATCCCCTCCGCCTGCCTCAACTCCACCGTCTCCGGCCTGGTCTCGCGCACCGTGCTGCGCGACGACCTGATCGGCCCGGACGAGTTCCACGGCGCCAAGTTCTACCGCGAGCTGGCCGGTGCCGACGTCTCCGCCGAGTTCGTCGACGCCATCGCCGCCCGCTTCCCCGCCGTCCGCGAGGCCGTCGCCGCCGAGGCCGACCGGCTCGCCGCCGAGGACCGCACCCCCACCTGGGAGGGCTGGGCCGCCGTCGAGCGGATCAGCACCGAGTACGGCATCGACAGCGTCAACCTGGTCAAGCCCGGCGTCGGCGAGACCACCCGGGTCCTGCTGCGCCGCGTCCCCTGGCGGATCCTCGCCCGCCGCGGCGCCGGCGCCGACCTGGACCACGTCCGCCTGCTCGCCGCCCAGCGCGGCGTCCCGGTCGAGGACGTCGACGACCTGCCGTACTCCTGCGTCGGCCTGATCCACCCGCGCTACACCCGCGGTGCCACCGGCGCCGACGGCACCGCCGTCAGTACTGATGTTGAGACAGAGAAGGGTTGATCTTGAAGCACGCCCTGGTCGCCAGCGACCTCGACCGCACGCTGATCTACTCGAACCGGGCCCTGGCCCTGGACGTGCCGGACCGGCTGGCGCCACGGCTGCTCTCGGTGGAGGTGCACGACGGCAAGGCGCTCTCCTTCATGACGGAGGCCGCCGCCGAGCTGCTGGTCGAACTGACCGGCCTCGCGTACGTCGTGCCCGTCACCACCCGCACCCGCACCCAGTACGAGCGGGTCAACCTGCCCGGTCCGACGCCCGGCTGGGTCCCCCCGTACGCGGTCTGCGCCAACGGCGGACACCTGCTGGTCGACGGCGTCCCGGACGTCGACTGGCAGAACGGGATCCGCGAACGGCTCGCCGCCGAGAGCGCGCCGCTGCGCGAGGTGGTCGAGCACCTCGCGATCGTCGCCGACCCCGAGTGGACCCACAAGCGCAAGGTCGCCGACGACCTCTTCGCCTACCTGGTGGTCGAGCGCGCCGAGCTGCCCGAGGGCTGGATCACCGACCTGACCGGCTGGTGCGCCGAGCGCGGCTTCACCATCTCGCTCCAGGGCCGCAAGGTGTACGCCGTCCCCGCGCCGCTCAGCAAGAGCGCGGGCCTGGCCGAGGTGGCCCGGCGCACCGGCGCCCGCACCGTGCTCAGCGCCGGCGACTCCCTGCTCGACGCCGACCTGCTGCTGGCCGCCGACCACGGCTGGCGGCCCGGCCACGGCGAACTCGCCGAGACCGGGTGGACCGCGCCCGACGTCACGGCGCTCGACCAGATCGGGGTCGCGGCGGGCGAGGAGATCGTCCGGCAGATGCTGGCCCGGGTCCGCTCCGCCGCGTCCGTCTCGGTCTGAGCCCTTCGGTTGCTGCCGGGTCAGCCGCAGCAGCCGCCACCGCAGCAGCCCCCGCCGCCCCCGCCGCCCGCCGGCCTGGGGGCGGCGGTGCCGCTTCCGGTGACCGCGACGGCGGACAGCAGCTTCACCGTGTCGGCGTGGCCCTCCGGGCAGACCGCCGGGTCGTTGGCCTGGGCCATGGCGCGGCGGAGTTCGAACGTGGCGCCGCAGGAGCGGCAGCGGAAGTCGTAGCGAGGCATGGTCGCAGCGTACCTACTCCGCGGTCGCCTTCTTCGGCTTCTGCCGGACGTAGATCTGCTTGCGGACCCGGGCGACCACCGTGCCGTCCGCCGCCAGCACCTCGGTGTGGAACCAGACCAGCGCCTTCTTGCCGTCGGCGGTCAGCTCGCGGATCTCCGCCAGCCGGTCGTCGGTCAGCTCGAAGTCGGCGAAGATGTCGCCGCGGCCGGGGGAGACGAAGTCGATCTCGCCGGCGCTGTCCCAGACCACGTAGCCCGGGCCGAGGTTCTGCATCACCAGCAGCATCCAGAACGGGTCCGTCATCGCGAAGATCGACCCGCCGAAGTGGGTGCCCACCCAGTTGCGGTTCAGCCGGCCGAGCCGGAGCCGCACCCGGGCCGAGCGGTAGCCCTCGCCCACCGACAGCACCCGGATCCCGGCGAACAGGAACGGCGGCCAGAAGTTGATCCCGCGCCGGAAGGCGGCGGGGGTGATCGTGCGCTTGCGTGCCATGGCGCCGAGCCTAGCAGCTAAGTTACTCGCGGGTAATGTCCGGGGGTGGCGGATGTCAGTGCGTGCCGCGGATCATCGCGACCACCTCGGCCGCCGTCTCCCGCACCCCCGCCAGCTCGGTCAGGAAATGCCAGTAGTCCGGGTGCCGGCCCGCGTCCTCCAACGACGCCACCGCCCGGTCCAGCCGGGCCACCGCCGCGTCCAGCGGCGCCGCGTGCCGCGGATCCGGCGTCTGCCGCCCCGTCATCGCCAACCGCTGCGCGTCCCGCAGTGCGAACCGGGCCCGGTCGATCTCCTGGTGCGGATCGTGCTGCACCTCGTTCAACCGGCGCAGCCGATCGTTCACCGCCGTCACCGACCCCTCGGCCGTCTCCAGCAGCGCCCGCACCGTCCCCAGCGCCGCCGTCGCGTCCGCCCAGCGCTGCGCGTCCCGCGCCGACACCGCCTCCGTCAGCTTCACCCGGGCCGCCCGCACCGCCGCCGTCGTCTGCGCCGGCACCTGCTGCAGGTCCTGCCAGCACGCCAGACTGAACCGCCGCCGCAACTCGCTCAACGCCGGCTCCACCGTCTCCGACCGCGTCTCCAGCGCCTGGATCCGCGTCCGCAGACTCGCCACCCGGCGGTCCAGCTCCCGCGCCCGCTCCGGCAGGTGCTCCGCCTCCCCGCGGATCACCTCCGCCCGGCGCGCCACGTCCTCCGCCCGCTGCAACGTCGCCGGGACGCCGTGCTGCGACACGCCCTGGTTCAACCGGGTCAGCTCCGGCGCCAGCTCCGCCAGGCTCCGCGCCAGCTCGTCCGCCTTCAGCCCCGCGCCCCGGGCCCCCTCCAGCGCCGTCGTCGCACCCAGCAGCGCCTGCTTCGCCCGCTCCACCGCCGGGGTCACCCGGATCAGCTGCGACTCCGCATGCTCCAGCACCGGCCCCAGCCGCTCCAGGAACGTCGCCACGTCCCCCCGGCGGGCGTCCAGATCGCGCTTCGCCTGGTCCAGCCCCTGCTTCGCCTGCCAGACCAGATTCGGGTCGAGCTCCTCGTCGTCGAGGTCCTGCGCGTCCAGCGCCGCGATGTACGCGACCGTCGTCTCGTCGATCCGCGCCGACAACTGCCGGAACTCCGCCTCCGACCGCGCCGCGGTCGCCGGCTCACCCGCCGACTTCACCGTCTCCACCGCCAGCAGGGCATCACGCTGCGCCGAGTCCAGCTCGTAGAACGCCTCCTGCGCGGCATCCCGGGCCACCCGCGCCTCCGCGCGCGCCCCGTCCCGCCGGCGCCCCCAGCCACCCCACCCGCCGCCGCCACCGCCGGCCACCCTCACACCGCGCTCCCTGCTCCGCTCGGCCCTGCTCGGCCACACCCGATCCAACGCCATTCTTGCCGATCACGGTTCCCGCCCGTCACCCCTCCCACGCGCGACCTCCCACGCCCCTCCGAACGGAAGCGGCACGCGGGGCGCCGGACCAGGTAGTCTGTCCTCTCGTCGTGCGACCGCCCCTGGCGGCCCAGCACGATGGGGGCGCATAGCTCAGCGGTAGAGCGCTGCTCTTACAAAGCAGATGTCGGCGGTTCGAAACCGTCTGCGCCCACCAGCCAAGAAGCCCCGCAGCGATCACGCTGCGGGGCTTTTGACTGCAGTTTTTGACGGCAACGGCTGATGTCAGCCCGTACTGCGGCGCCGCTTCAGCAGCCGGTCCATGTGCCCGAGGGCTTCGCGCCGGGTGTCCTCCGAGACGTGCGTGTAGACGTTCATCGTGACGGCGATCTGGGAGTGCCCCAGGATCTCCATGACCACTCGCGGAGCGACGCCGGCGGCGAAGAGGATCGTCGCGCAGCCGTGCCGGGTGTCGTGCAGACGGATGCGCGGCAGGCCTGCCTCGGCGCCGACGCGCTCGAACGAGCGGCTGAGGTTCCGGGGCTCGATCGGTCGGCCCGTCCGCGTGGTGAACACGTACCCGGTGTCCTCCCAGCCGGCCGCCGCAGCCTCACGCTGCTGAGCCTGCTGAAGGCGCCGCCAGCGAAGTGGGGCGATGCACATCGTCGGCAGCGGGATCACCCGCGTCCGCCGGTTCTTCGTGCTGTCGGCATACAGCTCCTTCTGCACGCGCTGGAGCTGGTTCCGGACGGTCAGCGTGCGATGGTCCAGATCGATGTCGCTCCAGCGCAGCCCCAGGATCTCGCCGCGCCGCAGGCCCAACGTGATCGCCAGCACGAACGCCGTGTACAGCGGGTCCGGGCGAGCTGCCTCCAGGAAGGCGATCGTCTGGTCCAGCGTCCACGTCTTCATCTCACGCACCTCCACCCGAGGCGCCGGGACCAAGGCGGCCACGTTCCGGCTGATCAGTTCCTCGCGGCACGCGGCCGTCAGGGCCGTACGCAGCACGCGGTGGGACTCCTTCGCTGTGGCGGCCGATGCCCGCTGCGTCATCGTGCCGATGAACCGGCGTACGTCGGCGACGCCCAGAGACTCCAGGCGCTTCGTGCCAAGGAGCGGGGCCAGGTAGAGCCTGACGTGGGTCTCGTACTTGGCGTACGTGGTCTTCTTGCGCTGCGGCCGGATGAACTCCTCCAGCCAGTAGGGAAGCCACTCGGAGAGCTTCTGCGACCGGGTCGGGGTGGGGATGCCCGCTCGGTCGCGCCTCACAAGTTCCTGCCGCTTGGTGTCGCACTCCTCCCAGGTTTCGCCGTACACGGTCTTGCGCTTGCGGGTGCCGTCGGGCTGCGGGACGTACACGCGCCCCTCGTAGCGGCCGTCCTTGCGCTGCCAGATGCTTCCCGCGCCGTTCGGGTTCTTACGGGCCATCAGTAGCGGTTCTCCTCAGTCTTGCTGCGGATGTAGTCGGCCAAGCTGTCGACGGCGATGCGCCGGCAGCGGCCCTCGGTGAAGGTGGCGAGCTTCTTCGAGCGGATGAGGTCGTAGACCTTGCTGCGGCTCATCCGCAGGGCGGCCATGACCTCGGGAACGGTGAGGACTTCGGGGACGGCGGTGGCCAAGGGGCGGTCCTTCCCGGTGCTGGGCGAGGGTCGAAGAGGCTGGAGGTGGGGCGACCGTGCTGCTCGCGGTGCGCATGTGTCCGAGGTGGGGATTTCTGCGTCACCGCGACGCCAGCGTCATTCGTCGGCCCTGATCTGCGGTTTTGCGTGGCGTGGTGGTGGGGCCTGTGTCACCCGTGCGTCACCCGGCTGCGTCACCGCGACGTAGTCCGGTGACGCGGGTGACGCAGGAATGACGCAGAGCTGTCCGTCTGCGTCACCCCCTTTCCGGCAGGTCAGGGTCCGTTTTCCGGCCCGCGTGACGCAGGTGACGCAGCGTCTTCCTACTTAGGAAAAAGAAGGGGGTGTCTGTAGGTAGTTGGGCGCCGCCTCGGCGCGGAAAGAGGGAGCCGCTTCGCGGCGCGATCCTTGGGCGGCGCTGCCGCCGAACAGCAAGAGGAGCACCCCCTCCCGCCTGGAGGTGCTCTTCTTGCCGTTCGTCTGTGGCGGTGCGGGTCAGAAGAGCGGGACTCGTTCCTGCGGGGGCTTGGGGGCGGGGCGGGTCATTTCGAGGTAGCGGGCCTCCCGTGTGCGGCCGGTGTCGATGAGGAGACCGCGGGCGGCGAGGGTGGGTTGGAGGCGCTTGAGCCGGTCGGAGAGGACCTTGCCGGTGGTCGGCCAACCCTTCGGCAGGGCTCGGAGTTCGTCGCCGGCGTAGACGCGGCCGAGGCAGGCCAGCCACTCGGTGGAGGTCATGCGCTGGGCGGTGCCGGGGGCGATGGTCTCGGCGTGCTGGAGGACGGTCTGCGCGAGGAGGTCGCCCTCGATCACGTCGTCGTTGAGGTCGTCCAGGCTGGCCCGGTAGGCGGCGAGCGCTCCGAGGCCGGTGGCGGCGTCGAGCTGCGCGCACAGGTGGGCGAAGTCCGCCATGCGCAGGTCGGTGGGGGTCTCGGCCTCGGCGGCGCGGACCTTGACCGCGAGGTCGAGCAGGGAGCCGAGCATGACGGGCAGCACGGGCGCGTACTCGGCCCACAGTTCGGCCTCGGTGCGGCGGACGGTGGGCCGCTCCAGCCGCAGGGGAAGGAGTCGTTCGGCGAGGTCGGGGCGGATGACGCCGACGTCGATGCCGGTCAGCATCAGCGGCCGGCGGTAGCCGACGCGGAAGACGTCGCCGTCGGTGAACAGGGCGCGCTTGACGTTCTCGGCCCCGGTCACGATGCAGCACATCGCATCCGACATGTCCGGGGTCATGTGGGAGAGGTTGTCCAAGGCCGTGATCCAACCGGCCGCGACGGCGGCGAGGAGGTTCTCCTCGTCCTTCGGGGGCCGGCGCAGGTCGCCGCTCATGCCCTCGACGATCCGCATGAGCATCCGGCCGGCCGTGGACTTGCCCGCGCCCTGCGGCCCGGTGAGGAACGGGGCCGGCACGGGCACGGAGGGGCCGAGGCAGCCGACCAGCCACGCCAGGGCCAGGCACTCGGAGCTGGCATTGGCGAAGTTGCACAACCTGAACAGCAGGTCGATGCCCTTGCCGTCGGTGTCCTTGGCCGGGAGGGGGAGTTCGCCGGTGAGCTGGGTGCGCCGCCAGCACACCTCCCGCGGGTCCGGGACCGTGATCTCCCAGCCGGTGGGGTGGATCCGCACCGACATGCCGTCGGTGCGGCCCAGGTCGAGCCAGGTCGCCCCGTCGAACCCGGGCGCCACCCGGATGTGGACAGCCCGCACCTCCTCGGACATCGCGAGCGCTTCGATCAAGTCCAATGCCTCCTTCATCGCGGTGCCGTTGAACACGCCGAGCCCGTCCCTGAACAGGCCGACCAGGAGTTCCTGCCGGTGGCTGCCCGACGTGCCCTGCGAGCGGATCGGCCGGGCCACCGGGTGGCCCTTGCGCTGCGCGTACACGGTCCCGTCCGCCGTGCGGAAGTACCGGAAGTGCGCCTGCGCGTAGTCGGCGATGACCTCGCGCGCCGGGTTCTTCTCGTCCTCGGCCACGGTCACAGCCCCAGCCGGGTCAGGGCGTTGGCCCACGCGTCCGCGCAGTGCCGAGGCGATTCGCCCTTGGCCTGCGCGGCGGCGAACAACCGCTCCGTGTGCGCCTCGGTCAGGCACCCGCACCGGCCGTGCGTCGAGAGCACGGCCAGGAACGTCGCGAACACGGTCGCGTGCACCGCGCTGGAAGCCGCAGCGATGCGCTGCTCGGCCATGGCGATGCCGCGCTCCAGGAACGCCGGCGTGCGGTGCGGGCACCGGTCACCGGCGGCCCTGGACGGCATCGTGGCCGGCACGGGCCGCACCGGGGCCGGTTCGCGGACGACCAGGGCGCGGACGGCGTCCGGCAGGGCGGTCATGGTGCCGGTGCCGGTGCCGGGGCCGAGCCACCGGGCGTAGGACATGAGCGACTTGATGTCCACGCCGGGCCGCACGGCGTTGGCGGAGGGCATCGCGCCCCGGTAGATCCAGTGCTCGCCCCGGGTGGTGAAGACGGTCAGGGTGGCCGGCAGCTCGGCGCGGGCCCAGGCGGTCGCGTCCGCGTTGTCGAGGTCGACAACGGTCAGGCCGGCGCCACCAGGGTGGTAGGCCACGGCCGCCGCCTCCCACCACGCCCACGCCCAGGACTGCGAGTTCAGGACGTCGAGGTCGGTGGTGGCGGCGGCCCATCCGTGGCACGGGGCCGGGCAGGTGCAAGTGCCGGGGGTCTTCATGTTCGGCCGGCCGCCGCACACGTTGTTCCGGCAGTTCCGGCAGTTGCCGAAGGTCTTCTTCCCGTCCCGCAGCGGCATCGCGGGCAGGCCGGACGCCACCAACCGGAGGGCGATGGGGTGGTGCTCTCCCCGAACGTGGGTCAGGTCAGTCATGCTGGGGGTCTCCAGTTCTCGGAAGGTTCTGGATTGGCGGCGGCCCCGTTTCTTGGCAGAGGGGGGCCGCCGTTGTCGTTCACCGCGTTCTCGGCGCAGACCTTGTGTGAGGGGCGGCGCTGGTCGTCGCGGAGCGGTGTGGGCCGGCCGCACCACCGGCACGCGAGAAATCCGGGTGCGGTCGTAGTGCCGGGCGTCGCGCCAGTCCAGAGCGGCCACGGCAGTGGGTCCTACGCGGCCACGGCTGCGGGCCCGGCGCCGAGCTGGGCGGCGGCCTGGCGGCCGATCAGCTCGGTGTAGGCCGGGGGGATGGCCTCGGTGAGTTCCTCGCGGACGTCGGTCCAGGTGATGCCCATGGCCTGTTGCATCTCGGGGATGCTGGCCTTTCCGCCGCCGGAGCCGTAGGCGGCGACGTACGGACCGTCGAAGTACTCGCCGTGCCGCCAGCCCCGCACCCTGCCCCGGTGGCGTGGGTGGGCCGGGTTGGGCATGGTCCAGCCGCCCAACTCGAAGTTGCGATGTCGCAGCACGGCGAGGCCGAACATCTCGCCGCAGAGGGTGATGTCCTTGCGGACGGCGGCGCGGCCGTTGGGCTGCTCGATCACGTACGGCCGCCTCGTGGACTCGGCCGCCTCCCGGGTGGCGGCCACCAGGTCGACGTGGGCGGTGCCCCAGCCCATGGCGGTGTTGGTGCCGACCGTGAGGGCGCATCCGGCCTGGCACGGCGGGGAGGTGTGGATCAGGTCGTACTCGGCGCCGTGGGCGCGGATGTACTCCACGGCGTCGCCCTGCACGAACCGGTACGGGTAGTTGGGGCGGGGGCGGATGTCGATGCCGGTGACGTCGAACCCGGCCAGCTTGTAGCCGGTTCCGGCACCGCCCGCGCAGCAGAAGGCGTCCAGCACTCGCAGGCGGCCCGGGATGTGGGGCTGCGTCACTGGGTACCGTCCTCGGTGAGCCAGGCGAACGCCGAGGTGGTCTGGGCACGCTGGTGGACGGTGATGGCGGCGCCGGGGACGCTGCCGGGGTGGACGCGGGGGCCGATCAGGCTGGCGTAGAGGCGGATGCCGTGGTGGACGCAGGCGGCGGCGGAGTCGCCGTGGCGGTCGAGGACGGTCACGGCGTCGCGCGGGCCCTGGCAGGGGCTGGGGTCGCCGAGGTGGGCGGCCTCGCAGCGCTGCTGCTGGTCGTCGGTGTTCTGGGGCATGCTGGCGTTTCTCCTTGCGCGTTGTGGTGAGCAGGGGAAGCCCGGGGCGGCCGGTCTTGCTTGGCGGCTGCCGGCCGCTCCGGGGCGGTGTCAGATGCGGTCGCGGTCGCCGGTGCCGGCGCACAGCGAGCACGGCACGGTGAGGCCGTGGATGCTGCTGGTGAGGGTGAGTTGGCCCTTGCCCTTGCAGCTCGGGCACTTGCGGGCCGGAGCGATCGGGGTGGGGTCGGCGGTGCCGGTGCGGGCCTGCCAGTCCGCGACGAACGCGGCGGCGGCGACCGGTCCGGTGACGTGCTTCACCCCGTCCCACGCGGCCTCGCCGGCGGCGTGGGCGACGTTCTTGGCCTTGCGGCGGCCGAGGCGCAGGGTGCGCTTGGCGGAGGGCTTGAGGATCTTGCGCCATGCCTGGTCGGCGGCGAGCCGGATGTCGTCCGGGCACCACTCGGGCACCAGCGCGCCGGAGAACTCGGTGCCGTCGAAGACTCCGGTCGTGGCGGCGGTGTCGGTGGTCTTGAGGCGGGTGGTGCGGGCCTGGTACATCGCGCCGAGGAAGGCGTTGGACACGGCCCTCTCGTCCCAGCCTTGGCCGCAGGGGCAGTTGGCCCATGACTCCATCGCGGGGAACGGGAAGCGGCCGGTCGTGAGGGTGAGGTTCTGGTCCGCGTCGCAGGCCGGGCAGGCCAGCGGGACGCCGTCCAGCAGGAACGGTCCGGAGAAACGCAGTTCGACCTTCGGCAGGATCATCACGCCGCCCGGGACGTGTCGACGGTGGGGGCGAGCTGGGGGAGGGGGACGCCGGCGCTGGCGAGGATCTGGCCGGTGTCGATCGTGCCGGGGCTGATCGCGTGGCGTTCCAGGATGGCGGCGGTGAGCTGGGTGGCGTAGGCGGTGGCCTCGCGGGCGACCTCGATGCGGGCCTGCGCGTCCACGGCGGCGATCTGGAGATCGGTGCCGCGCTCCAGGGAACGGAGGGCGTAGGTGCGGTCGTGGGCGAGGGCGTCGCGCTTGTCCTCGCGCCAGTGCCGGGCGGCGAGGGCGTAGACGGCGGCGGTGGCCAGGACCCACAGCAGCAGCGGCAGGGGGAGCCCGTCGCTGTAGGCGGCGACACCGGCCAGCGCGAGGGCGCCGGAGCCGGTGAACGCGGTGGCGGTGATGATCTCGTGGCCGTGGCGGCCGTTCGCGGAGACGTATCCGGCGGCGGCGGATCCGAGCGATAGGGCGCCCATGAGGATGGCGTTGCCGATGGAGTGCTCGGCGCCGTTGGCGTTCCAGACGCGGGCGAGGATGAGCACGGTCGTGGTGGTCAGGCCGGGGGCGATGCGGGGTCCGTGGTCGCGGAGCCAGGTGCCGGTGGTGCGAGGTTCGGGCATCTGGCCGGGCGCGGGGTAGGGGTGCTGCGGCAGGTGGTTCATGACGGTGTGTGACCTTCCTGGGGTCGGGACGGATGACCGCCGGGTGACTGGCCCCGGGGCCGGATCGCGGGGATCCGGGGGTGGGGCCAGTGAGTCCGGGGTCATCCGTCCATCTGTCCTGGGGGTTCGTCGTCGCAGACCAGGCATGTTGTGTCATCCGTCCCGGCATCCCTCCCGGGGACGGATGCAACCGTCCTGGGACGGATGCCGGACGGATGCGGGGACGGATGCGCGAAGCACCGTCTGGTTACTGTGCGTTGACCTCGACGGGTCCGCCGTTGGCGATGCGTTCGGCGGCCTCGACCATGTCGATCGCCCAGTACATCGGGGCCGGGCTGCCGGGTCGCTTGCTGCGGCCGCAGCCCCACTTGGCCATCGCCAGGCCGAACGAGCGGCCGGTGAGGGGCTTGTCCCCGCCTGCCCAGTCGGGGTGGGCGGTGAGGATCTCCTCGACCAGGGCGGTCGGGGTCATCCCCTCCTGCCCGGCTCCGGCCATGGCCTCCATCGCCGCACCCAGCCATGCGGGGACCTCGGCCTGCGGCCGGGTGGGGTCGGTGCCGGCCGTGCCCGTGTTCGGTCCGGCGGCGTCGCCGGTGAGGGTGCCGGTCTTCTCGCGGAGTTCGCGGCCCCGGTCGCAGATCCGGTTGGCGTCGGTGGCGTCGATCAGGTAGCCCCGGATCAGGTTGCCGATGCCGTCCTCGCGGACCAGCAGGGCCATGCCCTTGCGCGCTCCGAGTTCCTCGGCGGAGGCGTCGTAGCCCTTGCCGTAGGTGCCGGCGCCGAGGACGACCTCGGAGGACCGCCAGTCCATGACCTTGAGCGCGGCCCGGTAGGCGATCACGTCCCGCAGCGCGGGCGGGACGGTGTTGGCGTCCGGGCGCTGGGTGGCCAGCAGCAGGATGTAGCCGGTGGACGGGCCGACCTTCGCGATGTCCACCAGCAGGCCCAGGATCGTCTGGCCGTGCTTCTCGTCGTCCAGGAAGCGCTGGAGTTCGTCGACCGAGATGCAGGTGACGGGCATGTTGTGCCGGTGGGACAGCTCGCGGGTGAGCTTGTCCTCCGGGACCTGCGCGTCCTCCAAGGAGTCGAGGAAGGCGTTGCGGCGGTTCATGTCCGCCTGCACCTCGCGCAGCGCGTCGGCCAGCTCCTTCGCCTTCGCGGGTTCGGCGCCGTTGATGTAGCGGTGGGCGATCTTCGCGAACGGCTTCCACGACCGGTCGCCCTTGCCGTTGGCCACGATGTGCCGCACGTGCGGGTCCAGCGCCATACCGAGGGCGATGGCCCGCATGAAGAACGTCTTGCCCTGCCGGGGGATCGCGCCGACCAGCATCGCCGCCCAGATCAGCGACAGCGCCACCTGCCGTCCTCGGGCGTCGACCCCGACCGGGATCCTGTCCGTCCACACGTCCAGCGACTTGCGGCCGACCAGCGGGGACTTGGCGGCGGAGCCACCGAACGGGTTCTCCTTCGCCACCCACAACGACAGCCGACCGGCGTGGCCGCTGGAGGTGCGGACGCGCTCCATGTGGACCTGCACCTCGTCCACGCCGAGGGCGGAGGCGATGTCCTCGCGCTTGCCGATCGCCGCCGACGCCTTCTTCCCGGCGGGCAGGTCGAGGACGACCTCCCACGCCTTCCTCCCGTCCGCGATCACCGGCGACACCAGGCGCACGACCTCGCCGCCGGTGCCGTCCTTGCCGGGCTTGCCCAGCACCCCCGCGTCCCGGAACGCCCGGTTGAGGCGGTCCTCGGACGGCGGGCCCTGCCGCTCCTCCACGAACTCCGCCCGGTCGGTGGCCGGGGCGTCGGTGCGGCCGGCGGCGAACGCCGCAGCCATCCCGACCATCGCCATCCCCACCACCGTGACGGTCATCAGGCCGTACCAGGCGGCGACGCCGAGCAGCACCAGGACCGCGCCGGTGGTGGCGATCGTGCGCTTGGACTTGAACCGGAGCGGGATCTCCGCGCGGCGCTTGGTGCGCAGGGCGGCGACCAGGTCGTACTGGCCCGTCTCGCGGGCCTGCCGGGACAGGTGCGCGTACTCGGTGGCCATCAGGTACCCGTACAGCGCCGCGAGACCCTTCTTCGAACCCCTGGCGACGCGGACCGCTCCGGTGGCCAGGTGCTCGGGGCCCCGGCGGACGGTGTGGACGCCGATGGTGTGGACGATCCGCTGCCGGTGCGCGCGTGCCCAGCCCAGCAGCGTGCTGCGGTTCCGGACCCAGGCGGGGACGACCGGTTCGCTCTTCTCCCACAGTGCGGGGCCGGTCGGCTCCTTGAGGGTGCCGACGGTCGCGCTGCGAGCGCCGGGGATCGTGGTGGCCGCCGCGGCTGCCATCAGGCGGGCCAGCTCCTCCCGGTCGATCGTGACCGTCGCCGCCTCGGACGGGGCGTAGACCGAGTCCGTCTCGACGTCGGGGCCAGCGGTGGGGGTGGTGCCGGTGCGGGCGGCGCGGGCCTTGTCGAGGTCCACGACGCGCCCGTTCGGTTCGGTGTGGTGGGGCAGGTTGTGGGGCTGGTTCACTGGGAGTCCTTCCTCACAGCGCAGTTGGTGAGAGGGTCCCGGGGCGGCCGGTCAGCTTGCCGGCAGGAGCGGCCGTCCCCGGGGGTGGTGCCAGTGGTGCGGATGTGGGTGCTCAGGACGCGAGCGGTTCGCTCCGGCCGCCGGTGGTCCGCTCGGCCTTGAGCGCGTCGCGCAGGGTGCGGGCCTTGGTGGCGGAGGTGCGGACCGCGAGGCGGATCGCCTCGCCGGTGAGCTCCGCGTCCGACCAGTCGGCCGTCTTGGTGCGGGCCTCGGTCAGGAGGTCGTCGAAGGTGCGGTTCGGCCGTGCGGTCCGGGCCGACTGCGGCACCCGACCGGTCGCCCGACGCGCCCGACTCTCCTTCGCCGCAACCGACTTGACCACCACCAGTGGTTCGCCGGTCGGCGCCTCGACCACAGGCGCGGCCGGGGCGGGCTCGGCCGGTGCCGGGTCGGGCGTCCGGTCGGCCGACACGTACACCGACTCCAGGGCCTCGGGGTCCGGGGATTCGCCCAGCTCAGACATCGACCGATTTGCGTCTTCGATATCGTTTTGTGCCGGTTCGGGCTTGTGGTGGAGCACCTTGGCCACGAGGTCGGACCCGAAGAAGATCGAGCCGACCGGAAGCGAGCTGGCGAGCAGGACCAGGACCACGTTCGCGGGGGTCCAGTCGGCCAACCGGTCGTGTGCTCCGGCGTGGGCCATCGGGGCGATGGTCGGGCCGAGGCCGTGCACGTAGTTGAGGACCAGTGAGGCGACGGTGTAGCCGCCGAGCACCCACAGCGCGAACGTCCGGTCCCGACCGGACAGCACCAGCGTGGCGACCAGGGCCAGCGCCATCAGGCCGTCCACCACGAACGGGTACAGCAGCGCGGCCCAGTGGTCCGCCCCGATCGTCGCGGCGATGTCCCGCAGGGCGTTCCAGCTCACCCGGAAACCCATGCCGACCACCACGACCAGCGCGACCACCAACAGCACCTTCGGCAGGTTCTCCTTCTTCATCGCGCACCCGCCGTCCTGCGACGCGACGCGCCACGCAGCAGGCGGCGCTCCGGGCCGCTCCCGGCGGCGTCCATCACCAACACGGTCACGACGAACACCGCCGCGACCACCCGCCCGCCGACACCCGGCTGCCAGCCGAGCAGCCACGCCAGGCCGGCCGCCGCCAGAGCCACCCGCAGCCGGGCGACCAGCACCAGGACCACGTCCCCGCGCTTCACGCCGCCACCGCCAGAACCGGGCGCCGGCCCTTGCCCGTCCGGGTCACCCCGGCGAACAGAGGCGACGGCGCCGCGTCCAGCAGCTTCTGCGCGTAGTCGGCCAGGTCCGGGGCCTCCCGGCGCAGGTCCGCCAGCACGTCTCGCGCCGCGTCCATCCGGGCCTGCCACTCGACCGGCGACTCACCGACCACGCCGGCGAACAGCTCCGAGTCCACGCCCAACGCCAGCTCCGCGAACTCCTCGGAGCCCACGGCGTACTGGCCTGCAACAATCGACTTCACGGGTCTACCTCTTCCAGTAGGTGGGTGGGCCCGCAGGGGCTGCCGCGCTCCGGCCAAGGAAGGCGCGGCGGCCCCGACTCATCGGGCCCCGACCACTCGTCACGTACGAGCAGCCACCGATCCAGGCCCACCGCACAGGCGGCGGGCCGGTCATCAAGACATTCGGTCTTTCAACACCGCCCGGACGCCGAGACGATCGGCGGCGAAGCGGCGGGGGTGCGTCTTTACGGCAGACGCGGACCTCTCGGTCCATGCCAACCGACTGACAAGGCGCGGCAGCCTCGGCCCGATCTGTCCCGGGCCCCTTCGCCTCTCCCCAGAGGCGCGTTCGTGCAGGCCGGAGCGGCCCCAAGAAGGCCCCTCCTTGCCGCTCCGAGTAGTGAGCGACTGGCACATCCCTAAGGTTCCCTAGGGTTCCCTGTGGTGTCAAGCGGTACGCTAGGGAACCGCAGGGAAGTGACGAGGAGGATCAGACGACATGGCAGGCCAGACCGATAATCGGGCGCCGTATGCGAAGATTGCCGCCCACTACACGGAGCTGATCGCATCCGGCCGACTGGAGCCGGGAACCCTCTTGCCGAGCATCAAGAACCTCGCGGAAGAGTGGAAGGTGAGCACCGCGACAGCGGAGAAGGCGCTGCGAAAGCTCCGCAACGATGG
Source organism: Kitasatospora sp. NPDC048365 (assembly GCF_043200835.1). Taxonomy (NCBI): domain Bacteria; kingdom Bacillati; phylum Actinomycetota; class Actinomycetes; order Kitasatosporales; family Streptomycetaceae; genus Kitasatospora; species Kitasatospora sp. NPDC048365. The sequence continues at coordinate 52,175 of NZ_JBICYJ010000010.1, forward strand.
GCTTGTGCGGGGGATCCACGGCATCGGGACTGAGGTGTTGGACCGGCCTGCCCCCATGTCTTCGGGATCCCAGCGCCAGGACCGGGGGCGCCAAACCGGGTCTAGCTGGGGGGCAGGCGAGAGGTCCGACTCGCATCAAGCAGCGGTGGTGGCCGCGCCTGCTGACGTGGCGCAAGCGCTCGACATTCAGCCTGGCGCCGACGTGATCAGGCGAAGCCGGGTCTACCGAGATCGGCACGGCATCGTGGCCCACAGCACGTCATGGATTCCGGCTCGCTACGGCAAACTCATCCCGCAACTGGCGACGGGGGAACGTCTCACAGGAGGGACCTCGCTCCAGCTCATCACCGAGGCAACCGGTCACCCGATCAGTCACCGCATCGACACGGCCTCAGCCCGGCTGCTGACACCGGAAGACGCACAGCTCCTGGAGCTGGATCCCGGACACCTGCCAGCAGAACCGGTCGTCGTGATGACGGCCAGGTTCGTGGACAGCGAGGGGAGCATCGTGGAATACGGCGTGGACCTCGGGGGCCCTGGCCGCACATGGCGCACGGAATCCGAGGTCTCCCCATGATGGCGACGAACCCGGCGGTATCACGACGACCGTTCTGCGTTCTCATGGCCGGACTCCCTGGCTCCGGCAAGACCACCCTGTCCCGCGCCCTTACAGATCGCGGGTTCGTTCGCCTCTGCCCGGACGAAGAGATGTACCGCCGGCATGGCGTCTACGGGGTCGACTTCCCGCGTGGCACCTTCCCCACCCTGGAGCGCCCTGTACTCGAAGACGCTGCGGTCGAACTCAGTGAACATCTCAAGTCTGGTCACGACGTCGTCGTTGACCACGGCTTTTGGACACCCGAGGTCCGGGCTCAATGGCAGCGCATCGCCGCCGAGTCCGGAGCTGCTGTTGTGCTCGTCTACCTCGCGGCCAGCCACGATGAGCTCTGGACACGGATCAGCAAGCGCAACAAATTCCACGCCGGCGACCCCAACTCGATCTACTTCTCGGAGAGCGACCTTCAGCGCTACCGCACCCGGTTCATTCCTCCTGGACCCGGTGAGCCTCATCTGCTTTACGACGGAGATGCTGCGACGGTCGTTGCAGCTCTAGAAGGCTCCAGCCCTTGAATTCGCGGGGGGATTCGGAGACGGCAACCTCTCCGAGGTGCGTGGCCCGCTGGGCGGGGTCACGGTGGAAGAGAAAGCGTTGGTGCCAGTAGGGAGGCAGGCATGGCCAGCATCTACGACGCGAACCCGAACTGGGAGTTCCACCAGCAGCTACAACGGCGCGCTAGGGAGCTGGCGCGCATCGCCAACCCCCTGTCCGACCTGCGAGCCGTCCTTGGACCGTCATACCTCACGCCTGCCTGGACGCCCTACACGAACCCCCTGCTCCGGGAGATGGAGCGGACCCGGCAGTGGATGGAAGCCGTCAAACCGTTCTTCCCACAGCCATCCTCCGACTGGGGCGACCTCATACAGAAGGCCACGGAACAGTTCGATCCGAGAAAGATCGAAATCCCCGAACCGGAGACCGCCAGCGACACCGGTACCGAAGCCGACACCGGGCTCACTCTGCATATTGACGGTCTCGGAGACCTCGACAGCCTGACCCCTGAGCAACTCGGTCAGGTTTTGGCGCAGGTGACAGCGGCCGTCTTCTGCACGCTCACCGGGGCATTGGAGCAGCCCGAGGACACCGACGAAGGAGAGTGGACGCTGCGCGCCTACAGCCAGGCCTTCACGGCTGGCGAGATCGCCACAGCTCTATGGGAGGAGCTCACCGACGACGCGGATGGATGAGCCGCCGCATAGGACTGGACTGGCCCAGTCTCTCGGCAACCTGGCGAGCGTCCGCTGCCATGAAACAGGTGCATGACCCCGACCCGTGCGCCGTACTCGACCACAGGCTCGCGCTTCGCCGGTGACAAGTGCCCTCCTTGCCGTGCAGCTAGTACTCCAGCCGTAGATCGTGATCTTGTCGGTCCTTCATGATGGTGCTCATGACTGGTAAGCCCTTGTATGTGTCCCTCGCTGAGTTGCGCAGGTCGTTCGATGTGCTGCTACGCCATGTGGAAGCCGCGGCGGGCGATGCCGTCGCCCTGGACAAGGACTACTTCTGGTCTGTCCCCTCGGACGAGCTGTACGACGTCGCCAGGGAGCCGGGCGACCTGACGATCGGGCAGCTCTCGGAGTCCTGGCAGCATCTGAAGGATCTGCTTGCCGACCAGGATCGTGCTGTGGGACACCACCTGGTGTGGCTCGCCGACGTCCTGCGGGCGATAGGCCAGGACTTTCCGGCGTAGTCGCCTTCGGTCACAGGTTTTGATCTTCAAGGTTGCACAGCCGCTTGCCGCCGGTAGTGGCTGTCACGGGCGCGGGCTTGGTGTCGGCGTCGCCACTGCGACCAGCGGAGCCGATGCCCGAAGTCATGGAATGGTCGCGCGACCAGGGTGGTGAACAGGTGCTGGATCTCGCTGCAGGTGAGCGGGATCAGGTTGTCCGGCGCGGGATGGTCGCGACGTTCGGTGGCTGCGGTGACGGCGAGGAAGGCGTGGGCGAGCATCGCGAGGGTGACCCAGCGGTGCCAGGAGGTCCAGCGGCGGACCTGGTGCTCGTCCAGCCCGGCCAGTCCCTTGCCGGCTTGAAACGTCTCCTCCACCGTCCAGCGCCGTCCGGCCACGCGGACCAGGTCGGACAGCGGCACTGGGTGGGGTGAGAAGCAGCGGTAGAAGGCGAGTTCGCCGCTTCGCCGGTTGCGGCGGACCAGCAGCCACCAGCGCCCGGGCCGTTCGGCCGGGCCGTGGATGTCGACCTGGACCCAGTCGTAGTACCGCTCGCCCTTGGCGCCCGCTCCGGCAGAGTGCCGCTGCCAGGCCCGCTTGGGGATCTTCGGCACGAGGGCCTTCGCCGGGAACTTCCCTGCGGGTGTGACGACTTGGTGGGTACTGGAGACCGCCAGGACGTAGCCGGTGCGGCGCTCTTCGAGCGCGGCCCGCAGGTGTGGGTTGTCGCCGTAGACCTCATCGCCCGCGACCCAGCCGGCAGGCGTCCCCGCGTCCAGCGCCCGGCCGATCATCCGGGCCGCCAGCACCGGCTTCGTCGCGAATGCCAGGTCTCCGGGGATGCCTGCGGCCCGGCACCGGTCGGGGTCGTCGGTCCACGAGCGCGGCACGTACAGGGCCCGGTCGATCGCGGCGTGCCCGCGGGCGGCGGAGTAGACAAGGTAGACGGCGACCTGGGAGTTCTCGATCCGGCCCGCCGTGCCGGTGTACTGGCGCTGCACGCCCACGGTTGCGACGCCCTTCTTCAGGTCGCCGGTCTCGTCGACCACGAGCACAGCGGCGTGATCGTGCAGGTGCTCGACCACGTAGGCGCGTACGTCGTCGCGGACCGCGTCGGCGTCCCACTTCGCGCGGTGCAGCAGGTGCTGCATGCCGTCCGGGGTGGCGTCGCCCGCGTGCTCGGCCAGGGTCCAGCAGTTCTTCCTCGGTAGGTCGGACATCAGGCCCAGCACCAGCGCCCGTGCCCGAAGGCGGGGTTCGACCCGGGCGAACCGGCCCGCGATGCGACCCATCGCCTGGTCGAACATCGACCGCCAACGGGCAGGAACTACGCTGTGACCTGCGGCCACCGCCTGATCTTCGTTTGTCGACACAACTCACGATGATCGGCGGTGGCCGCAGTCGTCTCCGCGCCGACCTTGACCGCAAGATCACGATCTACGGCTGGAGTACTAGTGAGAACAAGCGCGCCGACCCAGTGACCTCTGCGGTGCTTCGTCCGCGCTGAACGACAGGTTGGCGGGCGCTGGCGGTGCCACCCACTATGCGTTGGCACACCGTACAGGTCAGCGTTCCCTGTCGGCGGGCATCGGTGGGGAAGCGCCCGGCACGCCCCGTCGGTCGACATGGCGCTGGCCCGTAGCCGATCGAACACTTGGCGCCGGAGCAGGCGGCCCCCGCCTGTCGGCGCAGGGCCGGCGGCATGGCGAGGACCGCTCACGCCTACCGGCCAGAGGCAAGGTAGGCGCTCACCTTCTCGCAGAGCGAGGTGAGTTCGGCTGTTGGCGAGCGATGATGTTCCTCTTCGAAGACTTTGCTGAGCCATGCGCTCTTGTTGCCTGACGGGACCTTAGGCACCCAGCCCTCAAGTTCTCCAACCGGCACCAAGAAGACCCCCCGCTCGGCGAAGTACTCCAGCAGCCTCTCCGTAGCGGCGTAAGCGTCGCTGCCCCCGAGGGCGTTTAGGCCGGATTGCTTCAGGTGTCGCCACCCGCTAGAGGACTTGAGTAGGTCTTTGATTTGCTTGCTCTGGTCGTCCGTCAGCGCCGCTCCCTTGAGCGGATCGCCCAGGATAATGCTGATCTTCTTCTTGATTTCCTGGGCGCTGAGCTCGGTGACGGTGGAGGAGACCGTTTGCTCGAGGATCTCGACATCCGGCTCGATGTCGGCGAAGTTGCCACCCAATCGTTGGAGAACGCGGCGAAGTAGGTGTCGGTTGTTGAGGAGGTCGAGATCAGCGATGACGGCGGTAGGTATCCCGCAGTCCCGCAGGCGCTGGGCAGTGTCGGCCAGCTTGGCCTTGCCACTGGTGTGCAGGAAGGCCAGGTTGTCGTTCGGCTTGTCCTTGCGCAGGACATCGAAGGTAGCGGCGTAGAACTGGCAGTCGCCCTCGGATTCACCGAGCACGGCGCCATCGTGGAAGAGGCCGGAGATGATGTTTGAGTACCGGAGTGCCGGGGTGCGGAGGATGTCCGTTACGGCCGCGGGCTCCAGTACCCGGGCCTTTGGGACGTCGCCGGTACGTGCGATGCGGACCAGAGAGACGGGCTTGCTGTTCACTTCCAGGACGCCGCGGAGGAAGTCGGCGCTGTGGGTGGCGACCAGGATCTGGCACGGTGATGGGGCGCGTTCGGCCAGGTACCGGCCGAGTAGTTGGGCCTGAGGGGGATGAAGAAACGCCTCTGGCTCATCAATCACGATGACTGGGCGGGGGCGTACCAGGGTGTGCAGCAAGAGGTTGACGAAGCTTCGGAATCCGTCGCCCTGCTCGTTCACCGTTGCGAGCTTGCGATAGGCGGCGCGTAGTTTGGGAGAGGCGGGCGGCTTGGTATCATCCATGCCGGGATCGCCGACCTGCAGCCGGATCTGTTGTTGGTACCGGTCGATCGCGACTGGCTCGCCGAATGCCTCTTGGACGAGTGCGGAGAACGCTTTGTGGGCACCCAGGTCATCGAAGAGGTACTGGGTGGGGTGGCTGGGAGGGAAGTCGAAGTCCCACTGTTGCGAATCGGATTGGTTGAGTAGCCGGTCCTGAGTCCACTGCTGGGCCACTAGGAAACGGGCGATGTGGCCGAAGCCGCGTCCGTTCCATGAGTTCACAACCTGATCCTTCATGATCCGGTTGTCGCCCTCCCCGGGGTAGAGAACGTGCCCGTGGTCCGGGTGAACAGTCGGCCTGGTTCCTCGTTCGTGGAGCCATTCGAGGAACTCTGCGGCGCTCCCCTCGTTCTTGATGTCCACCTCGGCTACCCAGCGCCGATTATTGAGGACACCGGGATAGCTGGATACCAGCGTGGCCAGCTCGCGCAGCAGTACCGACTTGCCGCTGTTGTTCGGACCGATGAACACGGTCAGCCCGTCAGCGGGCGGATTGACCACTGTGCCGTCCGTCAGCCGCAGCCCCTCCACACGAAAGGAAAATCCCATCGTCACGTTCCGCCTCTCCGCGCCAGCCGCGCCGCCTGTTGAACGTTACTCGGATGCCTGCTGCAACGCGGCCACCTTGGGCAAAGATCGGCATCGACTCTGGTCAGGATGAACGGAGAGTGCCGTCGAAACCGGTGCCCGAATGGTTGAGTGGAGCGGTGCGACGTGCCCCAGCCGTGCCCGATCGCGCCGGAAGGCCCTGTTGAGCGGCCGTCGGGTGGCATGAATGCGGAGCGCTGGGCAGACAAGCTGCTCTAGGTGCAGCGGAACGGACCTGCGCCTGATGGACGTCCTTCGTCATTGCCGAGCAGGCTGGTTGTGCCAAGGCGCCGTTGACGGCAGGTCGTGACGGCAACAAGAGCGGACGTGAGACGACAGGCGAGCCTCTCCGCGCGCGGGTCGTGAGCGCCGTGAGCCGAGGCACCGAGGACATTCGAACGACTGAACGAGCTTACAAAGCAGATGTCGGCGGTTCGAAACCGTCTGCGCCCACCAGCCCGAAGGCCCCGGACCGATCACGGTCCGGGGCCTTCGACATCTCACCCTGACATCGGTGACGGCGCTTGAGCAGGCGATCCATGGTCCCGAGGGCCTCCCGGAAAGCCTTCAGGCATCCGTTCGTTCGCCGCGCGATACGGTGCGTGCCATGGCACTCGACGACGACCGTCCGCGCTGTCCGGAATGCAAGGAGCCCCTGGCGCTCCGAGCGATGGCCTTGAGCAAGCGTGCTGAGGACGGGCAGCGCGTGTGCCGAGGCGTGTGGGGCTGCGATCAGAGGCACGTCTGGTGGAAGTGGGCAGACCGGCCGGCTGATCCGTTGGAGATCTGCCCGTACCCGGATCTCTTCACGGGCTGACCTGCCCGTGCCGCAGAGGTGCCGGAACGAGAGGCCCAGGCAGGAGATCGTCTCCTGCCTGGGCCTCGGTGCTTTTCGGGGTCAGCGGACGGACAGGCGGTAGGGGCCGGTGGCGCAGGCGGTGATGCGGTGGCCGCCGGGGACCTGGCGGATGGTGACGGCGGTGAGGCCTTCGGTGGCGGGGGAGGGCTCGTTGGGGCCGGGGTACCAGATGTCGAGGGTGCAGGACGGGCCGGTGGCGGGGGTGGTGGGGGTGGTGCCGGTGAGGGAGAAGCTGCCGGTGGCGGGGTCGGAGGTCAGGGAGGTGAGGGTGCCCGGGGCTGCCCGGGGGTAGGCGCGGCTGAGGACGGCGGTGGTCGCGGGCGAGGGCGGCGCGTCGTGGCCGGTGGCGCAGTCGACGGGGATCAGGTTGCCGACGAGGGTGGCGGTCTGGTCGCTCTCGGGGCTGCCGCAGGCCTGCTTCCAGGCCCAGAAGGCGTCGCCGATCCGGGCCCGGTCCTCGGCGGCGGCGAAGCGGCGCAGCATCGTCGGATCGCCGGACGGGTCGGGGTTCGCGCCGGTGGTGGAGCCGAACCAGCCCCATTCGCCGGTCCACAGCGGCATGCGGTAGGCCCGGGCCTGCTGCTGGGCGAGGGCGAAGCCGCGCTCGACGGAGACCAGGGTGAGTCCGAGCGAGGTGTCCATGGTGATCGACGAGCTGTACAGGTGCGGGGCGAACACCAGGTACGGGTCGTCGCTGAAGCCGGGTGCCGGCACCGCGTCGAAGCCGAGGCCGGACCAGAGCACGCTCGGTTCGAGGAAGACCAGGTGCGGGAAGCCGCCGGGGCTCTGCCGTTCGGCCGCGCGGATGGCCCGGACCGCCCGGTCCTGGTAGGCCCCGAGCAGGACGGAGGAGGTGGCGGGCGCGTCCTCGCCGACGCCCGGTTCGTTGAGCAGTCCGTACCCGGCGACCGCCGGGTTGTCGGCGAAGGTGCGCGCCAACAGCTCCCAGGTGCGGACGAGTTCGGTCTGGATGCCGGCGCTGTCGTGGTAGAACGCGGTGAACGCGCGGGTGGTGGCGGGGAGCAGGTCGCGGCTCAGCTCCTGGCAGCGGGAGGCGCCGTCGTCCAGGGTGGCCCAGGCGGGGGCGCCGTCGTAGCCGAGGGCGGGGGTGCTGCCGGCGGGGCAGTCCGTTCCGGCGGGCGCGGCGAGTGCCTTGCCCCAGGCGTCCTCGTGCATGTCGATGTCGGTGTAGAGGCCGTGGCGGGCGGCCGTGTCGACGGTCGCCCGGATCCGGTCCAGGTAGGCGTGGTCGAACTGTCCGCGGCTCGGCTCCAGCGCCGACCAGGAGACGCTGAGCCGGACGACGTTGAAGCCGAGCGCGGCCATGGCCGCGAAGTCGTCGTCGCCGAGCGGGCGTACGGTCTCCCGGCCGGGTGTCGGCGCGTAGTAGTCCACGAGCTGGTTCACGTTGACGCCGCGCAGCAGCACCTGGCGGCCGTTCACGTCGCTGATGACGGCATCGTCGGACCCGCCGCCCGGGGCACGGACGGTGAGCGCGGGGAGCTCCGCGCCCGCGGTGGCACGGGCTGCCGCGCCGATCGTCGGCGCGGGCGCCGACGCGCCGAGGGCGGCTCCGCCGAGCAGCCAGGAGAGGAGGGAGAGCGCGGTCGCGGAGGCGAGCGCGGTGAGCGTACGGCTGCGGCGCCCGGAGGCGGCATCGAGGAGACGGCCGATCAGCAGCAGCGTCGGGGCGACGGCCCAGCCGGTGGCGACGCCGAGGGAGAGGCCGGTGCCGATCCGCAGGCCGGCGTCGGGGACCCAGAACAGGTCGGTGCCGTCCAGGTCGCGCGGCAGGGCGAGCAGTGCCTGTACGGCGCCGGCCGCCGCGCCCCCGCCGAGGGCGGCGAGCCAGCCGCCGAGCAGCAGCCCGGCGGGCCGGGTGCAGTCGAATCGGTGAGATGAGCGGGCGAGCAGGAGTGCGCCGACGAGCGCGGCGGTGGCCAGTTCCACCGCGAAGCGGGCCGGCCCGAGGTCGATCCCGAACGGCGCCTGGCGCAGGCTGAGGTGTTCGCCGTAGAAGGAGGCGGCCGGGGACCGCTCCCACAGCACCGGGCCGAGCAGCGGCCCGAGCAGGGCGAGCGGCAGGGCGGTGGCGGCCAGGGACCGGCGCCGGGTGATGCCCGCCGGCGCCGCCGACTGTGCGCGGTCGTGGCGGTACCGGTACACGAAGGTGCCGAGCAGGGCCGGGAGCCAGCCGAGCAGCGCGACCCGGGAGGCGGGCAGTCCGCTGTCCCAGAGCACGGTGGTGGGCATCGTCCGCACGTCGCCGTGCACGGCGACCCCGGCCGTCGCCGCGACCAGCTGTGCGATCCGCGCGAGCGCGGTGGCCAGGACGGTCACGCCCCAGAGCCGGAGCACCAGCCCGCCCCGCCCGGTGCCCGGCGCCGCGCACCGGAACGAGACCGCCGCGCCCCACCCGGTGACCAGTGCCAGGACGGGCAGGAAGACGCCCACCCCGGCCAGCGACCACAGTCCGCGCACGGGTGCCACCCGGAACGCGGACCTGGCCAGTGGGGTGAACAGGGAGGTGGGGTCGAGGAATGCGGCTGCCGCGCAGACGGCGACCAGACCGGCGGCGGTGACCGTTGCGGCGAGCCGGGCTCGGGGGGTTTGTGGCATGTCGAGTCCTGCTCGCGTGATGGTCGCACCGGACGAAATTGAACGTGAGACTAGCTCACGTTGTCCGGTGCGACCAGGGATCGCGTCAGCGGGCTCCGGCGATCCGGGCGAGGACGGCGGCGGCCCGGTCCGGGTCGGCGTCGAGCCAGGCGGTGAGGTGCTCCTCGACCGCGCGGGCGACGCAGGCGCGGACCGGTCCGTTGCCGAGCCGGTCACGGATGGAACCCTCGAAGACCGGCTCGTCGAGCTTGACCGACACGATCGCGGTGAGACCGGGGCAGGCCCGGTCGGGGGAGTAACCGGGGAGCGCCGCCGCCAGGCCGTCGCGGAGGCCGAGCTCGTGCGTGCCGCCGCCGGGGGTGGGCCGGCTGTTGGCGTAGCCGGTGACCCGCTCGTCGGGGGAGTCGCTCCAGTGGAGGGCCACCTCGACGGTTCCCTGCATCTCGGGACACTCGCGCTCGAAGGCGATCAGGTCCGGGTGGGCGAGGTGGTCGGCCAGGCCGCCGGGGAAGCGGAAGTGCCGGGAGGCGGGTGCGGCCGGGTCGCGTTCGTCGGTCAGGGTGATGTCCAACCTGCGGTTCAGGAAGGCCAGTTCCCGGAAGCGGTCGGCCAGCATGGCGAAGGAGAAGTCGAGCGTCTCGAAGATCTCCGGGTCGGGCCGGAAGGTGATCGTCGTCCCGGTGCGGTCGGTCGGCCCGGTGCGGACGGGCGGTGCGAGGGCGATGCCGCGCTCGTACTCCTGCACCCAGTGGAAGCCGTCGCGGCGCACCTCGGCCGTCAGTCGGATCGACAGGGCGTTGACGATGGCCGGTCCTACCCAGAAGTGGCCGACCGACAGGGACTGCCGGTCGAAGGGGCGCCCGCCGTACCAGAGTTGGGTCAGGCGCGCTTCGAGCGTGGTCGGTCGACCGTCCTGCTCGACGGGAATGCCGCGGCCGTCGTCTGCGACTCGGACGCTGCCCTCGGGCGTGAGGGTGATCTCGACGCGACGGGCGTGGCCGTCGAGGTTCTCCTCCAGGGCCGGTTCGGCGAGCTCGTGCACCAGGTGGTGCAGGCCCCGCTCGCCGGTCGAGCCGATGTACATCCCGGGCCGCTTCCGGACGATGTCGGGGCCTTCCAGGATCTTGATCGTGCTGGCGTCGTACGCCGTGGGTTCCCCGCTCATGATGCCCCCTCCGAGGGTGTCCGACAGAGTGCCCCCAGCCTAGGGGATTTTCGGTAAAACACCAGGTCAGAGCATGTGTTGCGAGGCTCTGTGCGGGTCGCTGACGGGCCGTCGGGAAGGCCCGGCCGGTGCAGGTCGACGGTGTGCCCGGAGGGGTGTCGCGGGCCTGCGGAGGGCGCTCCCGGGGCCGTTCAGGGCGCTTGCGGAGCCACGAGTTTCACGAGTTTTCCCGGCGCAGCTCCACCTGGACGAGGGCCTGGCGGCCGTCGGTGCGCCAGGCGGTGCCGGAGCCGTCGAGCCGGGCCAGGGTGGCGGCGTCGAGGCCGACGATCACCTCCGACTTCAGCGTCCGCAGGGCGGTGACCGAGGTCGGGAAGTGGCCGACCGTCTCGCCGAACGTGGTGGTCGGCGGCCGGAGGAAGTCGCCGACCAGGCGGCGGTAGTTGAGGTCGCCCTTGAGGACGGTCATCGCCGCGCCGGTGAACTCGGCCCGGAGGTCGTCGGGCATGTCGGGGAAGGGCAGCGGCGCGCAGAAGAACGGGTGCGTACGGACCGTCAGCACCTCGTCGGTCATCGCCTGCCAGAGCCGCTGGCCGACCTCCGCGGCGGCGGTCCAGGGCGCGGCCCGCAGGCGGTCGAGCGCGGCGAGGACGTCGGCCGCCGTCGCGTCGGACACGAAGTACGGCTGCGGCTTCACGTACAGGTCGACCCGGGCCGCCAGGCCCGTCCGCAGGAGGTGGTCGATCAGCACCAGGTCGGGCAGCAGCTCGCGTCCGGCGTTGTCGGCGACGACGCAGACCCGGCCGCCCCGGGTGCGCTCCAGCTCGGCCCAGAACCGTGCGCTGTCGTCGGCGACCAGGTCGGTGGCGGCCGGTTCGCCGGTGTCGGCGGTGAGCCCGAAGCTGAGGTCGGCGCGGTTGCCCCACAGCGCGGACGTCAGCAGGGCCCGGGCGCGCTGCGTGTCCGGCAGGGCGGCGAGGCCGTCCAGGGCGGCCAGCTCCTCGTCCACCACCGCCCCGGCCAGTTCGGCGTTCTTCATCGGCGCGAACGGGTCGATGCCCTGCCAGGTGCCGGGCCGGAAGTAGCCGGTGGCGTCGAGCAGCCGCCGGTAGAACCAGCTCTCCGCCCACAGGAACGGCGCCTCGCCCCAGGGGAGCCCCCACAGGCCGTCGCCCCACGCCAGCCACTCGGCGCGGTCGTGGAGGTCGCCCGCGGGCGGTTCCAGGACGCCGCCGGTGCTCTCCGCGAGGAGCCGCTCCACCGCCGCCCGCTCGGCGGGGCCGTACGGCAGGGCGTCGAGGACCTGCCGGACGAGTTTCGGGTGGCGCTCGTGGAACACACCCCAGGCGAAGGACCCGGGAACGTCGCTGCGGATCATGGCCTGATGGTAGAGGGCGCGCCGGCAGGGCGGTGCGAGGCACGGGACGGAGGACGTCGGTGGCGGACGGTGGCGGCATCGAGGCGGAGCTGAAGGCGCGCCTGCGTGATCCGGAGGCCGTGGTGGCGCGGCTGGAGGCGGCGTACGGGCCGGGGCGGGCGGAGCTGTACCGGGACACGTACTACGACGACCCGGCCGGTGAACTGACGGGCGGGGACCGCGAGCTGAGGGTCAGGACGGTCGATGGCGGCCGGACCGTGCTGACGTACAAGGGTGCGCGGGTGGACGAGGCGTCCGGTTCGAAGCCTGAGTACGAGACCGCGGTGGCGGACGCGGAGGCGGTGCACGCGATCCTGCGGGGGCTCGGGTACGTGCCCCGGATCGCGTTCGAGAAGCACTGCCGCACCTACGCGCTGACGGCGGACGGACGCGAGCTGCTGGCCACCGTGGTGCGGGTGCCGGAGCTGGACGGGACGTTCCTGGAGGTGGAGACGGTGGTGGCGGATGCGGAGGGGCTCGCGGCGGGCCTGGAGGCGGTCCGGGCGGTGCTCGGGCGGCTCGGGGTCGCGGACGGCGACCTGACCACCGAGCTGTACACCGACGCGGTCGCCGCCGCGCGCTGACCGGCCGCGCTGACGCCGCGGGGCGGGCCGGGGTCAGCGGCTGGTGGCCGGGAGGCGGTCCAGGGCGGGCAGGAACTGGTCGTAGAACGCCGTCTTGAGCTGCAGGGCCTGCCGTTCCAGGGACTTGAAGACGGCGGGGGAGGGCTGCTCGGCGAGCAGCGCGGCGATCCGGGAGGCGAGCGCGTCGGCGTGCGTCCCGGACTGCTCGGCCGCGCCGGCCAGCGGGAGCGTCTTGGCGTCGTGCAGCAGGTGCGGGTGGTAGAAGACCGAGCGGTTGTCGCCGCTGGTGGCGAGGACGGTCGACATCCGCTCCCACAGCCGCTCGTACTCGGCGGCGACCAGCACCTCGCCCCAGAACCGCAGGACGGTGAGCACCCGCAGGTCGCTGTCGGGTCGGCCGCCGGCGGAGGCGATCAGGGCGAAGGTGTCCTCGACGGCGCGCAGCGTCGCCGGGGTGGGACGGGAGGTGACCACCTGGCGGCGGGAGATGCCGAGCCGGAGCATGTCCTCGACCATGTCCTCGCGGTGGGAGCGGGTGCGTCCGTGCGAGCCGGGGTACTCCTCGCGCAGGATGACCCGGGCGATCTGCCGCGCGGCCTCGTCCTCCAGCAGGTCGATGGCGAGGTCGTACGCCGGGGTGAAAGCGAGCGAGACGAAGCGTCGCTGGAGCAGGACCTCGGCGAAGTCCGGTGCGGGCAGGTGGGTGATGTTCGCCAGCACCGGGTGCGACCGGAAGCGGTCGATCAGGGCGTCCTCGTAGCTGTCCACGTCGTGCATGGTCGTACCTTTCCTGGGGTTCTCACGGGTTGATCGGGGCGATCGACGCACGCCAGTCGGGGAACCGCACGGGGTGGCTGTTGCCCCAGAGGAGGTCGAACTCCCGGCGGGCCTGCTCGCCCATGACGGTGTCGTCGCCGTCGATCTCGTCCTGGGTGGAGTCGACGGCCCGCCGGCCGTGCAGGAAGGAGCTCACCAGGTAGTGCTCGTCGGCCCGGTAGATGGCGACCGACGGCAGCGACTCGAACAGCCGGACCTCCAGCAGGTGGCGGCTGGACTCGGGGAGCTCGCCGTGGAGTTCGGCCAGCAGCCCGAGGCTCTCCTGGACGCTCAGCTTCACGTTGGCGTGCACGGCCGGGTCGCGGCGCAGCGCCCGGTCGCGCAGTTGGACGACCTCCGAGTCGGGGTGCAGCAGCAGGATGCGCAGCGGGACGCCGCGGTCGGCGACGGCGATCCGCAGGGACTTGGTGAGCCGGTGCAGGTCGGGGATCCAGGTCTGGAGGATGGTGATCTCGGTGCGGCTGCCCTCCGCGTACGCGGTGAACTCGCGCTCCGGGAAGTGGCTGTGCACCCGGACCAGCCCGCAGAAGCGCTCGCGCTGCAGGCGCTCCATCCTGGCCAGCCGCTCGTCGACGGTGTCGAGCTTGCGCAGCCGGTGCAGCTCCAGCAGCAGGGGAACCATGGCGGTGCCCAGGACGAGCAGCGTCAGGTTGGGCACCGATATCCAGGAGGGCAGGGCGCCGGTGCCGCCGACCATGTCGATGACGGGGACCGCCACCGCGACGGTGGCCGCGACGGCCAGCGAGGCTCGGGTCAGCAGGGCCCCGATGTCGTCCTTCATGCGTTCCAACTCCCCGGCGCCGGTCTGCCATCGGCGTCGAACGTACACCTGGGGGCGGGGCGCGGGCGGGCCGGTGCGCTCCTGACGGTTCCTGAAGAGACTGAACTGGGGTGGTGCGGAAGGTGAGTGACTGATGATCAAATAGCTTGGAAGCGGAGGGTGTTGCCCGGCCTGACCTGGGCGGCGAGCGGGAGGTCGTCCTGGTGCACGACCGCGATGACCGGATAGCCACCGGTGACCGGGTGGTCGGCGAGGAAGAGGATGGGCCGGCCGGCGGGCGGCACCTGGAGGGCTCCGGCGACGGTGCCCTCGGACAGCAGTTCGCCGGGGCGGGAGCGTTCGAGCACCGGGCCGGCGAGGCGCATGCCGATGCGGTCGCTCCGGTCGGTGACGGTCCAGGGTTCGGCGCAGAGCCGGGCCAGGGCGTCGGGCGTGAACCAGTCGTCGCGGGGGCCGGGGACGACGCGCAGGACCGGTTCGGCCGGCAGCGGGCGCTGCGGGGCGAGGTCGGCGGCGGGCGGAGCGGCGGGCGGACGGCCGACCGGGAGGACGTCACCGGTGCCGAGCCGCGCCGGGCCGAGGCCGGAGAGGGTGTCGGTGGAGCGCGAGCCGAGCACCGGTGCGACGTCCAGGCCGCCGCGGACGGCGAGGTAGACGCGCAGGCCGGCCGGTGCGGTGCCCAGGTGCAACTCCTCGCCGGGAGCGAGCCGGATCGGCGCGTACGGGCCGGCCTCACGGCCACCCGCGCGGGCGGGGCAGGGGGCACCGGCGAGGGCGACGGTGGTGTGGTGGTCGAAGGCGAGGACGAGTCCGCCGAGCAGGCATTCGAGACCGGCGGCGTCCTCGTCGTTGCCGACCAGGCGGTTGGCGAGGCGGAGCGCGGGGCGGTCGGCGGCGCCGGACGGGCTGACGCCGAGCGCGGCCCAGCCGGGTCGGCCGAGGTCCTGCACGGTGGTGCCGTAGCCGGGGGAGAGCACGCGGACTGTGCGGGGTGCGGTCACGGTGTCGGCGCCTTCGGCGAGAGGGAGGAAGGGGCGAGAGTGGGGCGGGGACCGGCGGGCCAGGCCGCGACGGACGACGGCGTTGCGGACGACGGCCTCCGGCATGGCGGGAGCAGGCTCGGCGGGAGCAGGCCGGGAGGTGGGGGTGGGGGCGGCGACGGCCGGGCCACGACGGACAGCGGCGTCCGAGCGACGGCCTCCGGCCCGGCGGGCGCGGGCGCGGGCCGGGCGGCGGGGGCGGGGCCGGTGGGCCGGGTGGTCATCGCGGTGGGGTGTCGACGGCGGTGAAGCGGACGCCGGTGCCTGGGGTGAGCGGGGTGGGCGGGGTGGCGTCCGGGTTCCACAGCGTCAGGTCGGTGCGGCCGAGGAGCTGCCAGCCGCCGGGGGACTCGCGCGGGTAGACGCCGGTGAACTCGCCCGCCACGGCGACCGATCCGCTCGGGACGCGGGTGCGCGGGGTGGCGTGGCGGGGGAGGTGCAGCAGCGGGTCGAGGCCGGTGAGGTACGCGAAGCCGGGTGCGAAGCCGCAGAAGGCGACGCGGTACAGCGGCGCGGTGTGTCGGGCGATCACCTCGGCGACGCCGACGCCGGTGAGTTCGGCGACGGCGGCGAGGTCGGCCCCGTCGTAGTGGACGGGGACGGTCAGCACGTCGCCGGCGGTGGTGGAGGGCGTGCCGAGCGGCACCCGGGGGAGGGTGGCCGCGAGCCGGGCGTGGTCGGTGGCGGCGGGGTCGTAGTGGACCAGCAGGGTGCGGGCGGCGGGGACGAGTTCGGTGATTCCGGGCAGCGGGTGGTCGCGCAGGGCGGCGTGCAGCCGGGCGACGGTGTCGAGGCCGTCGACCTCCACCAGCACGGCGCGGGTGCCGCAGCGCAGCACCCGGACGGCGGACGTCTCGTTCATCGCCTCGCTCCCCCGCAGGAGTGGACCTGCGGGAGTGGACCCGCAGGAGTGGACCCGTGGGGGACGAGCCTACCGGCTCAGGAGCCGTCCACCGGGGAGCGGAAGCCGGCCAGGATGCGCTGCGCGGCGAGCGTCGCGGTCAGCGTGCCCTCGCGCACCTGCTGCTCCAACCCGGGTGTGATGCGCCGGACTTCGGGGTTCTCGCGGAGCTGGGCGAGCAGCTGGTCGTGGACCATCGCCCAGGTCCACTCGACCTGCTGGTCGCGGCGCTTGGCGGCGAGCGAGCCGGTGGCGTCCAGGGTGCGGCGGTGCTGTTCGAGGCGCTCCCAGAGCACGTCGAGGCCGGTGCCGTCCTGTCCGCTGCAGGTGAGGACGGGCGGCGTCCAGGCGGCGTCCGGCGGCTGGAGCAGCCGCAGGGCGCTCGCCAACTCCCGGGCGGCGGCCTTGGCGTCGCGTTCGAACGGGCCGTCGGCCTTGTTGACGGCGACCAGGTCGGCGAGTTCGAGCACGCCCTTCTTGATGCCCTGCAGCTGGTCGCCGGTCCGGGCGAGGGTGAGCAGCAGGAAGGAGTCGACCATCCCGGCGACCGTGGTCTCGGACTGGCCGACGCCGACCGTCTCGACCAGGACGACGTCGTACCCGGCGGCCTCCATCACCACCATCGACTCGCGGGTGGCGCGGGCGACCCCGCCGAGCGTCCCCGAGGTGGGGGACGGCCGGACGAAGGCGTTCGGGTCGGCGGAGAGCTTCTCCATCCTCGTCTTGTCGCCGAGGATGGAGCCGCCGGTCAGGCTGGAGGTCGGGTCGACGGCGAGGACGGCGACCCGGTGGCCCCGGCCGGTGAGCATGGTGCCGAGGGCCTCGATGAACGTCGACTTGCCGACCCCGGGCACGCCGGTGATGCCGACCCGGACCGCCTTGCCGGAGTGCGGCAGCAGGTCGACCAGCAGCCGCTGGGCGAGTTCGCGGTGGTCGGGCCGGGTGGACTCGACGAGGGTGATGGCCCGCGCGATCCACGCGCGCGAGCCTTCGAGCACACCCTGCCGGTACTGGTCGAGGTCGATCGTCCGGGGCGGCATCGGCGGTCAGTGCCTCACAGTTCGTGGCCGAGGTCGGCGGCGAGCGTCTTGAGCAGGTCGTACGCCGCGTCCGGGATGACCGTGCCGGGCGGGAAGACCGCCGCGGCGCCCATCTCCAGGAGCGTGGGGACGTCCTGCGGCGGGATGACGCCGCCGACCACGATGGTGATGTCGCCTCGGCCGGCCGCGGCCAGCTCCTCGCGCAGCGCGGGCACCAGGGTGAGGTGGCCGGCGGCGAGCGAGGAGACGCCGACGATGTGCACGTCCGCCTCGACGGCCTGGCGGGCCACCTCGGCCGGGGTCTGGAAGAGCGGGCCGACGTCCACGGTGAAGCCGAGGTCGGCGAAGGCGGTGGCGATCACCTTCTGGCCGCGGTCGTGGCCGTCCTGGCCCATCTTGGCGACCAGGATGCGCGGGCGGCGGCCCTCGGCCTCCTCGAAGCGCTCGACCAGCTCACGGGTGCGCTCGACGCCCACGGATGCTCCTGCCTCGTCCCGGTACACACCGGAGATGGTGCGGATCTGCCCGGCGTGCCGGCCGTACACCTTCTCCAGGGCGTCGGAGATCTCGCCGACGGTGGCCTTGGCCCGGGCCGCGTTCACCGCGAGGGCCAGCAGGTTGCCGTCCAGCGACGACCCCTGCGAGCCCGCCTCGGCGGCGCGGGTGAGCGCGTGCAGGGCGTCCTGGCAGGCCTGCTCGTCGCGCTCGGCGCGCAGCCGGCGCAGCTTCTCGATCTGCTGGGCGCGGACCGAGGAGTTGTCGACCTTGAGCACGTCGATCTGCTCGTCGTTGGCGACCCGGTACTTGTTGACGCCGATCACCGGCTGGCGGCCGGAGTCGATCCGCGCCTGGGTGCGGGCGGCGGCCTCCTCCACGCGCAGCTTGGGGATGCCGGCGTCGATCGCCTTGGCCATGCCGCCGGCCGCCTCGACCTCCTGGATGTGCTGCCAGGCGCGGCGGGCCAGGTCGTGGGTGAGCTTCTCGACGTACGCCGAGCCGCCCCACGGGTCGATGACCCGGCAGGTGCCGGACTCCTGCTGGAGCATCAGCTGGGTGTTGCGGGCGATCCGGGCGGAGAAGTCGGTGGGCAGCGCCAGCGCCTCGTCGAGGGCGTTGGTGTGCAGCGACTGGGTGTGGCCCTGGGTCGCGGCCATCGCCTCCACGCAGGTGCGGGTGACGTTGTTGAACACGTCCTGCGCGGTCAGCGACCAGCCGGAGGTCTGCGAATGGGTGCGCAGCGACAGGGACTTGGCGTTCTGCGGGTCGAACTGCTTGACCAGCTTGGCCCACAGCAGGCGGGCCGCGCGCAGCTTGGCGACCTCCATGAAGAAGTTCATACCGATCGCCCAGAAGAACGACAGCCGCGGCGCGAACGCGTCCACGTCCAGCCCGGCGCCGAGGCCGGCCCGCAGGTACTCCACACCGTCCGCGAGGGTGTACGCCAGCTCCAGGTCGGCCGTGGCCCCGGCCTCCTGGATGTGGTAGCCCGAGATGGAGATCGAGTTGTACCGGGGCATCTTCTGCGAGGTGTACGCGAAGATGTCCGAGATGATCCGCATCGAGGGCTGCGGCGGGTAGATGTACGTGTTGCGGACCATGAACTCCTTGAGGATGTCGTTCTGGATGGTCCCGGCCAACTGCGCGGGCGCGACGCCCTGTTCCTCGGCGGCCACGATGTACAGCGCCAGGATCGGCAGCACCGCGCCGTTCATGGTCATCGACACCGACATCTTGTCCAGCGGGATGCCGTCGAAGAGCTGGCGCATGTCGTAGATCGAGTCGATCGCCACACCGGCCATGCCGACGTCGCCGGTCACCCGGGGGTGGTCGGAGTCGTAGCCGCGGTGGGTGGGCAGGTCGAAGGCGACCGACAGGCCCTTCTGGCCGGCCGCGAGGTTGCGGCGGTAGAAGGCGTTCGACTCCTCGGCGGTGGAGAAGCCCGCGTACTGGCGGACCGTCCACGGCTGGTTGACGTACATGGTCGGGTACGGGCCGCGCAGGTACGGCGCGACGCCCGGGTAGGTGGCGAGGAAGTCCAGCCCGGCCAGGTCCTCGGCGGTGTACAGCGGCTTGACGCCGATGCCCTCCGGGGTCTCCCAGATCTGCTCGTCGACGTCCTTGCCGGTGGCCTGCTGCCAGGCCTCGCGCCACTGTTCGGGGGTGGCGGACGCGCCCGCGTCGCCGGACAGGCCGACGGTGGTGAAGTCGGGGATCATCGCGCCACTCCGATCTGGTCGAGGAGGGAGGTCAGCACCGCGACCACGTCGCAGCCGACGAAGACGTGCTCGTCCACTCCCGTCTGCACGGTGCCCGGCCGGCCGGCCAGCAGCACCTTCGCGGCGCCGGCCGCGGCCAGGGCGGCCGCGACGGCCTCACCCTGCTCGGCGTACACCTTGTCGCTGGAGCACAGGCAGGCGACGGTCGCGCCGGAGGCGGCGAACGCCTCGGCCAGCACCGCCGGGTCGGCGGACTCGCCGAGCACCGTCTCGATGCCGCCCGCCTGGAACAGGTTGGCCGCGAAGGTGGAGCGCGCGCTGTGCGCCGCCGCACCGCCGATCCCGGCCAGGAACAGCTTCGGCCGGGCACCGGTCGCCGCCAGGTGCGCGTCCGAGCGGTCGCGCAGCGCCTCGTACGCCTCGCCGCGGCGCACCCGGGGCAGGCCGCCGCCGAGCGGGGCCGGGGCGGCCTCGCGGACCAGCGGCTGCTCGCCGAGGTTGGGGAACTCGCTGACGCCGGTGACCGGTTCGCGCCGCTTGGCGAGCTGCGCGGTGCGCGCCGCCCAGGTGGCGGCGATCCGCTCGCCGACCAGGCCGCCGGTGAACGCCGCGCGCTGGCCGCCGGCCCGCTCGATCTCCTGGAACCACGCCCAGGCGGCCTCGGCGAGGTCGTCGGTCAGCTTCTCCACGTACCAGGAGCCGCCGGCCGGGTCGACCACCTTCGCCAGGTTCGACTCCTCCAGCAGGATCGACTGGGTGTTGCGGGCGATCCGGCGGGCGAACGCGTCCGGCAGGCCGACCGCCTCGTCGAACGGCAGCACGGTCACCGACTCGGCGCCGCCGACCCCGGCGGCCAGGCACGCGACGGTGGTGCGCAGCATGTTCACCCACGGGTCGCGGGCGGTCATCATCACCGAGGAGGTGACGGCGTGCTGGCGCTGCGCGGCGGCCTCGCCCGAGATGCCGGACACCTCGGCGACCCGGGCCCACAGGCGGCGCGCGGCACGGAACTTGGCGATGGTGAGGAACTGGTCCTCGGTCGCGGCGTAGCGGAACTCCAGCTGTCCGGCGGCGTCCTGCGCGCCCAGCCCCGCGGCGGTCAGCGCCCGCAGGTAGGCGACGCCGGTGGCCAGCGCGCAGCCCAGCTCCTGGGCGGGGGAGGCGCCGGCGTCGTGGTACGCCAGCGCGTCCACGGTCAGCGCCCGCACCTGCGGGAAGCCGGTGGCGCAACGCTCGGCGAGCGCGGCCGCCTCGGTCAGCAGCGCGTCGGTCCGGGTGTCGTCGCCGGTCCGGGCGAGCAGGCCGAGCGGGTCGGCGCCCAGGTTGCCGGAGACGGCGCCGGCGGTCAGCCCGCGCTGCTCCCAGACGGAGAACAGCTCGCCCGCGGCGGCCGTGAACCCGGCACCCGCGTCGAGCACGACGGCGGCCAGGTCCAGGTACACGCCGTCGAGGACGGCGGGCAGCGAGGCGACCGGCAGGCCGGACTCGCCGACGGTCAGCCAGAGGGAGGTGACGCCGTTCTCCAGGTCCGCGAGGACGGCCTCGTTGGCGCGCCGCGCGTCCGGGTCGGCGTGCCGCTGCCGGACGTCCCAGCCGCCGGCCGCCGAGCCCTGCGGCCGGGCGCCGCGCACGTACGGCGCGAAGCCGGGGTACCCGGCGCCGGCGGGGGCGTCGTCCGCGGTGTACAGCGGTCGGGCGCTCAGGCCGTCCGGGAGGCGCGTGGTGAGCGCGTCCTCGGCCAGGACGCCGCTGACGTCCTGCGCGCCTGACTTGCGCAGGACGTTTTCGACAAGGCGCTGCCACTGCTCGCGGGTCGCATCCGGGAACTCGGCGGCCAGGGGAAGCCCTTCGGGCGGGACCGTCATGAGGGAAGGTTAACGCCGGTTACTCGAGTCGCAGCAGAGCCGCCCGGTGTGACCTTTCACTCGCTGCACCCTGTTGCGCGCACAGTGCCACCAGGGGATCAGTAGCCGACGGTGAAGCGCTTGCCGACGTGCTGCGGCTGCTCGATCTCGTCGACGAGGGCGACGGCGTAGTCCTCGGTCGAGATGCGGCTGTTGCCGTCGGCGTCCAGCAGGAGGTCCTCCAGGCCGACGCGGTAGGCGCCGGTGCGCTCGCCGGGCTCGATCAGGGCGGCCGGGCTGAGGTTGGTCCAGCGGACGTCCTCGACGGTGCGGTAGTGGTCGAGGGCGTCGCCGTGCGCGTGCATGATCTGCAGCAGGAACTCGGGCAGCCCCTCGGCGTCCCAGACCTGCCTGCCGTCGGGGGTGCGCAGCGAGCCGGCGCCGCCGACCGCGATCAGTCGCGGCGCGTCCGGGCCCAGCGTCCGCAGCCCGCCGACCAGCGCCTCGGCGGACGGCCGGACGGTCGCCACGTGGCCGGGGCCGTCGCCGCCGCCGACCGCGCTGACCACCACGTCGCGGCCCTTCGCCTGCTCGGCGACCGAGGCGGGGTCCAGGACGTCGCCGGCGGCGACGGTCAGGCCCGGGTGGGTGAGGTCGAGCCTGGCGGGGTCGCGGAGCACCGCGGTGACCTGGTGCCCGCGCTCCAGGGCCTCGCGCAGCACGCGGCTGCCGATCGTGCCGGTGGCTCCGTACAGGGTGATGGTGGCCATCTCGAACCGCTCCTCGGGTCGTTTTCCGTCGATGCCACCGACCGTACGGACATCTGCCGACGTGAACGAGGTGCGCAGCCGACCGTTCATGGTGAAAAACGGACAACCGGTGAGCGCTGCAACGTTCTGTTGAAACTCCACTTGACGCCCTCTCGGGGTCCGCCGTAGCGTTCTTTTCGCATACCAAAACTATTCTTCCGCATTGTGGAAGTAGTTGCCGACCGCAGGAGTGACCGATGCCCCGTATGACAGCCGCCCGCGCCGCCGTTGAGATCCTCAAGCGTGAAGGCGTCGACGTCGCGTTCGGCGTGCCGGGCGCCGCGATCAACCCCTTCTACAAGGCCCTGAAGGAGGGCGGCGGGATCGGCCACACCCTCGCCCGGCACGTCGAGGGCGCCTCGCACATGGCCGAGGGCTACACCCGCGCCAAGGCCGGCAACATCGGCGTCTGCATCGGCACCTCGGGCCCGGCCGGCACCGACATGATCACCGGTCTGTACTCGGCGATCGCCGACTCGATCCCGATCCTGTGCATCACCGGCCAGGCGCCGGTCTCCAAGCTGCACAAGGAGGACTTCCAGGCGGTCGACATCGCGTCCATCGCCAAGCCGGTCACCAAGGCGGCCACCACCGTCCTGGAGGCGGCCCAGGTGCCCGGCGTCTTCCAGCAGGCCTTCCACCTGATGCGCTCCGGCCGTCCGGGCCCGGTCCTGATCGACCTGCCGATCGACGTCCAGCTGACCGAGATCGAGTTCGACCCGGAGACCTACGAGCCGCTGCCGGTCTACAAGCCGGCCGCGACCCGCGCCCAGGTCGAGAAGGCGCTGTCGTTCCTGCTGGCCTCCGAGCGCCCGCTGATCGTGGCCGGCGGCGGCATCATCAACGCGGACGCCACCGACCTGCTGGTCGAGTTCGCCGAGCTGACCGGCGTCCCGGTCATCTCCACCCTGATGGGCTGGGGCACCATCCCGGACGACCACGAGCTGGCGGCCGGCATGGTCGGCGTCCAGACCTCGCACCGCTACGGCAACGCGACCTTCCTGGAGTCGGACTTCGTCCTCGGCATCGGCAACCGCTGGGCCAACCGCCACACCGGCTACAACCTGGACGCGTACCGCGGCGACCGCAAGTTCGTCCACGTCGACATCGAGCCGACCCAGATCGGCCGGATCTTCGCCCCGGACTACGGCATCGCCTCGGACGCCAAGGCCGCGCTGGAGCTGTTCATCGAGGTCGCCAAGGAGCTGAAGGCCGCCGGCACCCTGCCGGACTTCACCGCCTGGGCCGCCTCCGCCCAGGAGCGCAAGGCCACCCTGCAGCGCCGCACCAGCTTCGACAACATCCCGATCAAGCCGCAGCGCGTGTACGAGGAGATGAACCGCGCGTTCGGCCCGGAGACCCGCTACGTCACCACCATCGGCCTGTCGCAGATCGCCGCCGCGCAGTTCCTGCACGTCTACAAGCCGCGCCACTGGGTCAACTGCGGCCAGGCCGGCCCGCTCGGCTGGACCATCCCGGCCGCGATCGGCGCCGCCACCGCGGACCCGGAGACCCCGGTCGTCGCGCTCTCGGGCGACTACGACTTCCAGTTCATGATCGAGGAGCTGGCGGTCGCCGCCCAGCACCGGATCCCCTACGTCCACGTCCTGGTCAACAACGCCTACCTGGGCCTGATCCGCCAGGCGCAGGGCAACCTCGGTATCAACTTCGAGGTCAACCTGGAGTTCGAGAACATCAACACCCCGGAGCTCGGCGTCTACGGCGTCGACCACGTCAAGGTCGCCGAGGGCCTGGGCGTCAAGGCGATCCGGGTCACCGACCCGAACGAGCTGGGTGCCGCGTTCGAGGAGGCCAAGAAGCTGGCCGCCGAGTACCGCGTCCCGGTCGTCGTCGAGGCGATCCTGGAGCGGATCACCAACATCGCGATGAGCAAGACGGTCGACATGAGCGACGTCACCGAGTTCGAGGAGCTGGCCACCGAGCCCGGCCACGCCCCGACCGCGATCAGGGCCCTGCAGGCCTGATCCCCGCACCGCACGACCGCCCGCCCCGGAAACGCTCCGGGGCGGGCGGTCGCGTTCAGGACGGGTTGGACGCGTGGGTGAGCGTCTCCCAGGCGGTGAACAGGTTGTCGGTGCCCGCCGGGCGGCGCTGCTCGGTCAGCGTCTGGGTGTTGGTCATGCCGTAGCCCAGCCGGTTGTGCAGCGCGTTGAAGCCGACCTCGGTCACCGGGCCGAGCCCGAGCTTCAGGCTGCCGCCGCACAGCCAGGACGGAACCGCCTCGCCCAGCTGGTACTTGGACTGGAAGCCCAGCGCGTGCCGCAGCCGGTCGGCGACCTCCGGGTAGAGGTCCTGTCCCTGGATCCGGGAGGTCTCGGCGACGTGCGAGATCGCCGCGAGCCCGTAGCCGGTGTGGGTGAAGTCCCGGCAGGTCTCCTGGGTGAGGCCGTCCACGAAGGTGGACTGGCCCTGCCAGTAGCCGACGATCTCGGCCCGGGTGTCCAGCCCGCTGCCGGGCGCGGTCTTCGGCAGCGCGCCGTCGGAGGCCAGGTAGACGTAGGCCGGCACCCGGTTGCGGAACCGGGCCACCGCCTTGTCGTAGACCGTCCGGTCGTCCAGGAAGACCGCGATGCCGATGGTCGCCTCGTTCATGCTCAACTCCCAGTTGCCGTTGGAGTTCGAGCCGTTGACCACCTCCGGCAGGTACACGTTGCGCAGCATCGAGCCGAACCGGGAGACCTTGTCGGAGGCCCAGCCGCCCCAGGTGTAGCGGACGATCTCCGCCGCCCGCGGCCAGGTCGAGGCCGACCAGGCGGTCTGCAGCGGGGCGTTGGAGTTGGTGTGGTCGGTGATCGTGCCCGACCAGGCGTCCATGATCTCGGCGGCCTTGGCGGCGTACCGGGTGTCGCGGGTGATGTACCACTCCAGCGCCAGGGTGTACGCGGCCAGCGCGTCCTCGCGCTCGTCGGTGCAGCCGTAGTTGGGGTTGGAGTACGAGCCGCACTCGACCACCGCGCGGGGCTTGGCCGTGCGGGTCAGCGAGGCGTACTTGGAGGCGTGCATCTGGTCGTAGGCGGCCTTCCAGGGCTGCGCCCCGGACTGCACCTTGCCGCGGACGAAGTCGAGTTGGGCCCGGCTGACCAGCACGCCGGGGTGGCTGAAGGCGGTCGGCGCGGCCTCGGCCGCGGGGGCCGCCGACAGCAGCGAGCCGAGCATGGCGAGGAGGCCTGCCGCAACGGGCAGGCGCCAGTGGGGGTTTGGCATGGCCGCGCAGTCAACCAGGGTCGCCGACGGACCGTCAAGAGGACTGGCAGGAAACCCAACAGTTCTGGATTGGTCTATGCCAAGCCATTGACCAACCCCTTTTTACAGGAGTTGAATCAAGCCGCCCCCACACCATGAAAGGCAGGAAGCGGCATGCCTTCTCCCACCCGCCGCACCGCGGCCGGACTGCTCTGCGGCGCGCTCGCCGCCACCGGACTGCTCACCGCGGCCCCCACCGCGCAGGCGGCCGGCGAGAGCGTCCAGGTCTGGCTAACCACCACCGACGACGCCGGCGGCCGGCACGTCACCCGAGGACTCCAGCAGCAGGCCGGCCTCGCCTTCGGCGCCGGCGCAGGCAGCGGCGGCCAGGCGGTCACCGTCGACGAGGGCACCCGCTACCAGCAGTTCACCGGCGGCGGCGCCTCGTTCACCGACACCGCCGCCTGGCTGATGAACTCCAGCGGGGCGCTCTCCGCGGCCACCCGCGACGACGCCATGCGCAAGCTGTTCTCGCCCACCGACGGCATCGGCCTGTCCTTCGTCCGCAACCCGATGGGCGCCTCCGACCTGGCCCGCTACGGCTACACCTACGACGACCAGCCGGCCGGCGCCACCGACCCGGCGCTGAACGGCTTCACCGTCGCGCACGACCT
This sequence comes from Kitasatospora sp. NPDC048365, assembly GCF_043200835.1. Classification (NCBI taxonomy): domain Bacteria; kingdom Bacillati; phylum Actinomycetota; class Actinomycetes; order Kitasatosporales; family Streptomycetaceae; genus Kitasatospora; species Kitasatospora sp. NPDC048365. The sequence goes on from NZ_JBICYJ010000010.1 coordinate 77,918, forward strand.
GGCCGACGTGCTGCCGCTGACCAGGCAGGCCCGCCAGCTCAACCCGGCGCTCACCGTGATGGCCTCGCCGTGGACCGCCCCCGCCTGGATGAAGGACAGCGGCAACCTCAACGGCGGCTGGCTGAAGGCCGAGTACTACGGCGCCTACGCCCAGTACTTCGTCAAGTACCTGCAGGCGTACCAGGCGCAGGGCGTCCCGGTGAACTACGTCACCGTGCAGAACGAGCCCACCTGCTGCGGCGGTTACCCCTCGATGAGCTGGAACGGCTCGGGCCTGGCGTACTTCTCCAAGACCAACCTGCTGCCCGCCCTGGCCGGCGCCGGCCTGTCCACCAAGCTGCTGGCCCTGGACTGGAACTGGGACCAGTACGCGGGCTACGCCGCCCCGGTGATGGACGACGCGGCGATCCGCACCCACCCCAACTTCGGCGGCATGGCCTGGCACGGCTACGGCGGCGACGTCACCCAGCAGACCACCGTGCACAACCAGTACCCGGGCGTGGACGCCTTCGACACCGAGCACTCCGGCGGCACCTGGATCGCCGACCAGCAGCGCGAGGACATGCGCAACATCATCGACTACACCCGCAACTGGGGTAAGTCGGTGACCAAGTGGAGCCTGGCGGTCGACCAGAACATGGGCCCGCACTACGGCGGCTGCGGCACCTGCACCGGCCTGGTCACCGTGCACAACGGCGACGCGCGCAGCGGCCAGGTCGACTACACGGTCGAGTACTACACCATGGGCCACCTCACCAAGTTCGTGAAGCCCGGCGCGTACCGGATCGCCTCCACCGCCAACTCGGCCGTGCCCAACGTGGCCTGGCAGAACCCGGACGGCTCCAAGGCGCTGATCGCGTACAACGACAGCGGCAGCGGCCAGACCCTGCGGGTGGTCTGGGGCGGCCAGAACTTCTCGTACGCGCTGCCCGCGCACACCTCGGCCACCTTCACCTGGGGCGGCACCCAGAGCGGCGGCGGCTCGCACACCGGGCAGGTGACCGGGCTGGCCGGCAAGTGCCTGGACGTGGCGGCGGCCGGCACGGCCAACGGCACGGCCGTGCAGATCTACGACTGCAACGGCACCGCGGCGCAGAGCTGGACGCTGGGCACCGACGGCACCGTGCGGGCGCTCGGCAAGTGCCTGGACGTGTCCGGCGGTTCGACCGCGGACGGGGCCAAGACGCAGCTGTGGGACTGCAACGGCTCCGGCGCGCAGCAGTGGACGTACTCCGCGGGCAGCCGCGATCTGGTCAACCCGCAGGCCGACAAGTGCCTGGACGTCACCGGCAACACCTCCGCCAACGGCACCCGGACGCAGATCTGGACCTGCACCGGCGGGGCGAACCAGAAGTGGACCGCCCCGACCGGCTGAGCCCGGATCAGCCGAACTGCCAGAAGGTGCCGTGACCCGCGGCGATCGAGGCGGTGAGGACCACCAGGTCGGCGACCCCGAGGCCGAGCCCGAGCAGGGCTCGGCCTCGGCGCGTGGTGCCGCGCAGCAGCGCCAGGCCGGCCAGCACCAGCGCGAGCGGGCCGAGCACCAGGTTGAAGACCAGCAGGCCGAGCAGGCCCAGGACGAAGGACGCGACGGCCAGCTGGTCGGCGTCGCCGACACCGCGGCGTGCGGAGGTGTTCACGGCAGGACTCCTTGCGGGGAGATCGCTCGGATCGGGGTCAGGAACGCCGGGACAGGCGCTCGCGGGCGCCGAACGCCAGCAGCCAGCCGGCGACCAGGGCGGTCAGCGCGAGCAGCGCGGGCATCGGGAGGTGGACGGCCGCGCCGGCGAGGGCGGCCATGAGGAGCAGGACGACGAGGAACACTGTCGGGCCCTTTCGGATAACAACTGTTCGCTGAAAGTACTGTAGCGGCGCTGGCCAAAGTCGGCAAACAGTTGTTTACTGAATGGCGTGAATCACACCCCCACCACCGCTCCCGGCGTCCGCCAGGCGCAGAAGCAGCAGAGCCGCCGCGCCCTGCTGGACGCGGGCCTCGGCCTGCTGGAGCAGCAGAACCTCAGCGGCCTCGGCGTCCGCGAGGTCACCCGCGCCGCGGGCATGTCCCCGGCCGGCTTCTACCGGCACTTCCCGGACCTCTCCGAGCTGGGCGTGGTGCTCGTCCGGGAGTCGCTGGCCAACCTGCACGAGATGATCAAGGCGGTGTTCGCCGCGTACGGCGAGCCCGAGCGCCTGATCGACCGCGCGGTCGAGGTGATCGCCGCCCACGTCGCCGAACACCGCGCCTACATCCGCTTCCTGGCCCGCGAGCGGCACGGCGGCGTCCGGGAGGTGCGCGAGGCGATCGCCACCGAGTTCCGGCGCTTCGCCGAGGAGGTCGCCGCGGCGCTCGCCCTCCAGCCGGCCGTCGAGGGCTGGCCCGCTGAGGACCTCCGGATGCTCGCCGAGCTGTACGTCGACCGGATGGTCTCCGCCGCCGCCGAGCTGGTCGAGGCCGACCCCGCCGACCAGGAGCGGATCGAGCGGACCGTCCGGATGCAGCTGCGGCTGATCAGCCTCGGCAGCCGGCACTGGCCCGAGGGCTGACGGGCCCGCGCGACCCGGGTGCGACAGGCTTCCCGAAGGAATGAATCGGTGGTTCAATCCTTGACATGGCCTACCGCCGCACCCCCGCCGTCCAGGCCAGACTGGACGCCCAGCGCGAGACCGTCCTGAAAGCGGCCGTCGCGCTGCTCGCCGAGGACGGCTACGCGGGCTGCTCGATGGCGGCCGTCGCCCGGCGGGCCGGGATCGCCACCGGCACGATGTACCAGCACTTCGCCGGCAAGGCGGAGCTGTCGGTCGAGCTGTTCCGCACCGTGGTGCGCCGCGAGGTCGAGGCCGTCACCGAGGCAGCCGCCCGGGCGGACGACCCGCACCGGCGGATCGCCGCCGTCGTCGAGACCTTCGCCGTCCGCGCCCTCAAGGCGCCCCGGCTGGCGTACGCCCTGCTCGCCGAACCCGCCGACCCGGTCGTCGAGGCCGAGCGGCTGGTCTTCCGCCGGGCGTTCCGCGACCTCTTCGCGGTGCAGGTCGCCGCGGCCGTCGAGGCCGGGACCATCCCCCCGCAGCACCCCGAACTGACTGCCGCCGCCGTGGTCGGCGCGGTCGGCGAGGCACTGGTCGGCCCGCTCGCCGAAGGCGGCGGCCACCCCGGGGACCTCGTCCCCGCCCTGGTCGATTTCACCCTGCGCGCCCTGGGAGGGCACTGATGGCAGCCACGCACGAGGTCACCAACCAGGTGCCCGACCCGTTCGGCCACGACGTCGGCGAGGACCCCACCCTGCTCGCCGCCCTGCACCGGGCCGGCGCCGGCTGGGCCGAGGGCGAACTGCACGACCTCGGCCGCCTCGCCGGCTCCGAACAGGCCTGGGACTGGGGCCGGCTGGCCAACGAGCACCCGCCCGTCCTGCGCACCCACGACCGCTACGGCCACCGGATCGACGAGGTCGAGTTCCACCCGTACTGGCACGCGCTGATGGAGACCGCCGTCGGCCACGGCCTGCACGCCGCCCCCTGGCAGGACGGCCGGCCCGGTGCGCACACCGCCCGGGCGGCCAAGTTCTACGTCTGGGGCCAGGTCGAGGCCGGGCACACCTGCCCGGTCTCGATGACCTACGCCGCCGTGCCGGCACTCCGCACCACCCCCGAACTCGCCACCTGGCTGGAGCCGTTGCTCGCCTCCACGGAGTACGACTTCGGCCTGCGCGAGCCGCACACCAAGCGCGGCCTGATCGCCGGCATGTCGATGACCGAGAAGCAGGGCGGCTCCGACGTCCGCGCCAACACCACCGCCGCCGTCCCCGACCCCGACGGCAGCTACCGGCTCACCGGCCACAAGTGGTTCACCTCGGCGCCGATGTCCGACGTCTTCCTCACCCTCGCCCAGGCACCCGGCGGCCTCAGCTGCTTCCTGCTGCCCCGCGTCCTCCCGGACGGCAGCCGGAACCGGATCCTGATCCAGCGGCTCAAGGACAAGCTCGGCAACAAGTCCAACGCCTCCTCCGAGATCGAGTACGACGGCGCCACCGGCTGGCTGGTCGGCGAGGAGGGCCGGGGCGTGCGCACCATCATCGAGATGGTCAACATGACCCGCCTGGACTGCACCATCGGCGCCGCCTCGGGCATGCGCTACGGCGCCTTCCGCGCGCTCCAGCACACCACCCACCGGCGGGCGTTCGGCGCCGCCCTGGTCGACCAGCCGCTGATGCGCAACGTCCTCGCCGACCTGGTCGTCGAGTCCGAGGCCGCCACGGCCGTCGCCATGCGGCTCGCCGAGACCACCGACCAGGCCCTCGGCGGCGACGAGAACGCCGCCCTGGTCCGCCGCCTCGGCCTCGCCGTCGCCAAGTACTGGGTCTGCAAGCGCGGACCCATGCACGCCGCCGAAGCCCTGGAGTGCCTCGGCGGCAACGGCTACGCCGAGGAGTCCGGCATGCCCCGGCTCTACCGGGAGGCCCCGCTGGTCTCCATCTGGGAGGGCTCCGGCAACGTCGCCGCACTCGACGCGCTGCGCGCCATGGCCCGCCAACCCGCGGTGGTCGAAGCCCTGTTGGGCGAGATCCAGCTCGCCGCCGGGGTCGACCGGCGACTGGACGCCTATCTCGGCGGCCTGCAGAAGCAGCTCGGCGACCCGAGCGAGATCGAGTACCGCACACGGCGCCTGGTCGAACAGCTGGCGCTCGCCCTCCAGGGCTCGCTGCTGATCCGGTACGGCGACCCCGCCGTCGCCGACGCGTTCTGCGCCTCCCGGCTCGGCGGCGACCACGGCGGTGCGTTCGGCACCCTGCCGACCGGCGTGGACACCGCGGCGATCCTCGCCCGGGTGCAGGTGTGAGTGCCGCCGAGGCCGAGGAAGTCCGGTCCTTCTGGCAGGAGTTGGGACTGCCCGGACTGATCGACGTGCACACCCACTTCATGCCCGACCGGGTGATGGACAAGGTCTGGGCGTACTTCGACTCCGCCGGGCCGCTCACCGGACAGCCCTGGCCGATCACCTACCGCGACGCGGAACAGCAACGCGTCGACCGGCTGCGGGAGTTCGGCGTCCGCGCCTTCACCTCGATGCTCTACCCGCACAAGCCCGGCATGGCCGCCTGGCTGAACGCCTGGTCCGCCGACTTCGCCGCCCGCACCCCCGACTGCCTGCACACCGCGACCCTCTACCCCGAGCCGGACGCCGTCCGGTACGTGGGCGAGGCGGTCGAGCGCGGCGCGAAGGTGTTCAAGGCGCACGTCCAGGTCGGCGCGTACGACCCCACCGACCCGCTGCTGGACGGAGTCTGGGGGCTGCTCGCCGAGACCGGCACCCCCGTGGTCACCCACTGCGGGTCCGGCCCCGCACCCGGCAAGCACACCGGACCCGGACCGATCGCCGCGGTCCTCGCCCGCCACCCCCGGCTGCGCCTGGTCGTCGCCCACCTCGGCCTCCCCGAGTACGGCGACTTCCTCGACCTCGCCGAACGGTACGAGGGCGTCCACCTGGACACCACGATGGTCTTCACCCCGTTCACCGAGCGGACCGCGCCCTTCCCGGTGGAAGAGCGGCCCCGCCTGCGAGCCCTGGGCGACCGCGTGCTGTTCGGCTCCGACTACCCCAACATCCCGTACCCGTACGTGGACGCGCTGCGTGCGCTGACCACCCTGGAGCTCGGCGACGACTGGCTGCGAGCCGTCTGCCACCGCAACGCGGAACGCCTCTTCAGCGCCCCGCCAGGGGCTCTAGGGGATCTCGCGCAGCAGGGCCAGCAGGTCCGCGTGGAGCGACGGTGCTGCCGCGACGAAGGAGGGTGAGCTCGCCGTCCAGGGGGCTCCGGTCGCGTCGGTGACCAGGGCTCCCGCCTCGCGGGCGACGAGGGCGCCGGGCAGCAGGTTGCCCGCGTCGCTGCCGTACTCCCAGAACAGGCTCAGGTGTCCCGACCCCACCTGGGCCACCTGCACCGCCGTCGGCCCGAGGTTGCGGACGGCGAGCACCCACGGCAGCACCGCGCCCAGCGACTCGCCGGCCCGCCGGACGGCCACCGGGTCCTGCCCGACCAGCGGGGGCTGCGCGGTCGCCGCCACCGCCGCCGCGAGCTCCCGCCGCCGGGGCCGGACGCCGCGCCCGTTCAGCCGCGCGCCGCCGCCGGGTTCCGCGGTGTACGTCGCGTCGAGGTACGGCGCGTGCACCACCGCGAGCACCGGCTCGCCGTCCCGGACGAGCGTCGCGGTGACCGCCCAGTGCGGCAGCCCGTGCAGGTACTGGACCGCCCCGTCGGTGGCGTCGCACACCCACCACTCGCCGTCGGCCGGCACCCGTGCCGCCAGCTCGTCCTCCAGCCAGCGCGCGCCTGGCCGCAGCGCCGTCAGCCGGTCCCGCAGCAGGGCCGACGCGGGCCCGTCCAGCGCGTCGAAGACCTCGGCCGCCTCGGCGAGCGTCACCGCCCGGGCCGGCTCGTCCCGGTGCCGCGCGACCAGCTGCGCCGCGACCTCCCGGACCGCGTCGACCGTTCCCGCCAGCAGCTCCATGTGCCCTCCCGTGTCCGTGGTGACGGACAACAGCTACCGTGAGGACCGGCGCACAGCGCCGTCCAGCCGCCGGATCCTGCGGAACGAGGACATCCATGCCACCGGAATCGAGCGATCCCGCCACCGTCCTGGACCTGCTCGACCGTCGGATCGTCACCGCGCTGCAGGTCGACGGCCGCGCCGAGGCGTCCCGGATCGCCGAGGTGCTCGGGGTGTCGGCCCGCACGGTCCACCGCCGGCTGTCCCGCCTGTTCGCCGAGCGGCTCGTCCAGGTCGTGCTGATGCCGGACGTGCGGGACGCGGCGGTCGGCGCCCTGCTGCTGCGGGTGCGCGTGCTCAGCGGGCGGGTCGACGGCATCGCGCAGGCCCTCGCCGCCCGCTCGGACGTCCCGTTCGTCGACGTGATGCTCGGCGGGCACGAGGTCGGCGCCGTGATGCTGGCCGGCGCCGGCCACCGCGACCGGCTGCTGTACGGCCAGCTGCCGGCCGCCGACGCCGTGGTCGAGACGGCCGTCCACGCGGTGCTGCACCCGTTCGCGGACGCCGCCGCCTGGCGGTCCGGCCACCTCACCGCGGAGGAGGCCGCCGCGCTCGCCCCGCCACCGCCGCGGGCCGGCCCACCCTCCACCGACGCGCTGGACGGCCGGCTCCTGGAGCTGCTGGCGCTCGACGCCCGGCAGTCGGCGGCCGCGCTGGCGGCGGCGGTGGGCGAGCCGGAGTCGACGGTCCGCCGCCGGCTGCACCGGCTCGGCGACGGCGGCCTGCTGCGCACCCACGCCACCGTGGACCCGCGCCACCTGGGCATGGCGGTGGACGCCAACCTGTGGCTGGACGTCCCGCCCGGCCGGCTGGCCGAGGTCGGCGCCGCGCTCGCCGCCCGGCCGCAGGTGCACGGGGTGCTGGCGACCAGCGGCCCGACCAACCTGATGGCCGCCGTGTTCTGCGAGGACCACGCCGCGCTCTACCGCTTCACCACCGAGGTGCTCGGCCCGCTGGGGGTCAACCGGGCGGAGACGGCGATCGTCGCGAGGGCGGTGAAACGCGCCGGTGTGTCACTCGGGCGCGGCAGACTGGGGGCATGTGCCGATCCATCAAGACGCTCCGCCCGCCGATGACGCCCGAGGCGACCGCCGAGGACATCCACGCGGCCGCGCTGCAGTACGTCCGCAAGATCTCCGGGTTCCGCGCCCCGGCGGCGCACAACCGGGAGGCTTTCGAGCACGCGGTGGCGGCGGTCGCCGCGGCGACCGCCGACCTGCTCGCCGGGATCGAGGTGCGCGGGGTGACTACGCCCCGGTCGTCGACCCAGGCCGGATGACCATCAGGACGGTGACCACGGCCCACAGCAGGTTGAACACGCCGGCGGTCATCGGCAGCAGCCGCAGTCCGCGCTCGGCCCGCTCGCGCTCCGCGGCGGCCGCCGCGGGCTCGGCGTCCAGCGCGTCCACCGTCGCCTGCTGACCGGGCAGCACGAAGAACAGCAGCAGGCCGGCGGCGAGCGCGGTCAGCACGATCGACACGGTCAGCCACGGGTCGCCGAGCACGTCCATCACCTGCGCGGTGACCACCCCGAGGATCGGCACCGCGATGCCGAGCAGGGCGTAGACCTGGGTGATCCGGTGCAGCAGCCGCACCGACGCGGCGGCGGTGGCCTGCTCCGGCCCCTCGACCAGCGCGGCCTTCGCCCGCCGGGGGTACATCGAGACCGCCACCGCGACCGGGCCGATGAACAGCACCGCGGCCAGGACGTGCAGACTCAGCAGGAGCTTGGCCATGGGTGACGGGTTTCCTCACGCGGGTACGGGGGCGGACGGGGCACGCTAACACCCCCTTATCGCGCCCCCGCCGTCCGGGTCAGCCCAGGTCGGTGAGCGGAACGGCGGCCGTCCCGAGCCGGACCGGCGCGGTCGAGGCGGCGGCGACCAGCACGCCCCGGCGGCGGTCCGTCCAGTCGAGCAGGTGCAGGTCGCCGAACCGGTGCGAGAGCGGTTCGTCCTCCGCGGGGAGCAGCGGCAGCGCCGACAGGTCGACCTGCGCCAGGGTGTCCAGGTCGACCCGGCCGATTTTGATCAGTGCCTCCTTGCGCACCCACAGCCGCAGGAACGCCGCGGCCGGGTCGGGGTGCCGCCGCACCAGCTCCGCCTCGGCGGGGGCCAGCACCCGCTGCTCGACCCCCGCGGTGGTGGCCGCCGGGCGCTCGACGTCCACCCCGACCGGGACCGTCCCCGCCGCGGCCGCCACCATGCCCGCCGAGTGGGACAGGCTCAGGTGCACCCCGGGCCGGTCGGTGAGCAGCGGCCGCCCGTGCCCGCGCTGCCCGCACCCCGGGCAGAGCTGGCCGAACGCGACCTCGGCCGGCTCGATGCCGAGCAGCCGCGCCGCGCACAGCCGTACCAGCAGGTGGGCGGCGACGAAGTCGGTCCGGTCCCGCTCCCGGCGGAACAGCGCCGCCCGGTCGCGCTCCACCCGGTCCAGCAGCCGCTCGTCCGCCTCGGACAGGGCGAGCACCTCCTCGCTCGCGGCGACCACCGCCAGCGGCGGGCCACCGGCGGCCGCCTCGGATCCGTGCCCCATTCCCGCCGCCCCCTCATGATCGGTACCCGATCCAGGGTAGTGCGCCCCCGGCGCCGCCGCGGTCCGGCGCGGCGGAGCGGTGCGCCGTCCGGACCCTCGCGGCGGAGGCCCGCGCCGTGGTCAACTCGGGTCCGTGGAAACCGTCCTGGCAAGTCTGGTCGCCGTGCTCGGCACCCTCGTCGGCTCGTTCAGCACCTACCTCTTCCAGCGCCGCACCGCCCGGCACGGCGAGGAGGCGGCCCGGGCCGAGCTGCGGCGGCAGGAGCGGCTCACCGCCTGCAGCGAATTCGCGGCGGCGGCCACCGAGTTGAAGCGCGGTCTGATCACCGCGTGGTTCCGCCGACGGGACGGCGCGCGGGACGAGGACGCCCACCGAGCGGCACAGGCGGACAGCGACCGGCTCGGCGCGGCGGCCGAGACCGCCCGGTTCCGGCTGCTGCTGGCCGCGGACGACCCGGAGCTGCACCGCCTGGCCGACCAGGCCCTGGCGGTCACCGGCCGGATCCACCGCGCCGCCGACCGGGCCGAAGTCATCGCCGTCGAACGGGACTTCGAGGCGGCCCTCGGCACCTTCGTCACGGCGGCGGCCGCCCGGCTGCGCTGACGGTCCCGGCGGGGACCGGACCGGCGGCGTGCCCGGAGCGGGAACCCCGGGCCCGCCGCTGCCGGCAGGGCGTCAGGTGACGGCGCCCCGGCGGGTGAAGCGCTCCTCGCGCCACTCGCCGCTCTCCAGCACCTCGGCGAGGTGCCGGGCCGCGTCGAAGACGTCGGTGTGCGAGAGGTAGAGCGGGGTGAAGCCGAAGCGGATCAGGTCGGGTGCCCGGAAGTCGCCGATCACGCCGCGCTCGATCAGCGCCTGCACCACGGCGTAGCCGTCCTCGTGCCGCAGCGCGACCTGGCTGCCGCGCAGGTCGGTCTCGCGCGGGGTGACCACGTCGAGGCCGAGCGGTTCGACCAGGTCCATGAACAGCGAGGTCAGCGACAGGCTCTTGGCCCGGACCTCGGCCGGGTCGACCTTCTCCCAGACGTCCAGCGAGGCGTCGAGGGCGGCCATGCCGAGCAGCGGGGGAGTGCCGGTGAGGAAGCGGCCGATGTCCGCGACCGGCTCGTAGCCCGGCTCGAAGGCGAACGGCCGGGCGTGGCCGAACCAGCCGCTGAGCGGCTGCCGGGCGTCGGCGTGGTGGCGCTCGGCGGCGTACAGGAAGGCGGGCGCGCCGGGGCCGCCGTTGAGGTACTTGTAGCCGCAGCCGACGGCGAAGTCCACGTCGCACGCGTCGAAGGCGAGCGGCACGGCGCCGGCGGTGTGGCAGACGTCCCAGATCATCAGTGCGCCGGCGGCGTGGACGCGGGCGGTGACGGCGGCCATGTCCAGCAGTTCGCCGGTGCGGTAGTCGACGTGCGAGAGCACCACGGCGGCGGTGTCCGGGCCGAGCCGGTCGTCCAGCTCGGCGGCGGAGCCGAGCAGTTCGGCGCGGGCGCCGTCGAAGAGCGAGGTGACGCCCTCGGTGATGTACAGGTCGGTCGGGAAGGCCGCCCGCTCGGCGAGCACCGCGGACCGCCCGGGCCGCAGCCGCAGGGCCGCGCCGAGCACCTTGAACAGGTTGACCGAGGTCGAGTCGCAGACCACCACCTGGCCGGGCGCGGCGCCCAGCAGCGGGGAGAGCCGGTTGCCGAGGCGGCGCGGCAGCTCGTACCAGCCGGCGTCGTTCCAGCTGCGGATCAGGCCGTTGCCCCACTCCTCCTCGATCATCCGGGCGACCCGGGCGGGGGTGTGGCGGGGCAGCGCGCCGAGCGAGTTGCCGTCGAGGTAGAGCACGCCGGCGGGCAGGGTGAACTCCTCGCGCAGCGCGGCCAGCGGGTCGGCGGCGTCGAGGGCGGCGCACTCCTCGCGGGTGCGCGGGGCGCGGGATCCGGGGGCCGGGGTTCCGGGGGCCTGGGTCACAGCTCGTTCCTCACTGCCCACAGCTCGGGGAAGACGTCCTGGTCGGCGGCGTGCTTCAGCCAGGTCAGGCCGCTGGAGCCGCCGGTGCCCGGCTTGGCGCCCATGGTGCGCTTGACCGAGGAGTAGTGCCGCTGGCGCCAGCGTGTCACCCGGTCCGCGGTGTCCAGCAGCGCCTCGCCGAGGCGGACCAGCTCGACGTGGGCCGGGTCGGTGTAGACCGTGCGCCACGCCGCCTCCACCGCCGGGTCGGCGGCGTGCCGGGCGGCGACCGGCTCGTGCGGGGCGGGGACGCCGCGGCGGTCCAGCAGCGCCAGCGCGTCGTCGTAGAGGCTCGGCCCGCGCAGCGCGGCGGCCAGCGCCTGCTGCTCGGCGGGGGAGTCCTCGTACATCTTCAGCATCCGGTCGCTCTTGTTGCCGAGCAGGAACTCCAGCCGCAGGAACGCCGAGGACTGGAAGCCGGAGGCCTCGCCGAGCACCGGGCGGAAGGCGTTGAACTCGGCCGGGGTCATGGTGGCCAGCAGGTCCCAGGAGGAGACCAGCACGTCCTGGGTGTGCGCGCCGCGCTTGAGCGCCGCCAGCGCCCCGGTCAGGTCGTCCTCGCGCAGCGCCTGCTGGGCGGTGGTCCACTCGTGCCACAGCAGGTCGAAGAGCAGCTCCATCACCTGCGTGGTGATGATGAACGACAGCTCCGCGGGCTCCTTGGAGCGCGGCTGCTGCAGGCTGTGCAGCACGTCGAGGTGGACGTAGCGGGCGTAGGGGGTGCCGACGCCAGGCTCCTCGTCCGGGCCGAAGCTGAGATTCGGCCGCTGCGCGTCCCCGGTCATGTGTTCCTCCCGCTTGCTCCGCCTGCCTCCTCGCAGGGCGCGCACCATTGTGCGGTGCGAAACCCTGCTCTTGAATGGGCGACGAACACTGATCCGGCCCGTCGACTTTCCGAACGAACGGTCTGCGGCCGGATCCGGACTGCGAACGCAAAGGACGCCCCATGGACGCCGTCGACCGGCTGCTGCTCGCCGAACTGCAGGCCGACGCCCGCCTCTCCTTCAACGAACTCTCCCGCCGGGTCAACCTCTCCGCACCCGCGGTTGCCGAGCGGGTCCGCCGGCTGGAGGCGGACGGCGTGCTCACCGGCTACCACGCGCACGTCGACCCGGCCCGGGCCGGGCTCGCGGTGATGGCCCTGGTGACCATGGAGTGCTACGGGCCGCTGTGCATCCTGCGCGCCCCCGAGGTGGAGGCCTGGCCGGAGGTCCTGCAGCTGCACCGGGTGACCGGCGGCGCCTGCTGCGTGCTGCTGGTCGGCGTCGCCTCGATGACCGCCTTCGAGCAGCTGATCGACCGGCTCGCGGCGCACGGCCGGCCCAGCAGCTCGATGCTGCTCTCCAGTCCCGTCCCCTGGCGGGCGGTCACCGTGCCGAACCCGGACCGGTGACCGCCCGGCTCAGTGGTGGGTCTCGGGGAAGTGCACGCCGACGCTCTCCAGCCCGGTGAGGAACAGCTCCACCCCGACCGCGGCGAGCAGCAGCCCCAGCAGCCGGGAGAGCACCTCCAGCGAGGTCCGGTCGGTGCGCTGCAGCAGCGGCGAGAGCAGCAGCACGCAGACGCAGTCGATCGCGATCACCGCCAGGTACATCACCGCGACGGTGGAGTGCCAGCTCCAGGTGTCCTCGTCCAGCGACTCGACCAGCACCGCGGTGACCGCCAGCGGGCTGGCGACGTACGGCAGCAGCAGCTCGCGGATGCCGTCCGCGAGCGGGTTGGGCAGCCGGGTGTCGTCCGATCCGCCGCCCAGGTGGATGCCGAGCACCAGCGCCACCGCGTAGATGAAGAAGATCACCCCGCCGGCGAGCTGCAGCGACTGGTCGCTGATGTGGAAGAACTCGGTGAGGAAGTCCGCCGCGTAGGCCATGGTGAGGCCGACCGCCGCCGCGATGGCCGAGGAGACCAGGGTCAGCCGGCGCATCTCGCCGGGGGTGCGCTGCCGGCTCAGGTGGGCGAAGGCGAGCAGCACCTTGGGCGGGCCGACGACGGCGAAGAACGTGATGAAGACGGTACTCAGAGTGAGGTCGGGCATGCCCTCATCGTCGCCGGTCAGTGCAGTTTCACGGTGACGCCGCCCTGGCGCAGCACGTCGAGGATCGCGTCGAAGCAGCTGCGGTCGCCGGTCTCCCCGCCGGCCACCCGGCGGGTCAGCACCCGGGCGGACGTCATCGACTCGTGCCACACCAGGGTGAACGGCGGCTCCGGGCCGAAGCCGCCGCGCAGGCAGTCCGCGAGGGCGTCCAGGTTCTTGCCGTAGTACCCGTCCGGGGCGTCCAGGATCCGGCCGAGCTGGGTGTAGAACGAGGGCTCGTCGGTGACCAGCTCCCCGCGCAGGTGGTACTCGGGGAACGGGAGCGGGGCGGCGGGCGTGGTCGACATGGCGCTCCTGGTGACGGAGGTGCGGGGTCGCCCGGATGGCGTTCCCGGGTCGAACGGATCCGGTCGGTGGGCTGGGATGGGGGGCGTACCGTCCGCCCGGACCCAGGGGCTCACCATGACCAGTCTGCACCGCAAGGATCTCGGCCTGCTGGCCCTGCGCACCGTCGTGGGGGGTGTCCTGTTCGCGCACGGCGCGCAGAAGCTGTTCGGCTGGTTCGGCGGCGGGGGGCCGGAGGGCACCGCGCAGGCGATGGAGCACATGGGCTTCACGCCCGGTGAGCGCAACGCGCTCGCCGCGGGCCTCGGCGAGGCGGGCGGCGGGGCGCTGCTCGCCGTCGGCCTGGCCACCCCCGCGGCCGGCGCGATGGTTGCCGGGACGATGGCGGGCGCCACCTCGGTGCACGCCCCGGCCGGCTTCTTCGCGCAGGGCGGCGGCTACGAGTACCCGGCGCTACTCGGCGCCTGCGGGCTGGCCCTCGGCATCGCGGGCGCCGGCCGGTACTCGCTCGACCACGCGCTCGGCCACGCGCTCGACCGGCCGTGGATCGGGGTGCTCGCCTTCACCGCGAGCGCGCTGGGGGCGGTGACGGTGGTGACGAAGCGCCAGGACGAGCTCCGCCGCCGGGAGGCCCGGGCCGCGGACGAGGCGGCGCAGGAGTCGGGCTCCGGCCTCGCGTAGGACCCGTGGACCGTTGATCACGATGGAAGGTTGCTGATGATGCGTCGGATGGTTGTGGCAGTGGGGCTCGGCGCGGTGTCCGTGCTGGCGGTCAGCGGGTGTTCGTCGGACGGGAAGGCGGCGTCGGTGGCGTCCTCCGCGGCGTCCGCGGCGGTGTCGGCCGCGCAGTCCGCGGCGCAGTCGGTGGCGAGCGGGGCGGCGTCGGCGGCCGCTTCGGCTGCTTCGGCCGCGGGTTCGGCGGTGGGGTCGGCCGCCGCTTCGGCGCAGGCGGCCGCCTCGTCGGCGCTGGCGAGCGTGAAGGGCGGGCTGGACGCGAAGGGGGACATCGCGCTGGGGCCGGTGACCATCGCCTCGGACGGAAAGGCCGAAGTGCAGCTCAATGTGACGAACCATGAGTCGCAGGCCAACGAGTACACGGTTCAGGTCAACTTCACCGACGCGTCCGGGAACGTTCTGGACGCGGTGGCGGTGAACGTCCCGGAGGTCGCGGCGGGGGCGACGGCGCAGGCCACGGCCAAGAGCAACCGGTCGCTGACCGGCACGGTGCAGGCACAGGTCGCCGCCGCGCTGCGGTACTGACCTGACAGGGGAACCTTAAGGGCGACTCAAGCGCCGCGGCAGGCTCTTGACGGCCAGGTTGGTCTAGTCCATTTTAATCCCCAGGTGCAGGGAGCCCCTGGGCCGGCGCCGGTGGTCCAGACCTCCGGCGCCGGTTCGGCGCATCCCCGATCCTGTGTTTGCGCAGGCCAACGCTTCGATTCCCCTGTCATGACCCTGGCTGCCCGGCCCCACCCCGAGCGGTCGTCCGGGGTTTGGCAGGCCCCCACGACCAGGAGTCACGCAGCCATGCTTCGTCGTTCCGTTCCCCAGGAGCCGCGCACGCGGCGCCGCTCGAAGGGGCTGTCCGCGCTCGCCGCGGGCACTGCCGCCTCCCTGCTGCTCGGTGGCGCGCTCGCGCTGACCGGCGGTGCCACTGCCCAGGCCGCGGCCACCAACACCACCGGCGCTCCGGCGACCAGCGGTGGCATCAAGGTCGCCTACTTCGACCAGTGGTCGATCTACGGCAACGCCTACTACCTGAAGACCGTTCAGGACACCGGCGCCGCCTCGAAGCTCGACTACATCATTTACGACTTCGCCAACATCAGCCCGACCAACCTCACCTGTATGGAGGCCAACAAGGCCGCCTCGCAGAACGAGGACGACCCCAACGCGGGTGACGGCGCCGGCGACTCCTTCGCCGACTACGGCAAGACCTTCGGCGCGGACATCTCGGTGGACGGCGTCGCCGACACCTGGAACCAGCCGCTGGCCGGCAACTTCAACCAGATCAAGAAGCTGAAGGCGAAGAACCCGAACCTCAAGGTTCTGCTCTCCATCGGCGGTTGGACCTACTCCAAGTACTTCTCCGACGTCTCCGCCTCGGACGCGGCGCGCAAGAAGTTCGTCTCCTCCTGCGTCGACATGTTCATCAAGGGCAACCTGCCCGTCGACGGCGGCTTCGGCGGCCCGGGCTCCGCGGCCGGCGTCTTCGACGGCTTCGACATCGACTGGGAGTACCCGGGCGGCGGCGGCCACACCGGCAACCACTCCTCGGCTGCGGACAAGCAGAACTTCACGCTGCTGCTCGCCGAGCTGCGCGCCCAGCTGGACGCTCAGGGCAAGACCGACGGCAAGACCTACGGCCTCGCGGCCGCGGTCGGCGCGGGTCAGGACAAGATCAAGAACGTCGAGACCGACAAGATCGGCCAGTACCTGACGTTCCTGGACATCATGACCTACGACATGCACGGTGCGTGGGACGCCAAGGGCCCGACGAACCACCAGGCCCCGATCTACACCAACCCGAACGACCCGATGACCCCGGTCCCCGGTGGCAACGGCAAGTACTCGGTGGACAACGCCATCAAGGCGTACACCGTGGGTGACCCGCAGTACGGCATCCCCGGCGGCTTCCCGGCGAAGAAGATCAACGTCGGCATCCCGTTCTACTACCGCGGCTGGACCGGCGTGACCGCCGGCAACAGCCACGGCCTGTTCCAGACCGCGACGGGCCCGGCCACCGGTGCCGCCAACTCCGGCAACGTCAACGGCATCCGGATGTACAAGGAGCTCAACGGCTTCGTCGACAACCCGAACTACACCTACTGGGACGACGTCGCCAAGACCGCGTACTTCTACGACGGCACCACCTTCTGGACCGGCGAGAACGCCCAGTCGATCCAGGCCAAGCTGGACTACGCGCACTGCAACGGCCTCGGTGGCTCGTTCGCCTTCTCGATGTACGACCTGGGCACCCAGACCGCCCTGTTCGACAAGATGGTGACCGCGACCAACGGCTCCGCCGCGTCCTGCCCGGCCCCGTCCCCGTCCCCGTCGGCGTCGGCCTCCTCCTCGGCCTCCCCGTCGCAGTCGGCCAGCCCGTCCGCCTCGGCGTCGGCCTCCGCCTCGCAGTCGGCCTCGCCGTCCGCGTCCGCCTCGACCGGCACCTGCTCGGGCGCCCCGAGCTGGAACGCCGCCACCGTCTACGCGACCGCCACCAAGGTCTCGTGGAAGGGCCACTACTACACCAACAAGTGGTGGACCACGAACGAGGACCCCTCGCTCAGCGGTCAGTGGGGTGTCTGGGCCGACAACGGCGCCTGCTGATCCGGTAGTCCACCGGTAGTACGCCAAAGGGGCGCGGGGACCGCAACGGTCCCCGCGCCCCCGCGCGCTTGTGTCAGGACGGGTCGAGGATCCGGCCGTCCTTCAGTTCCACCACCTCGTCCGCGAGTTCCATCAGCTGCGGGTCGTGGGTGGCGACCAGGGCGGTGACGCCCTCGCTGCGGACCACGGCGCGCAGCAGCTCCATCACCGAACGGCCGGTCTCGGAGTCGAGCTGGCCGGTCGGCTCGTCCGCGATGATCAGGGCCGGCTCGTTGGCGAGCGCCCGGGCGATCGCCACCCGCTGCTGCTGTCCGCCGGAGAGCTCGCCGGGACGCTGGTCGGCGTGGTCGGCGAGGCCGACCAGGGCGAGCAGGGTGCGCACCCGCTCCTCACGCTCGGCGGGAGCCACCTTGCGCAGCCGCATCGGGACGCCGACGTTCTCCGCCGCGGTCAGGATCGGCAGCAGGCCGAAGGACTGGAAGACGAAGCCGATCCGGTCGCGCCGCAGGGCGAGCCGGCCGTCCTCGTCCAGGGCGGAGAGGTCGGTGCCGTCGATCTCGATCCGGCCGGAGGTCGGGCTGTCCAGGCCGCCGACCAGGTTGAGCAGGGTGGTCTTGCCGGAGCCGGAGCGGCCGCGCAGCGCGGTGAGCTGCCCGCGGTGGGCCCGGAACGAGACCCCGCGCAGCGCGTGGACCGTCCGCTCGCCGCTGCCGAAGCTGCGCCGGACGTCCTCCACCACCACCATCGGAGTGGACCCGGTGCGCTGCCCCGCGCTCTGCTCCGCGCTCTGTGCTGCGCTCTGCCCTGCCATGGCGCCCCCTGACGGCTCGACTGACTGCTCACATATGTTCACCAGTCACATGATTCGCGCAAGACCCTTCCTTATCGCGACCGGATCTGACAGCATCGTCCGCTATCCGGTCACCTGTGACGGCCGGACGGAACGGGGGGAACGGGGATGGTCGGCTTCGTCGTGCGCCGGCTGCGCGGACGGCTGCCGCTGGCGTCCGCCGCGCTGCTCACCGTCCTGATCACCACCGCCGTCCTGACCGCGCTCACGGTGTTCGACCGCGCGGCGGACGAGGCCGGTACCCGCCGCGCCCTGCAGGGCCCCGGCCACGGCCGGACCACCGTGCTGCTCTCCGGCGACCGCACGCTCGCCGACCGGGCCGGGGACGACGCGGCGGTGCGCAGCTTCGCCCAGGACCTGTTCGCCCCGCTGCCGGTCACCGTGCAGGCGGTGGCACGCAGCGGCTCGTACGGGCTGGCGGCGACCGCCGCGCCGGGCAAGGACCCCGACCTGACCACGATCGCCGCGCTCGACCGGGCCCGGACCGTGCTCGCCGACGGCCGCTGGCCGGCCGCCGCGCGTCCGGGCGGGCCGGTCGAGGTGGCGGTGCCCGAGCCCGCCCTGGCCGGCCTCGGCCTCGCCGGCGCCCGGCTGCCGGCCGAACTGAAGCTCACCGACCGCTTCACCGGCCGGCCGCTCACCGTGCTCGCCACCGGCGTCTACCGGGTCGCCGACCGGGAGGACCCGTACTGGCGGCTCGACCCGCTCGCCGGGCGCGGCACCCAGCTGCTGAGCTTCGCCAGCTACGGGCCGCTGCTCGCCGACGACACCGTCTTCACCGGCGGGACGGTCGCGCAGGGCGCCCGCTCCTGGCTCGTCGAGGCCGACTTCACCGCCCTGCCGGTCGCCGGGACCGGGGCGCTGCGGCAGCGGGCGGTGGACCTCGCCGACCGGATCCGCCGCGAGCAGTCGCTGCGCGCCGACACCGACCTGCCCGCCCTGCTCGACGAGTTGGCGACCGACGCGCTGGTCGCCCGGTCCACCCTGATGGTCGGCGCACTGCAACTCACCGTGCTGGCCGCCGCCGCGCTGCTGCTGGTGGTCCACCTGCTGGCCGACCGGCAGGCCGCCGAGAACGAACTGCTCACCGCCCGCGGCGCCTCCCGGCGGCGGATCGGCGCCTTCACCGCCGCCGAGGCCGCGCTGCTGGCACTGCCCGCCGCCGTCCTCGCCCCGCCGCTGACCCCGCTGCTGCTGCGCCTGCTGCCCGGCACCGGCGGTGCGCTGCCGACCGGCGTGCCCGCGGTCAGCTGGCCGGTCGCGGCGGCGGTCGCGCTCGGCTGCGTGCTGCTCGCGGTCGTCCCGGTGCTGCTGCGCTCCGCCGGCACGGCGGTGCTCCGCCGGGCCAGCCGGCGGCGGGCGGCGGTCGCCGGGGCGGTCCGCTCCGGCGCCGACCTCGCCCTGCTGGTGCTGGCCGTGCTGGCGTACCAGCAGCTCACCCACTACGCGGGCGGCGGGCTGAGCGCGGACGCGGCGGGCCGGCTCGGCGTCGACCCGCTGCTGGTCGCCGCGCCGACGCTGGCGCTGTGCGCGGGCACCGTGCTGGTGCTGCGGCTGCTGCCGTTCGCGGCCCGGCTCGGCGAGCGGCTGGCCGCGCGCGGCGCGGGCCTGGCACCGGCGCTGGCCGGCTGGCAGTTCGCCCGCAGGCCCGGCCGGGGCGCCGGACCGGTCCTGCTGCTGGTGCTGGCCACCTCGATGGGCATGCTGGCGGTCGGCCAGCGCGCCTCCTGGTCCGCCTCGCAGGCCGACCAGGCGGACTTCGCCACCGCCGGCGGCCTGCGGATATCCGGCTCCGCGGTGCCCGTCGCCGGCCAGGCCGGCCAGTACCGGGCGCTGCCCGGCGGCGACCGGCTGATCCCCGTGGTCCGCAAGGACCAGCACCTCACCGACGGCCGCGCCGCCACCGTGCTCGCCCTCGACGCCCGGGCCGCCGCCGCGCACCTGCCGGTCCGCGCCGACCTGCTGGACGGCCGCGACCCGAAGGCGCTGTTCGCCGCGCTGCCCGCCGAACCGCTGACCGGCGCCAAGGCCGGTTTGGCGCTGCCCGGCCGGCCGACCCGGATCGACCTGGACGTCACCACCCGGGTGACCACCCCCGCCCACCCGCTGACCGACATGGACGAGTTCGCCTGCCCCGGGGCCTGCCGGCACGACCTGCGGCTGCGGATCCTGCTCCGCGACGGCCTCGGCGTCTCGTACACCGTGCAGGCCCCGCCGATCGCCGAGTCCGGTGCGCAGCACGTCTCCGTCGACCTCGGGGGCCTGTACGGCGCCCCGACCGGCACCCCCGCCTGGCCGCTCACCGTCGCCGGGCTGCTGGTGGAGAGCGAACTCCAGCCGGACAGCGGCGTCACCGGGCAGCTCTCCGTCGACCGGATCACCGCCCTGGACGGCCCCGGCGCCACCCCCGCCCCCGTCACCCCGCCCGACGGCCTCGGCTGGAAGGTCACCGCGGAGACCAACGGCAAGCTGCCCTCGGACGGCTTCGGCGCCACCGTCGGCACCGGGCTGCTGCTGCTCGACTACCACACCCTGCCCGGGCCGCGCGGCCTCCAGCGGATGACCGTCGCGCCGATCGACGCCAAGGGCGCGGCCGCGGTGGCACCGGAACCGGCCGCCGTCGCCACCCGCGACTACCTGGCGGGCAGCGGCGCCTCGGTCGGCGACGAGGTCCGGGTGCCGCTCGGCACCACCACGGTCAAGGTCAAGGTCGTCGCGGAGGTGCAGGCGCTGCCGACCGCGTTCGGCCCGGCGATCGCCCTCGACCTCGCCACCCTCGACCGGGTGCTCGCCGCCCACGGCGACTACGGGCTCGGCCCCACCGAGTGGTGGCTGCCCGGCACCGGACCGGAGGACCCCGTCCCCGGGCAGGCCGCCGACCGGCTGCGGGCCGGCGCCACCGTGCAGACCCTGCAGGTCCGTCAGGAACTCGCCGCCGACCTGCGCGCCGACCCGCTCGGCGCCGCCCCGCAGAGCGCGCTCGCCGCGCTCGCGGTGGCCGCCGCCGCGCTCGCCGCGATCGGCTTCGCCGCCGCCTCCGCCGGTGCGGCGGCCGAGCGGACCGCGGAGTTCGCGGTGCTGGTCGCGCTCGGAACGCCCCGGCGGCGGCTGGCCCGGACGGTCGCCGCGGAGCAGGGCGTGCTGGCCCTGCTCGGGCTCGGCGTGGGCCTCGGGCTGGGAGCGCTGCTGGTGCACCTGATGGTGCCGCTGATGGTGCTCACCCCGACCGCGCACCGCCCGGTGCCGGAGGTGCTGGTCCGGCTGCCGCTCGGTCAGGTCGCGCTGCTCGCGGCCGCGATGGCCGCCGTCCTGCTGGTGTCCGCGCGGCCTGCCGCCCGCCGCCACCGCGAACCCGGCTCCCGCCTGCGGCACGTGGAGGAGATGTGAGCAGGCTCGACCGTCCGGGGACGGTGTCGGTGCGGGTGCCGTGGGTGCGGACCCGGCTGGGTGCGGCGCCGTGGGCGGCGGTGCTCGGCGCGGTGCTGGTGCTGGTGGCGACCTTCCTCGCCGCCGCGCTGCCGCGGGCGCTGGACCGCGCGGCCGACGACGCGCTGCGCGAGCTGGTGCGGGGCAGCGGCCCGACCGGCAACGTGCTGCTGGCCACCTCGGTGCAGACCCGCGAGGTCTCCGGCGACCGGGCCGCCGACCTGGACCGGATCGCCGCGCTGCTGGCCAAGGAGGTGCACGCCCCACTGCGGACGGCCGCCGCCGGCGAGGTGTACGGCTCCCGGGCCCGCTCCTCCCGCGCGCTGCTCGACCCGGAGCTGCCGCGTCCCGGCACCCTGCCGCCCAAGCTGGGCCTCGCCCACCTGCACGACGTCGCCGGCCACGCCCGGCTGACCGCGGGCCGCTGGCCGGGCGACGCCCAGAACGGGCTGCACTTCGAGATCGCCGTCGCCCGGGCCACCGCCGACACGCTGAAGATCCGGGTCGGCCAGGTGCTGGACGCCGGCGCGGCCCCGGGCAGGGCCGGGCGGTTCACCGCCGAGGTGGTCGGCACCTTCGTCCCCGACGACCCGGAGGGCGCGTTCTGGGCCGGGGTGCAGTGCACCACCGGCCCGTGCCTGGAGTCGGTCGAGGTGGCCCCGGGCGAGTCGGTGCCGTACTGGCAGACCGGCGCGGTCACCGGGACCGGCGCCCTGCCGTCGCTCGGGTTGTGGGGCGACGAGGCCGAGGACTTCTTCCAGGTCCCGATCGACGAGGCGGTGCTCCGCGCCGACCGGCTGCCCGAGGTCCGGCGCGCGCTGGCCTCGCTGATCTCCGGCCCGCAGGCCGCCGAGCTGCCCAACAGCACCCTCCGGCAGGACCTGCGGTTCTCCTCCTGGTTGCCCGCCACCATCGCCACCGCCGAGCGCCGGCAGGCCGCCGCCGCGCCGCTCACCGTGCTCGGCCCGGTCGGCGCGGCCGGGGTGGCGCTGACCGTGCTGCTGCTGGCCGCCGCGCTCGCCACCGACCGGCGGGCCGCCGAACTGCGCCTGCTGCGGGCCCGCGGCGCCTCCACCCGCGGGCTGCTGGGCCGGCTGCTCGGCGAGAGCGCGGTCACCGCGCTGCCCGCCGGCCTGCTCGGCACCGCGCTGGCGCTGCTCCTGCTGCCCACCCCGCGCTGGGGCGGCGCGGTGCTCGCCGGGACGGCGGTGGCCCTGGTCGGCCTGCTGGCCCTGCCGCTGGGCGCGCTGCGGGTGCTGCGGCCCGGCGGGAACGCCGGCCGGCGCCGGGCGGTCGTCGAGTTCGCGGTGGTGCTGGCCGCCGCCGGGGCGGTCGCCGCCGTCCGCCGCCGCGGGGTCGCCCCCGCCGAGGGCGGCGTGGACCTGCTGCTGGTGGCCGCGCCGCTGCTGCTCGCGCTGGCCGGCGCGCTGCTGCTGGCCCGGCTGCACCCGGTGCTGATCGGCGGGGCGGCCCGGGCGGCGGCCCGGCGCCCGGGCGCGATCGGTTTCCTGGGCCTGGCCCGGGCGGCCCGCGGGACGGGCCGGCGGCCGAGCGTCCTGCCGGTGTTCGCGCTGCTGCTGGCGGTCACCACCGCCGGGTTCGGCGCCACCGTGCTCGCCGCGGTGGACCACGGCCGGCTGCGCGCGGCCCGGGCCGAGGTCGGCGCGGACGCCCGGGTCGCCGCCGCCCCGGGGCTCGCCCTGCCGGACGGCTTCGCCGAGGCCGCCGGCCGGCTGCCCGGCGTCCGCTCGGCGCAGGGCGTCTGGCTCGACCTGGACGGTTCGACGGCCACCGCCGACCGCAGCCTGGCCGGCTCGCTGACCGTGGTGATCGCCGACCCGGCGGCGTACGCCGCGCTCGCCGAGCGGATCGGCGTCGGCGCCTTCGACCCGGCGCTGCTGAGCGGCCCGGTGGCCGCCGACGGGCCGGTGCCGGCCCTGGTCAGCCCCTCGCTCGCCGAGCGCCTGGACGAGGAGCCGCGCGCCCTGCACCTGGGCACCCGCGAGGTGCTGATCCGCCCGGTCGGGCAGGTCGGCGCCACCCCCGCGGTGCCGCGCGTCCGCGACCTGGTGGTGCTGCCGGCCGGCCCGGTGCACGACCGGCTGCCCGGCACCGCCAAGGCCAACCTGTGGCTGGCCGACGGCGACCCGGACCCTGCGGCGCTGCGCGCCCTGCTCGGCGACACGTTCGACCCGAAGCGGGTGCGCACCAGCGCCGAGACGGTGCGGCGGCTGGCCGCCGACCCGCTGGGCCGGGCCGCCGGGGAGGTGTTCCGCGCCGCGGTGGCCGCCGCGGCGGGCTTCGCCGTGCTGGCGGTGCTGATCTCCCTGGTCCGCTCCGGACCGGAGCGCGCCGCGCTGCTCGCCCGGCTGCGCACCATGGGCCTGCGGCCGCGCGAGGGCCTGGCCCTGATCCTGACCGAGGCGCTGCCGTCGGCGCTGCTCGCGGCCCTGGCCGGCGCGCTGTTCGCGGTCCTCGCGGTACTGCTGCTCGGCCCGGCCGTGGACCTGTCCGCGGTGGTCGGCGCGGTCGTGCCCGACGGCCTGACCCCGGCCGCCGTACCGGTGCTCACCCAGGCCGGCCTGCTGGCCGCCGTCGCCGCGGTCACCGTCCTCGCCGAGGCCGCGATCTCCGGCCGGCGCCAGATCACCACCGAGTTGAGAGCGGGAGACGACCGTTGACCACTGAACCGGCGCTCAGCTACCGGGAGTTGCAGCGCGCCGCGCTGGCAGCCGCCGAACCGGCCCGGTACGGCGAAGGCGCGGCCATCGTGTGCGACCGGGTGGTGCGGATCTTCACCGCCGAGAAGGTCGAGGTGCAGGCCCTGCAGGGGCTGGACCTGGTCGTCGAGCGCGGCGACCTGGTGGCCCTGGTCGGCGCCTCCGGCAGCGGCAAGTCCACCCTGCTGAACATCCTCGCCGGGCTGGACAGCCCGACCGCCGGCCGGGCCACCGTGGACGGCTGCGACCTGCTCGACATGAACGCCAGGGACCGGCTGCGCTACCGCCGCGAGGTGGTCGGCTTCGTCTGGCAGCAGACCGCGCGCAACCTGCTGCCCTTCCTCACCGCGGCGCAGAACGTCGCGCTGCCGATGCAGCTGCGCGGCGCCCGCCGCACCCGGGGCACCGCCAAGCGGCACGCCGCCCGGGTGGCCGAGCTGCTGGAGGCACTGGACATCGGCCCGCTCGCCGACCGGCTGCCCGCCCAGCTCTCCGGCGGCCAGCAGCAGCGGGTGGCGATCGCCGTGGCGATGGCCAACAACCCGGCCGTGCTGCTGGCCGACGAACCGACCGGCGAGCTGGACTCGGAGACCGCGGCGGGCATCTTCGACGCCTTCCGGACGGTCAACCGGGAGCTGGCCGCGACCGTGGTGATCGTCACCCACGACCCGATGGTGGCCGGCGAGGTGCGCCGCACCGTCGCCGTCCGGGACGGCCGGACCAGCACCGAGGTGCTGCGCTCGACCGTGGTCGGCGAGGACGGCGCGGAGCAGGTCAGCGAGCGCGAGTACGCGATGCTCGACCGCACCGGCCGGATCCAGCTGCCCCGGCACTTCCTGGCCGCGCTCGGCATGGAGCACCGGGTGGCGGTCGACCTGGCGGCCGACCGCATCGAGGTCCGGCCGGACGAGGCGGCCGAGCTCAGCGCAGCTCGTCCGCCAGCAGGCCCATCGTGAACATGTCCCACCACGCGCCGTCGCGGCGGAACACCTGGCGCAGCCGGCCCTCCTCGACGAAGCCGACCTTCTCGTAGACCGTGCGGGCGGCGTGGTTCTCGGTGACCACGGTGAGCGTCACCTTGTGCAGGCGCATCTCCTCGAAGCCGTACCGGCAGGCGGTGCGCACCGCGTCGGTGGCGAAGCCGCGGCCCCAGTAGTCCTTCTCTCCGAGGTAGATGTCGAGCTTGGCGATGCCCTTCTCCGGCTCGGTGCCGTGCAGCATCACCAGGCCGATCAGCGCGGCGTCCTCGGTCGCCTCGATGCCGAACAGCACGTCCGCGTAGGTGTTGCGCGGCCGGTCGCCGAGCCAGCCGCGGACCTGCTCGACGGTGGACGGGTAGGTGTCGTCCATCCACCGCATCACCTCGGCGTCGTGGTTCCAGCGCCACAGCGACTCGGCGTCCTCGGGCCCCATCGCCCGCAGTGTGATCAGTTCTCCGCGTGTCATCCGCGGCCCCCCTCGTTGTCGTTGCCTGTGCGGTTCAGTCCAGGTCCTCGGTGCGGCCCAGGGCGTCGGGCTGGCTCTCCTCGATCCGGCGCAGCATCCGGGAGAGCATGCCGGCGAAGGCGGTCCGGTCCTCGCCGGTGATGTCCTGCAGGATGTCCGCCTCGAAGACGGCGGCCATCCGCATCAGCTCCAGCCACTTGTCGCGGCCGTCCTCGGTCAGCTCGATGATCACCCGGACCCGGTTGCTCTCGTCGCGCTCCCGGGTGACCAGGCCCTCGGTGACCATCCGGTCGATCCGGTGGGTCATCGCGGCGGGCGTCAGCCCGAGCCGCTTGGCCAGTTCACCGGGACCGAGCCGGTACGGGCTGCCGGCGATCACCAGGGCCTTGAGCACCTCCCACTCGGCGGAGGTGATCCCGAGGGCGGCCAGCTGGCGCCCGTAGGCGACGTTCATCCGCCGGGTCACCCGGGAGAGGGTGGAGACGATGGTCTCCACCTGTGGGTCCACCGTGGGGAATTCCCGCTGGTAGACGGCCACCTGCTCGGCGATGCCCAGCTCGCCGCCGTTGGCGGGCTCGGGTCTGCGTGCGCTCATGCCGGTCATTCTTCCACGCAGCCTGCAGTCCTTAAGCCTTTGACGTTTGAGGCTTGCAACCCTTAGAGTTTAGGTCTTAAATCTTGCTGACTAAAGACTACGAATCTCAAGGGGTGTTCAGTGAAGCAGTGGGGCGGCGGTCGGCTGCGTCGCGTCCAGGTCGGGAACGCGCTCAGTGCCTTCGGCAGCGGGTTCACGATGCCGTACATGTTCGTGTACGTGGACCAGGTGCGGGGTCTCGGCAGTGCGGCGGCGGGCGCGGTGTTCACCGTGTTCGCGCTGGCCGCGCTGGCGGTGCTCCCGTTCACCGGCCGCGGCATCGACCGGTACGGGCCGCGCCCGGTGCTGCTGGCCGGCGCCGCGATCGCCTCCGTCGGCGCGTTCGCCTTCGGTCAGGCCGCCACCACGCCCGGGCTGCTGATCTCCTCCTTCCTGTTCGGCGCCGGTGTCACCACCTGCCAGCCGGCGCTCGCCACGATGATCGTCCGGCTGACCGGCAAGGAGCAGCGCTCGCGCGCCTTCGCCCTGCAGTTCACCCTGGTCAACCTGGGCATGGGCCTCGGCGCGCTGGTCGGCGGCCAGATCGTCGACGTCGCCGACCCGGCCAGCCTGACCCGGCTGTTCACCATCGAGGCGCTGACCTTCCTGGGCCTGGCCGCCGTCACCGGCACCGCCCGGATCCCGGCCGCCCCGCCGGAGGTCGCGGGCTCCGCCGGAACGGGGGAGCGGCGCGGGCTGCGGGCCCTGGTCGCCGACAAGGCGATGCTGCGGCTCTGCCTGCTCGCCGGGCTGATCTTCTTCACCTGCTACGGCCAGTTCGAGTCCGGGGTCGCCGCGTTCGCCACCGACACCGTCGGCACCGCGCCCTCCACCCTGGGTCTGGCGATCGGCGCCAACGCGCTGACCATCGTGGTGCTGCAGATGTTCGTGGTCCGGCTCACCGAGCGCCGGCGCCGCACCACCGCGATGGCCGCGGCCGGCGTGGTCTGGCTGGCGGCCTGGGGCATGGCGCTGGTCGCCGGCCTGATCCGCTCCGAGGCGCTGGCCGCGACCGTGGCCGTGGTCGCGATCTACGCGCTGTTCGGCGTCGGCGAGTCGCTGCTCGCCCCGACCCTGGGCCCGATCGTCGCCGACCTCGCTCCCACCCGGCTGCTCGGCACCTACAACGCCGGGTACGCGCTGGTGAAGCAGATCGCCGTCGCGGTCGGCCCGGCGGTCGGTGTGCTGCTGGTCGGCGCCGGCACCTGGCCGCTGTACCTGGCGGCGATGGCGCTGTGCACCCTCCTGATCGTGGCGCTCTCGGTCAAGCTGCGCGGGCACCTCACCCCGGCACAGGACAACGTCCGGGTGCTGACGGTCGCTCAGCGGCCGGTGCGGGAGCTGCGCACCGCGGCCTGAGGCCGCTGCGGGTGCGCCGGCCGAGGGGCCGGGCTTACGCTCGATTGGCGTACCTGTCGGAACGGGCCCCCAGAAAGGCGTGCCCCCATGACTGCCGAGCTGTTGGACGACCGGGCACTGGACGCACTGCGGTCCCGTTTCTCCGGTGAGGTGATCGCGCCGGGGAGCCCGGCCTACGACGAGGCCCGGGTGATCTTCAACGCGATGGTCGACAAGCGCCCGGCGGTGATCGCCCAGTGCGCGACGGTCGACGACGTCGCCGCCGCGGTGGCCTTCGGCACCGAGCGCGACCTGGAGATCGCGGTCCGCTGCGGCGGGCACGGGGTCACCGGGGCCGCGCTCAGCGAGGGCGGCCTGGTCGTCGATCTGCGCCGGCTGAACGCGGTGGAGATCGACCCGGTGGCCCGGGTGGCCCGGGTCGGCGGCGGCGCGGTGATGGGCGACCTCGACCGCGCCTGCCAGGCGCACGGGCTCGCCGTGACCGGCGGCCGGGTGTCCACCACCGGCGTGGGCGGCCTGGTGCTGGGCGGGGGATCGGGCTGGCTGGAGCGCAAGTTCGGGCTGATGTGCGACAACCTGCTGGCCGCCGAGCTGGTCACCGCGGACGGCCGGCGGGTGCGGGCCAGCGAGCACGAGAATCCCGAGCTGTTCTGGGCGCTGCACGGCGGCGGCGGCAACTTCGGCGTGGTCACCGCCTTCGTGTTCGGACTGCACCCGCTGCCGGAGTTCTCGATGGCGCTGCTGATGTGGCCGGCCGAGGGCGGCCCGGAGCTGGCCCGGGCCTACCGCGACGCGATGGACGCGGCGCCCGACGAGGCGGGCGGCGCGATGATCTTCTTCACCGCCCCGCCCGAGCCCTTCGTGCCGGACCACCTGGTCGGGCAGTTCGCGGCCGGCGTGCTGATCACGTACGCCGGCACGGCCGAGCAGGCCAGGCCCTGGGTGGCGCCGATGCTCGGCTACGGGCACCAGGTGGAGGTCGTCCAGGACGTCCCGTACGCCGACCTGCAGTGCATGATCGACGACCCGCCCGGCTTCCGGAACTACTGGTCGGCCGCCTACCTGACCGGGGTGCCCGACCCGGCGCTGGAGAAGTTCTGCGAGGCGGCCCGCGAGATGGTGGTGCCCTCGCCCTCGCAGCACGCGCTCTTCCCGATGGGCGGGGCGGTCGCCCTCGGGCCGACCGAGTACCCCGTGCCCTGGCGCTCCGCGCCGTGGGCGGTGCACCCGTTCGGCATGTGGGAGGACCCGGCGGACGACGCCCGGGTCTGCGACTGGGCCCACCGGGCGGCGGTCGACATGGCGCCCTGGTCGG
The DNA here is from genome assembly GCF_043200835.1 of Kitasatospora sp. NPDC048365. Taxonomy (NCBI): domain Bacteria; kingdom Bacillati; phylum Actinomycetota; class Actinomycetes; order Kitasatosporales; family Streptomycetaceae; genus Kitasatospora; species Kitasatospora sp. NPDC048365. The sequence goes on from NZ_JBICYJ010000010.1 coordinate 106,437, forward strand.
TCGGCGCCTCCTACCTCAACTTCATGAGCGAGGAGGACGACGAGGTCGCCATCGCCGCGCGCGGCACGGCCAACGCCGCCCGGCTGGCCGCGGTCAAGGCGGAGTACGACCCGGGCAACGTCTTCCACCTCAACCACAACATCCGCCCGGCCTGAGCGGCACCCCGATCAGTCGCGGGCGACCGGCATCAGCAGCGAGAAGGTGTCCGCGCGGGCCGGGAAGCGGATCGCCAGCGGGGCGATCGGGCCGCCGAGTTCCAGGACGAGCTGCTCGGCGCCGCCGGCCGCGACGGCCTGCATCAGGTAGTCGCGGTTGACCAGCACCTGGAACCCGTCCGCCGCCAGGATCGCCGTGCCGTCCTCCGCGGCGGGGCCGGACTCGAGGTGGGCCAGCAGCTCGTCAGCCGCGAACTCCAGCCGCTGGGTGGTCTCCACCCGCAGCAGGCGCCGGTAGTCGGGGAAGTCCAGGTCGAGCCGCTCGCCGGTCAGCTCCCGGCCGCCCGCGCGCAGCGTCAACCGCGGCCCGTCCACCGTGAGTTCGGCGCTCTCGGCGCCGTCCAGCAGGGCCCGGGCGGCGTCCGCGAGCGCGGTCGGCACCAGCACCCCGCCGCCGGGTCCTTCCACCGTCGCGGGGGCGGTGGCGACGGCCAGCCGGTACCGGTCGGTGGCGACCAGGCGCAGCAGGCCGTTCTCCGGCTCGGGGTCGAACAGCACGCCGCGCACCACCGGGTGCTCCGGGTCGCTGCCGGCGGCGAAGCGGACGGCGTCCAGGGCGGCGGCGAGCGCCGGGGCGGGCACGGTGAATCGGGTCGGTGCGGTCATCGGATGCTCCCTCAGGTCGATCAGGTCACGGACCGTGGAGAGCTCGCGGCGGGCATCGGCGAGGCCGTCCTCCAGCTGCCGCAGGTGCCGGTCGATCGCGGCCCGGGCGGTCGCCGGGTCGCCGTCCAGGACCTGGGCGATCCCGGCGAGCGGCATGCCGACCCGGCGCAGCCGGGCCAGCAGGCGGGCGTCGGCGAGTTGCTCGGGCGCGTACCAGCGGTAGCCGGTCCGCGGGTCGACCCGGGCCGGGACGAACACCCCGGCGCCGTCGTAGAACCGCAGGGCGCTCACGCCCAGGCCGCTCTCGCGGGCCAGCTCACCGATACTGCGCATTCCGCTCTCCACACCGAGGACTCTGTGCCCTCGACCAGGTCGAGGGTCAACCCACCGTAGGCCCCGCCGCCGACAGGGCGGCAGGCTAGGATTCGGGCAAAGGCGACATAGTGTCAGGTCGAGCAGACGGCGGGGTCATGGCGCAGGCGCAAGTCACCGAGAGGCCGGCCCCCGCGGCGGTGCGGGCGGTCGAACGGGACCGGTGGAGGTGGTGGGGGCCGCTGGCGGTGGCGGCGTTCGCCGGGCTGCTGCGGTTCTGGAACCTGCCGTACCCGAACGCGTTCGTCTTCGACGAGACGTACTACCCCAAGGACGCCTGGTCGCTGCTGGAGCAGGGCTACGAGGGCGTCTGGCCGGACGGCGCGAACGCCCAGATCCTCGGCGTCCCGCAGATCGTCCCGCTCACCCCGGCACCGGAGTTCGTGGCCCACCCGCCGCTCGGCAAGTGGGTGATCTCGCTGGGCGAGTGGGCGTTCGGCCTGCACCCCTTCGGCTGGCGGATCGTGGTGGCGCTGCTGGGCACCCTGACGGTGCTGATGCTGGCCCGGATCGGCCGGCGGCTGTTCGGCTCGACGCTGCTGGGCTGCACCGCGGCCCTGCTGATGGCGGTGGACGGGCTGCACTTCGTGATGAGCCGGGTCGGCCTGCTGGACGGCGTGCAGCTGTTCTTCGTGCTGGCCGCGTTCGGCTGCCTGCTGGTCGACCGGGACCGGGCGCGCGCCCTGCTGCGGGCCGCCCGCGCGGAGGGCGGCGCGGCGGGCGACCAGGTCGGCCTCGGGGTGCGCCCCTGGCGGCTGGCGGCCGGCGTCCTGCTCGGCTGTGCCTGCGCGGTGAAGTGGAACGGGATCCAGATCCTCGCCGTGTTCGGCCTGCTCACCGTCCTGTGGGACCAGGCGGGCCGCCGCTGGGCGGGCGCCCGGCACCCCTGGCGCTCGATGCTGCGCCGCGACGCGCTGCCCGCCTTCCTCTCCACGGTCGGCGTCGCCGCGGTGGTCTACCTGCTGGCCTGGACCGGCTGGTTCGTCACCGACGGGGGCTACGGCCGGCACTGGGCGGACGACCGGGCCGGCCTCTCCCCGCCGCACACCCCGGTGCTGGAGATCCCGCTGCCGCAGGTGTCGATGACCTGGGTGCCCGCCGCGCTGCGCAGCTGGTGGCATTACCACGCGCAGATGTACGACTTCAACACCGGCCTGTCCTCCCCGCACACCTACCAGTCCAACCCGTGGAGCTGGCTGGTCCAGGGCCGCCCGGTCTCGATGTACTGGCAGCAGGTGCCGCAGGGCCAGCAGGGCTGCACCGCGTCCGAGGGCTGCGCCAGCCAGATCCTGGCCCTCGGCACCCCGCTGCTGTGGTGGGCGGCCTGCTTCGCGCTGGCGTACGCGCTGTGGCGCTGGTTCTTCCGCCGGGACTGGCGGGCCGGCGCGATCCTCGCCGGGGTGGCCGGCATCTACCTGCCCTGGTTCCAGTACCAGGAACGGACGATCTTCTCCTTCTACATGGTGGTGCTGGTCCCTTTCCTCTGCCTGGCGGTCGCCCAGATGCTGGGCGCGCTGCTCGGCCCGCCCGGCTGCCCGCCCCAGCGGCGCCGCTGGGGCGCGGCCGGCGCCGGGCTGATCGTGCTGGCCGTGGTCGGCTGCTTCGCCTTCTTCCACCCGCTGTACACGGCGGAGGTGATCCCGATGGACGACTGGCGCGCCCGGATGTGGTTCACCAGCTGGATCTGACCGCCGATGGCCGCCGGACAGCTGCTGCCGGTCACCCCCGCGCTCGGCGCGGCCTGCGCGGTGCTGCTGGCCGCCGCCGTCGCGGTGGCCGGCTGGGGCCGGCTCGGCCACGGGCGGGCGGTGCTGCGGGCGGGCGTCCGGGCGGTGCTGCAGCTCGCCGCGGTCGCCCTGGTGATCGCCTGGGTGGTCGGCGCGCTGTGGAGCTCGGTGCTGTTCGTGCTGCTGATGTTCTCCGTCGCGGTGCGCACCGCCGGGCGGCGGATCACCGACGGCCCGGGCTGGTGGTGGGCGGCGGCGCCGATCGCCGCCGGCGTGCTGCCGGTCCTGGTGCTGCTGCTCGCCACCGGCCTGCTGCCGGCCAAGGGTCTGTCGCTGATCCCGGTCGCCGGGATCCTGATCGGCGGGGCGCTGACCGCGACCTCGCTCTCCGGCCGCCGGGCGCTGGACGAACTGCGGACCCGGCGCGGCGAGGTCGAGGCGGCGCTGGCGCTCGGCTTCGAGGCGCGCGACGCCCGGCTGGAGATGTCCCGGACGGCCGCCGCCACCTCGCTGGTCCCGGCGCTCGACCAGACCCGGACCGTGGGCCTGGTCACCCTGCCCGGCGCGTTCGTCGGCATGCTGCTCGGCGGCGCCACGCCCGTCCAGGCCGGCGCGGTGCAGCTGTTCGTCCTGGTGGCGCTGCTCGCGGTGGAGGCGGCCGCGATCGTCGTCGTGCTGGAACTGGTCGGCCGGGGACTTCTGGCCCCCGGAGCACCGGCCGGCGTCGGGTAGGCTGGGAGGCGTTGAAGGGGAGTAGCCCTCCACCGGACCGTCGACATACTGGCACCGCTCCTCGTGGGCGGGCCCGGCGCCCGGGGCATCCGTACGCGGGTGCCGGCGAGACCTTCGGCCGCAGTGCTGTGACCATTGACCAGTGCTGTCGGGCCGAGGCATCCCCAAGACGCACCGGTCCGGCAGCCCTTGAACCGAGAGACCTGCCGATCCGATGAACCCCCTGAGCATCGCCGCGCTGACCTTCGGCGTCATCTTCCTCGCCGAACTGCCCGACAAGACCGCGCTGGCCAGCCTGGTCCTGGGCACCAAGTACCGGGCGAGCTACGTCTTCGCCGGCATCGCCGCCGCCTTCGCCGTCCAGGTGGCCCTCGCCCTGGTGGCCGGCAGCCTGCTGGCGATGCTGCCGCAGCGCTGGGTGGAGGGCGTCACCGGGCTGCTGTTCCTGGTCGGAGCCGTGATGCTGCTCTGGCCCAAGGGCGACGAGGAGGACGAGGGGCACGCCGCGAAGGAGCCCTCGTCCAACTCCTTCTGGAAGGTGGCCGGCGCCAGCTTCGTCCTGGTCGCGGTCGCCGAGTTCGGCGATCTGACCCAGATCATGACCGCCAACCTGGCCGCCAAGTACGCCTCGCCGCTGGCCGTCGGCCTCGGCGCGTGGCTGGCGCTGTGCGCGGTCGGCGGGATCGCCATCCTGGGCGGGCAGAAGCTGCTCAAGCACGTGCCGATGAAGGTCATCGTGCGGGTCGCGGCCTGCGTGATGCTGGTGCTGTCCGCCTTCAGCCTGGGGAAGGCGATCGTCGGCTGAGCCGCGGTCAGGCGGGGTAGTAGGAGAGCCTGGTACGGGTCTGCGGCCCGTACCAGCCGTCCTCGCCGTGGATGGCCATCATCGACTGGAAGTTGCGCAGCGCCTGCTCGGTGTTCTTGTCGAACGTGCCGTTGACGTCCTCCTCGTCGAACCGCCACGGCACGGCGTTGACGAGCCGGGACTGCATCGCGGCCACGTCGGCGCCGGTGTCGCCGCGGTGCAGGTCGCGCACGGTCGCCGACGGGCTCGGCGAGGCCGAGGGGCTCGGCTTGGCGGACGCCGACGGGGAAGGACTCGGCGGGGCCGCCACCGTGGTCTGCGGTGCCGCGGCCCTGGTGGTCGGCGGCTTGGCCTTGGTAGTGCTCGGCGCGACCGGGGAGGGCGAGCCGCTGCTCGTTTCGACGGTCGGCAGGGTCGGGCCCGGGTACGGGATGCCGCTGTCGGTCGGCGCGGGCAGCGCCTGGTCGCCGCGGTCGGGCGAGGCGGGCGCGAGGGCCAGCGCCAGGCCCGCGCCGACCGCCGCCAGGCCGATCATCGCCCCGGCGATCACCGTCCGCCGCCGGCCCGCCGCCTGCTGCTGCTCGACGCGGCGCTCGGCCCGTGAGCCGGGCGCGGGGACGTACTCCTCGCGGAAGGTGAACATGCCCAGGTCGGTGGCGGGTTCGGAGGAGCGCGCGGGACCGGGTGCGGAGGCAGGCGCGGAGGCAGGCGGGGCCGGGGGTGCCGGGTGCGCCTGCGGGGGTATCAGCTGGGTGTGCGCCTCCGGCCGGGGCTGCTGGACGGGCGGCTGCGCGGGCACCGGCGGCAGCACCGCGGTCTGCGCGGCGGCGGGGGCGACCGGGCCGAGCGGCACGGCGCCGGACGTGACCGGGCCGGGCGTGATCGGGCCCGGCAGCACGGTGGTCTGCGCGGCGGCACCGGCGCCCGGGTACGGCGCGACGGGCGGTGCCGGCGGTGCGGGCGGCATCGGCGGCAGGCCGGTCGGCGGGGTCAGCCGGGTGGCGAAGGGGTCCGGCCCCGGGCCGGGCTGCTCCACCGGCGCGGCGGCCACGTACGGGCGCACCAGCGGCGGGCCCTCCACGTGCGGCAGGACGGCGGTGTCGGCGGCACTCGGGTCCGAGAAGCAGACACAGCCACCCGCCGTCCGTGCCGCGCCGCAGCGGGGGCAGAGCTCTGCCGGCATGGGCCGGTCCTCCTCGGGGGTCGGAATGAACGGCCTGATTATGCAGCAGCGGGCTGGGAACGGACAGGGAAGGCCGGTCCGGCCGGGTCCGGTTGTCCGGTTTGGTGGTGAATCGGACGGCATGAACCCTCGGTGAACGCGACCCGTCAGCCGAAGAGCAGCTCGCGGTCACTGCCCAGGCGCCCGCGCAGAACCGCCAGTGCGCGCATGCTCTGCGACTTCACCACCGCCGTGCTGACCCCCAGGATCTCCGCGGTGGTCTCCACGCTGTGGTCCTCCCAGTAGCGCAGCAGCACGATCGCCCGGTCCCGCTCGGACAGCAGCATCAGCGCCTCCAACAGGGTCAGCCGCATCGCGGTGGTGTCCTTGGGCCCGGCGGACTCCGGAAGCTGCTCCACCGCCAGTTCGCTGCTGCTGCGCAGCCGCCGGTGGTCCAGCAGGGAGTTCAGCAGCACCTTCCGGGCGTAGACGAACGGATCGCCGTCGCGCCGGTTGATCCGCTTCCACGCGACGTACATCTTGGTCAGCGTGGTCTGGGTGAGGTCCTGGGCCAGGTGCCAGTCCCGGCACATCAGGTAGGCGATCTGGCGCAGCCGGCCCGCGCCGGCCTCGGCGAACGCTATGAAGTCTGCATCCTCGCGCACTGCTTGGTCGTCCCGATCTGTGGGTCGGAAGGGTGGGGGCGGTGGCGCGGCGGTGCGAGCGGCCCGGGGGCCGTCCGCACCGCCGCGCGCGTCAGCGCAGTGGCGCCGCTTGGCCGTACTGCTGCTCGGCGGCTTCGACCGCCCGGCGGTCGCTGTGCAGCGACAGCGTCGGTCCGCCGGCCAGCTCGGCCGCCTGCTGGACCGTCAGCGCGTTGACCCCCGGTGGGAAGTAGTACGCGTTCTCCCCGATCCGACAGTTGCCGAAGAGCACCTGGGCCCGGGTGGCGTCCGCCCGCAGGACGGTCACCACGACGGTCTGCGGGCACGGTGCCTGGAGGTAGTCCACCGAGGTGAGCTGGTTCCGGCTGTCGACCGTGCAGAAGCGGACGTCGTCCTGCTTGCAGCCGGGGCCCTTGCCGTCGAGCAGCGTCACCCGGACCACGCCGGTGCCCGTCCCCTCCGTCATGTTGAGCATCGCGGACACCTCGTGCTCGGGCCCGCTGACGGAGTAGTCGCTGCCCGTCCACGTGGTGCCCGGCAGCGCCTGCACCACCGCCGCGAGCAGCGCCCGCGGGGTGGTCGGCACCGTCTGGGCGGTCACCGACGGGCTCGGGGGCTCGCCGGCCGCGCTCTGCACGGCCGGGCCGGCGGCCGGCTGCCGGAGCGGCCCGACCACGCCGCCCAGCAGCGCGATCGCGGCCGCGACCGCGGTCACCGAGCCGACGGCCGCGGCGACCGTCCGGCGGCGGCGCACCCGCCGCCCGTCCCGGGCCGCGGCCTCGACCAGGCCGGCCAGGGGTGGGGCACTGAGCTCCGACAGCTCCTCGGAGAGAGCGGTACGGAAATCGTCCATCGTTCTTGTCCTCAGGTCTCACCCGCACGCCGGCCATGCGGACCCGCTTCGGTGCGGGGCTCTGCCCACCAGGACGGGTCGGCGGGCCGGTTCGGTCGCACCCGGGGACGAGGAAGTTCCCCGGCGGCCGATCGGCTGCCGGGCTCCGCGGTCAGCCGCCGAGCTCGACCGACCGGTACTCGAAGAGCACCCCGAACCCCGCGCTGGTGTACAGGCCCATCGCGACCTCGTTGCCGCCGAACACGTTGAACATCAGCGCCGTGTCGCCGGCCGCCACCGCCGCCTGCTCGCCGATCGCCATCGCCGCCCGGCCGTAGCCGTTGCCGCGCTCGTGCTCCTCGATGAACAGCGAGTACCCGTACGTCACCCCCGGCAGGAAGCCGTGGTGCAGCCAGCCGGTGCCGATCGTCCGCTCCTCGGCCTCCAGCACCATGAACGCGTGCCCCGGCGTCCGCCGGCCCTGCGGCAGCAGCCGGGCGAAGTCCGCGTCCGACTTCTCCTGCGCCTGTTCCCGCGTCAGACCGCCGGCCCGCACGATGTCGAACACGTACGCCTCGTCCTCGGCCCGCCGCCACGCCGGGTACTCCGTCTCCGTCATCGGACGGTACGTCACCCCGTCGGGCAGGGCGGCCGGGGTGCCGATGAACTTGACCCGGTTCTGGCCGCGCACCGGGTAGGCGTCGAACAGCGGCTCCGGGGCGAAGAGTTGGATGCCGCAGGAGGTCGCACCGCGCTCGGCGGACCAGCGCTCCGCCCAGCCGCGGGCGGCCTCGCCGTGGCCGGCGCCGGCGTGCGCGGGATCGATCCACAGCTCCTCGATCCGGCCCTCGTCGCCGTCCGCCACCACGGCCACCGCGCCCACCGGCCGGCCCTCGGCCCGGATCTCCGCCACCGTCGCCCCGGCCGACCGTTCCAGCCAGCGGGCCACGCTCGCCTCCGCCGCCGGGGCGGCGAAACCCGCCCGCCGGTACGCCGCGAGCCGGCGCTGCTCGGCGCCCTCGCGCCAGGACGTGGTGTCGGTGAGGATGCTCAGTTCAGTCACGCCGCTATCTCGGCACGGACGGCATGCCCACGGCAAGCGGTTTTCCCCGAGCCGGGAGGGGCGGGGTGGGCGGGGGCGAGGGCGGGGTACTGACCGGCCGCCCGAGGGTGACGCGACGTCAGCCGACGCCCTCGCGGTGCTGCTGCGGGCTGACCCCCCGGACCCGCTTGAACGCGGCACTCAGCGCGAACGCGCTGCCGTAGCCCACCCGGTGGGCGACCGCGGCGAGCGTGGCGTCCGGCTCCGCCAGCAGATCGGCGGCCAGCGCCAGCCGCCAGCCCGTCAGGTACGCCATCGGCGGCTCCCCGACCAGCTCGGTGAAACGGCGGGCCAGCGCCGCCCGCGACACCCCGACCTCGGCGGCCAGCACCGCCACCGTCCACGGCCGGGCCGGATCCCCGTGCAGCAGGCCCAGCGCCGGACCCACCACCGGGTCCGCCTGCGCCCGGTACCAGGCCGGCGCCGCCCCCGACGGCCGGGCGAACCACGCCCGCAGCGCGCTGATCAGCAGCAGGTCGAGCAACCGGTCCAGCACCACCTCCTGCCCCGGCTCGTCCCGGCCGATCTCCTCCGCGAGCATCGGCAGCAGCGGCGACCCCCACTCCGCACCGTCCAGCCGGACCACCCGCGGCAGCGCCCGCAGCAGCCGCCCGCTCACCTCCCCGCGCAGCTGGTAGGTGCCGCTGAGCAGCACCGCCGCCGCCCCGGGCCCGCCCGTGCCCCAGGTCCGCAGGCCCCGGTCGAGCTCCTCGCACAGCTCCTCGCCGCCGGGCGCGGTCGACACCTGGCCGGGGTGGACCACCACCTGCGGCGCGGTCGACGGCAGGTCCGCCACCGTGTACGGCTCCGGGCCGCGCACCACCGCCAGGTCACCCGGCCGCAACCGGACCGGCTCCGCGCCGTCCGGGACCACCCAGCCCTCGCCGCGCACCATCGTGAGCAGCGTCAACGGCGCCTCGTCCGCGATCCGCACCGCCCACGGCGGGTCGAACACCGACCGCAGCAGGAAGGCCCCCTGGGCGCGGGGTCCGGTCAGCAGGGCACCGAGAGCGTCCATGCCCGCCACCCTATGCCGCCCGGGCCTGGACGCCCGCGTATGCGGTCGAGCGCCTCGACCATTGATCGCGGCCCGCCCCGCCGGTTGAATCGAACCATGACCACGCGAACCGCCATCGGGCGAACGGAGGTTGCCGGGATGTCCACCCTGCGCACCGCGGTGCTCTTCGCCGCCACCCTCACCACCGGCCTCAGCGCCGGACTCTTCTACTCCTACGCCTGCTCGGTGATGCCCGGCCTCGCCCGGCTCGACGACCGCGGCTTCGTGGAGGCCATGCAGCGGATCAACGTCGCCATCCTCAACGGGTGGTTCATGCTGAGCTTCCTCGGCTCGCTGGTGCTGATCCTCGCCGCCGGCGCCCTCCACCTGCGCGGCGCCGACCGGGGTGTCCTGCTGTGGATCGGCGTCGCCGCCGTCTGCTACATCGTCATGCTGGCGATCACCGCCGTGGTCAACGTCCCGCTCAACGACCGCTTGGCGGCGGCGACCTCGCCCGAAGCCGCCCGCGCCGCCTTCGAGACCACCTGGGTCCGCTGGAACACCGTCCGCGCCCTCACCTCGACCGCGGCCCTCGCCTCCCTCGCCTGGGCCCTGCACCGCGCGCCGTGAGGCAGGATGGGAACCATGAGCGTAGTCAAGATCAATGTACTGACCGTCCCCGCCGAGCAGCGCGAGGTGCTGGAGAAGCGCTTCGCCTCGCGGGCCGGCACGGTCGAAGGGTCCGACGGCTTCGAGTGGTTCGAGCTGCTCCGCCCCGTCGAGGGCACCGACCAGTACCTGGTGTACACCCGGTGGCGTGACGAGGCCTCCTTCCAGGCCTGGATGGAGGGCCCGATGAAGGCGGCGCACCAGGGCGGCGGCGCGGGTGGCGCGGGTGGCCCGGGCGGTGGCGAGGGCGGCGAGCGTCCCAAGCCCGCCGCGTCCGGCTCCACCGTCTGGTCGTTCGAGGTCGTCCAGTCGGCCGGCCCCAAGCAGGGCTGACCCCACCGCGGTCCGCGACGGGCCGTCCGCACCCCGGTGCGGGCGGCCCGTCGCCGCACCCGGTTCAGGACCGGTCGAACGACACCGGCGCGGCGAACGCCGCACGGCGGGTGGCGCGGCGCAAGGTCCGCAGCAGCGGCCCGCCGACGGTCAGGCACAGGACGGCGGTGAGCGCCGCCCGCGGCAGGTCCCAGCCGAGCGACGTGGTCAGGCAGTAGATCGCGAACCGGGCGAGGTTCGCCGGCAGCGGATCACCCGGCACGAAGGAGACCGCGGTGGACGTGCCGCTCAGGTACGGCCAGCCCTGCAGGTTCATCGCCGTGCCGTACGCCACGGCGGACACCGCGCCGTAACCCGCGAGCAGCACCTGCTCGCGGCGGCCACGAAGGGACGTCGCACCGGGCAGCAGACCCGCACCGAGACACACCCAGCCCATCGCCAGCATCTGGAACGGCAACCACGGGCCGACACCGCCGGTCAGCAGACCCGACGCGAACAGCGTCAGCGCCCCCAGCACGAACCCCAGCGCCGGACCCAGCACCCGCCCGGCCAGCACCATCAGGAAGAACATCGGCTCCAGCCCGGCCGTCCCCGCGCCCAGCGGCCGCAACGCCGCACCGGCCGCCGCCAGCACCCCGAGCATCGCCACCGCCTTGGCGTCCAGACCGCGCTCGCCCTCGGACAGCTGCGCCACCACGACCGCCAGGAGCAGCGGCAGCAGCAGGGCGAACAGCCACGGCGCATCGGCGGAGTGACCGACCAGGTCCGACTTCCGCGAGGCCAGCAGCGGCCACCCGAACGCCGCCACTCCGACCGCCGACACCAATCCGAGCACCACCCCGGACCGCCACCCCAACCTCTCCATCCCGCTCACCGACCCCCCTCCCCACCGAACGCCCGCGGCGTGGCCGGGGCCGCTGGGGTGTTCGAGCCGTCGGCGTCCTGCGCGGCAGCGCGCTCCGCGTCCGGCCGCGCCGGGACGGCGGGTGTCTGCGGGGTGCCCGAGGCCAGGCGGTTGACCGGCTGCGCCGGGGCCTGCGGCAGGCCGGTCGACTGGGCCGCAACGCCTCCCACACCTGGCTGCGCCGGGACGGCGGGCGTCTGTGGCGTGGCCGGGGCCTGGGCGTGCAGGGCGGCGAGGGCGACGGCGACCTGGGGGACGGTCAGGTACGGCGGGAGGATCTTGGCGGTCTGGGGGGCGAAGGCGGGGGAGGCGAGGACGGTTTCGGGGGTGGGGCCGTCGGCGACGATCTCGCCGTCGGCGAGGACGGCGGTGCGGTCGGCGAGTTCGGCGGCGAGTTCGACGTCGTGGGTGGCGAGCAGGATCGCGTGGCCGTCGGCGGCGAGCCCTCGCAGGACGGTGACCAGCCGGGCCTTGGCGGCGTAGTCGAGGCCGCGGGTGGGTTCGTCGAGGAGGACGACGGGCGGCCGGGCGGTGAGGACGACGGCGAGGGCGAGGGTGAGCCGCTGGCCTTCGGAGAGGTCGCGCGGGTGGGTGTCCTCGCCGACGCCGGGCAGCAGCCGGGCGACGAGTTCGCGGCAGGTTCCGGGGGCCGCGCCGGCGTCCCGGTCGGCGGCGGCGCATTCGCCGGCGACGCTCTCGCCGTAGAGCAGGTCGCGCGGGTCCTGCGGGACGAGGCCGACCCGGCGGATCAGGTCCTTGGGCCGGGTGCGGTGCGGGACGAGCCCGCCGACCCGGACCGTGCCGGAGGTGGGGGCGTGCAGGCCGACGAGGCTGCCGAGCAGGGTGGACTTGCCGGCGCCGTTGCGTCCCATCAGTGCGGTGATCCCACCCGCGCGCAGTTCCAGGTCGACGCCGCGCAGCGCCGGGACGGGGCCCCGGGTGACAGCCAGCCGGGCGACGGTGACCAGCGTCTCGCCAAGAGGATCGGGCGTGGACGGGGGCGCGGTGGCGGTGAGCCGTTCGCGGAGCGTCACGGCCCGCCGGCGGGCGTCGCGGACGGTGAGCGGCAGCGGGTCCCAGCCGGCGAGCAGGCCGAGGTCGACGACGGGTGGCCGGACGGGGGAGCGGGCCATCAGTTCGGCGGGGTCGCCGAGCCGGGGTGCGGCGCCGTCGCCGGGCAGCAGCAGGACCTGGTCGGCGTACTGGACGACGCGTTCCAGCCGGTGCTCGGACATCAGCACGGTGGTGCCGAGGTCGTGCACCAGCCGCTGCAGGACGGCGAGGACCTCCTCCGCGGCGCCGGGGTCGAGCGCGGAGGTCGGCTCGTCGAGCACCAGGACCTTCGGGTGGACGGTGAGCACCGAGCCGATCGCGACCCGCTGCCGCTGGCCGCCGGAGAGGGTGCTGAGGGCGCGGCCGCGGAGTTCGGCGAGGCCGAGCAGGTCGAGGGTCTCCTCGACGCGGCGCCGCATCACGGCCGGTGCGAGGCCCAGGGATTCCATGCCGTAGGCGAGTTCGTCCTCGACGGTGTCGGTGACGAAGTGCGCGGCCGGGTCCTGGCCCACGGTGCCGACCAGGTCGGCGAGTTCGCGGGGCCGGTGGGTGCGGGTGTCGCGGCCGTCGACGGTGACCCGGCCGTGCAGGGTGCCGCCGGTGAAGTGCGGGACCAGCCCGTTGACCGTTCCGAGGAGGGTGGACTTGCCGCAGCCGGACGGGCCGACCAACAGGCACAGTTCGCCCTCGGGGACGGTGAAGTGGACGTCGCGCAGGGCCGGCGCGTCGGCGTCGGCGTACTGGACGGAGACCTGGTCGAAGACGATCACCGGCTGCTCCGGGGTGGGTCGGGGGCGACGAGGGCGGGCAGCAGCCCGATCAGTACGGCAGCGGCCGCCGGGAGCGGGAGCTGCGGGGCGGTGAGCGGCACCACGGACGGGCTGAACGCCTCGGGGTGGCGTCCGGCGAGCAGGATCAGCAGTCCGGCCACCGCGAGTCCGGAGCCGGCGGTCAGCCATTCGGGCAGGGCCCAGGGGTCGGGCCGGTAGCGGGTCCTGACGGAGCGTCGGCCGCCGAGTGCCAGTCCGCCGGCCGCCGCCGCGACGCCGGCCAGCAGCAGCGGTACGGCCCAGGCCGTCCGTCCGCCGGCGCCGAGCAGGCCGTACGTGGCGCTGCACACGGCGAGCAGGCCGAGCAGGGTGAGTGCTCCGGCGGTGCGGACGATGCGGCGCGGGACGTCGGCGGTGCGGCCGAATCCGCGCGAGTCCATCGCCGCGGCGAGGCCGACCGAGCGTTCCAACGCGCCTTCCAGCACCGGGAGTCCGACGGCGAGGACAGCACGGACGCCGCGGTCCTCGCGGCCGCGCAGCCGGCGGGCGGCCCGCAGCCGGCGGATGTCGGCGACCAGGTTCGGCGCGAAAGTGGTCGCCACCACGGCGGCCACCCCGACCTCGTAGAGCGCCCCGGGCAGGCAGCGCAGCAGCCGGGCCGGGGAGGCGAGGGCGTTGGCGGCGCCCACGCACAGCAGCAGGACGGCCAGCTTCAGGCCCTCGTAGCAGGCGAACAGGACGCCCTCGACGGCCACCGGTCCGCCGAGCCGCACGCCCTGCGCCCAGGCGGGGAGCGGGAGATGGGGGAGGGTGACCAGCACGTGGGTGCCGCCCACCGGCGACCCGAGGACCACCGCGAACGCCAGCCGCAGCCCGAGCACCACCAGGCCGATCCGCAGGAACGCCCCGTAGGAGCGGGCCCACGGCGCGTCGCTGCGCCGGGCCGCGACCACGTACCCGGCGACCGCCGCGATCAGGAGCAGCAGCACCGGATTGGTGGTGCGGGACGCGCCGGCGGCCAGCCCGAGCGCCCACAGCCACCACGCACCGGGGTGCAGCAGGCGGGGGCCGAGGCGGCGGGCGGGGGGCGATGGCATGGTGGTGGGTCTCTTCCCTGGCTCTTCCCTGACTCTTCCCTGGATCTTCCCGGGTCAGCGGCGGCGGCGGGCCTGCCAGACGGCGCCGGCGGCGAGTGCCGCGACCAGCGCGCCGCCCGCCACCAGGCCGAGCGACGGGCCGTCGTCGGCGGGTGCGCCGCCGGCTGCCGGGGCCGCCGGTGCGGCGACGGTGTCGGCGCAGCCCGCGCGGGGGTATCCGGCGATGGCGCAGAGCACGCCCGCGGAGTCGTAGCGCAGCGGCGGGGCGACGGCGGCGAGCACGTCGGCGGAGGAGGCGGCGGCCGGGACGGCGGCGCACGCGGTGCGCGGCGCGGGCGGTTGCTCGCCGCCGGGGGCGTCGGCGGCGGTGCCGAAGTCCAGCACCACGGCGACCCGCTTGCGGCCCGCGGCGGGCGGGGTGTCGGCGCAGATCGCGGTGAACTCGCCGGTGGCGGTGGGCCGGGCGGCGTCCTGGCCACCGTCCGGGCTCACCGCGAAGCGCCAGCCGTCCACCGCGCCGTCGGCCGGGACGAACCCGGCCGGACCGACCTGCTGGTACGCCCACGCGGAGCCGGACCACTTCCAGAACGACCAGTACCGGTACCCGGCCGCCTGCGCGCCGGGCGCGACGGCGACCAGCGCGGCCACCAGCGCGACGAGCACCGCGAGAAGCAGGGCGACGAGCGGCGCGGCCGCCGGCGCCGGCCGGAGGGCCGGCGCCGGGGTGGTGCGGGCGGTCACTTGGCGCCGTTGCGGGTGGTGCGGCGGCGGTTGAGGCTGAGCAGCAGGCCGCCGCCGACGCCGACGAGGAGGCCGACGCCGATCATCCAGCCGGCCGAGAAGCCGCCGTTCTCGTCGGGCTCGGTGATGCCGGAGCCGGGGGCCTTGGTGGCGTCCGGCTCGTTGGCGGCCTTCGCGGCGGCGGCCGCCGGGACGGAGGCGGGCTTCGGGCCGGCGTCGATCAGCAGCTGCACCATGTTGGTGCCGCCGAAGTTGTACGGGTCGAGCTTGGTGGCGCGGGCGACCAGCAGCAGGGTCGCGGCGGCGGCCGGGTCGGTGCCGTTCTTGCCCTGCGCGGCCCAGGCGTAGCCGTTGCCGGCCAGCCAGTCGGCGGCGCTGGCGGCCTCCTTGGCGTGCCCGGCCTGGACCAGGCTGAGCACCGCCCACGAGGTGGCGTTGAAGTCCGGGCCGGGGGTGGCGCCGGGGGTGTCCAGGAGCAGGCGCTGGCCGCCCGCGGCGAGCTTCGCGGTGAGGTACGCGGCCGCGGCCGACGCCGAGTCGGCGCGGGCCACGGTGCCGGCGGCCGCACCGTCGGCGCAGGTCAGCGGCTTGGCCGGGGCGTCGGCGCGGTTGTCGGCGGTGACCGGGAGGCGGCCGCCGGCGGCGGCGAGCGCGGCCTGCGAGGAGGCGAGGACGTTGGCGGTCAGCGGGCTGCCGGCGACCGGCTGGTAGGCGAACGCGCCGCGCTGGTCGGCGGGGGAGGCGCAGCCGAGCTGGAAGCCGGCCAGGCCGTCGTACGCGCTGTGGCCGTCGCGGGCGACGCCCGCCGGGTCGGCGCCGGCGGCGAGCAGCGCGGAGACGGCGAGCGCGGTGGAGTCGGTGTCGCCGGGGCTGCCCGGGTTGTAGGACCAGGTGCCGTCGGTGTTCTGGTTGGCCTTGAACCACTGCACGGCCTTGGCGACCGGCTCGGTGTGGCCGCCGAGGGCGACGAGTGCCTGGACGGCGACGGCGGTGGCGTTGGAGTCCTCGGTCTTCGGGTCGCAGGCGGTGGCGGTGTCGGCCCGGAAGGACGGCCAGCCGCCGTCCGCGCACTGCTGACCGAGCAGCCAGCCGACGGCGGACTCGGCGGGCACGACCTCGTTCTGCTTCAGCGCAGTCAGGGCCAGCGACTGCCGCCACACGCCGTCGTAGCCGGGGTCGCCCTTGCCGTACAGCCCGGCCGGTACGGCGGCCGGCGCCGGCGTGGTGGCGGTGCTCGGGGCGGTGCTCGGGGAGGAGGCGGGGGCACTCGGCGTGGCGGAGGCGGACTCAGCCAGGGCGGGGGCGGCGGCGGTGCCGGCCAGCAGCAGCCCGGCCAGGACGGCGGAGCCCAGACGGGCAGGGGTGATCATGGAGAGGGTGCCTTTCGGTGAGCGGTGGCAGCGGCCCGGGAGCACCGGGCCACCCGTAGACCACGACGGAGACGGCCGCTCGCCCTCCGCCGGGCAGTCCGACTGCGCCGCCGGGTGGGCGGCTCACGGTTGCGGGTCAGCGCCGGATTCGCACCGGCTTCCCCCTGGCGGAGAGCGGATGAAGTTGTTGTCGCGCCAGGCACTCTAACCGCCCCGCCGTCCCCCGCCGGAAACTGGAACCTGTTCCTGTCCGTTCCCGCGGCCGCCCGGAGCGGTCAGCCGGCCGTGAGCAGCCGGGCCGCGGTGTGCAGGTCGGCGCGGACCTCCTGGAGCGAGGCGCGCCCGCACAGCCAGGCCAGCAGGGTGGCGTGCCAGGTGTGCCCGATCACCCGCAGCGCGGCCTGCTGGTCGGCGCTGGGCGGGCCGGGCAGCCGGGCGGCCTCCAGGACGATCGCCGAGGTCAGCCCGGACACCTCGTCCACCTCGCTGCTCAGCGAGCGGTCGGCGAAGGACAGGGCCCGCACCATCGCCTCCGCCAGCCTCGGCTCGCGCTGCAGCGCGTGGAAGGCGGCGGTGAGCGCCTCGGCGACCCGGGTGGCCGGGTCCTCGCCGGTCGGCGGGTGGCGGCGGACCTGTTCGTGCAGGTGGAGCAGTTGTTCGCGCATCACCGCGACCAGCAGGTGCACCTTGGACGGGAAGTACCGGTACAGCGTGCCGAGCGCCACCTCGGCGTCCTCGGCGACCTCGCGCATCTGGACCGCCTCGTACCCGCCGCGGGCCGCCAGCGCGGTCGAGGCGCGCAGGATCCGGCGCCGCCGCTCCGCCTGACGCGGAGTGAGCGGACCGTCGGCGACGGTGGTCGAGGTCAAGGCGGCCCCCTGGAACGGCAGTCCGGACGAAGCGGTCTGTGGAAGAGTTCCCGGCGTGGCGTGAATCACCTGCCCTGGCTCGGGACAGCAAGCTACGGCCCGGTAATCTTCGAGGACTCTCGTCGTTCACCCCGTGGACGACAGGAGGCCAGCACCACCCGTGAAACGTGATCTACTTTACCGGCCGTCGCCGGTCCCGGTGAGTAGGGATAAGGGGCCCCAGGATGACCGCGCAGCCGCCGCCGTCTCTCCGCATCGCCCTGCTCTCCTACCGCGGCGACCCGTTCTGCGGCGGCCAGGGCGTCTACGTCCGCCACCTCTCCCGGGAGCTCGCGAACCTCGGCCACCACGTGGACGTGATCGGCGCCCAGCCGTACCCGGTGCTGGACCCGGTCGAGGGCACCGGCTCGGTCCGCCTGGTCGAACTGCCGAGCCTGGACCTCTACCGCTCGGACGACCCGTTCCGCACCCCGGCCGCCGGCGAGTTCCGCGGCCCGGTGGACCTGCTGGAGTTCGCCACCATGCGCACCGGCGGCTTCCCCGAACCGCTGACCTTCTCGCTGCGCGCCCGCCGCTACCTGGCCCGGCACAAGGGCCGCTACGACGTCGTCCACGACAACCAGACCCTCGGCTACGGCCTGCTCGGCCTGGAGCGCCACGGCTTCCCGCTGGTCACCACCGTGCACCACCCGATCACCGTGGACCGCCGGCTGGAGATCGCGGCCGCCGGCACCCGGCTGGAGCGGCTCGGCAAGCGCCGCTGGTACGCCTTCACCCGGATGCAGAAGCGGGTCGCCGGCCGGCTCGACCACATCATCACCGTCTCCGCCAGCTCCAAGGCGGAGATCGCCGAGGACCTCGGCGCCGCGCCCGGCGCGATCTCGGTGGTGCCGATCGGCGCCGACACCCGCCTGTGGTCCCCCTCGGACGCGGTCGCGGTGGTCCCCGGACGGATCGTCACCACCTCCAGCGCCGACGTCCCGCTGAAGGGCCTGGTCCACCTGGTCGAGGCGCTCGCCAAGGTCCGCACCGAGCGGGACGCGCACCTGGTGGTGGTCGGCAAGCCGCAGCGCGGCGAGGGCCCGGTCGCCGACGCGGTGCGCCGCTTCGGCCTGGAGCCGCACATCGAGTTCCGCACCGGCCTGAGCGACACCGAACTGGTCGACCTGTACCGCTCCGCCGAGGTGGCCTGCGTGCCCTCGCTGTACGAGGGCTTCTCGCTGCCCGCCGCCGAGGCGATGGCCACCGCCACCCCGCTGGTCGCCACCACCGGCGGCGCCATCCCCGAGGTGGCCGGCCCGGACGGCGAGACCTGCCTGGCGGTGCCGCCCGGCGACGCGGGCGCGCTGGCCGGCGCGCTCGGCCGCCTGCTCGACGACCCCGAGCTGCGCGCCCGCCTCGGCGCCGCCGGACGCGAGCGGGTGCTCGCCCGGTTCACCTGGCGCCGCGCCGCCGAACTGACCGCCGAGCGCTACCGTGCCGCCATCGCCACCGGCGCCGGGCAGCGCGCCCGCTCCGGCCCCGGCTGGCGCTACGTCGGCTGAGCGGACCGGCGCCCGTCGGGCCGTCGACCCGCGCTCCGTCACCCACGCTCCGTCATCCACGCTCTGTCATCCACCCTCCGCAGGACCCGAAGCAGCAACGAATGGGAGCCCAGCAGTGCTGACCGTCGACTTCTCCCGCTTCCCGCTCGCCCCAGGCGATCGGGTGCTCGACCTGGGCTGCGGCGGCGGCCGGCACGCGTTCGAGTGCTACCGGCGCGGCGCGAACGTGGTCGCCCTCGACCAGAACGCCGAGGAGATCGCCGAGGTCCGCAAGTGGTTCGCCGCCATGGAGCAGGCCGGCGAGGCCCCGGCCGGTGCCAGCGCGGTGGCGATGGAGGGCGACGCGCTCAACCTGCCGTTCGACGACGACACCTTCGACAAGATCATCATCTCCGAGGTGATGGAGCACATCCCCGACGACAAGGGCGTGCTCGCCGAGATGGTCCGGGTGCTCAAGCCCGGCGGCCTGCTCGCCGTCACCGTGCCCCGCTACCTGCCCGAGAAGATCTGCTGGGCGCTCTCCGACGAGTACCACGAGGTCGAGGGCGGCCACATCCGGATCTACAAGGGCGACGAGCTGGTGGAGAAGGTCCGCGGCGCCGGCCTGGAGCCGTACGGCACCCACCACGCGCACGCCCTGCACTCCCCGTACTGGTGGATCAAGTGCGCGGTCGGCGTCAACAACGACAAGGCACTGCCGGTCAAGGCCTACCACCAGCTGCTGGTCTGGGACATCGTCGGCACCCCGGTGATCAGCAGGATCACCAAGGCCGCCGAGAAGGCGCTCAACCCGGTGATCGGCAAGTCCTTCGTGGTGTACGCCTCCAAGCCGCGGACCGGCGAGTGACGGCCGCGATCCCGGAGGCGCTGCTGCTGGACGGCGTCCTCGACGCCGAGCAGGCCGCCGCCACCGTGCGCACCATCCTCGCCGACCAGCGGCCGGACGGCGCCATCCCGTGGTTCACCGGCGGGCACCTCGACCCCTGGGACCACACCGAGGCCGCGATGGCCCTCGACACCGCCGGCCGGCACGACGCCGCCGAGGCCGCCTACCGCTGGCTCACCGAGAACCAGAACCCCGACGGCTCCTGGTACGCCGGCTACACCCACCCCGCCGACGGCGGCCCGGTGGTGGTCAGCAACAGCGCCAAGGAGACCAACTTCTGCGCGTACGTCGCGGTCGGCGCCTGGCACCACCACCTCTCCACCGGCGACGACACCTTCCTCGAATGGATCTGGCCCACGGTCCGCCGCGCGCTGGACTTCGTGGTCGGCCTGCGGCTGCCCGACGGCCCGATCTCCTGGCGCCAGGACGAGGACGGCACCGCGCCCCAGGAGGCGCTGCTCACCGGCTCCTCCTCGATCCTGCACGCCCTGCGCTGCGGACTCGCCATCGCCGACCACCTGGAGGAGCCCCAGCCCGACTGGGAGCTCGCCGCCGGCCGGCTCGGCCACGCCGTCACCCACCACCCCGAGCGGTTCCTCGACAAGGACCGCTACTCGATGGACTGGTACTACCCGGTGCTCGGCACCGCGCTGCGCGGCGACGCCGCCGCCGAGCGGATCGAACGCGACTGGGACCGCTTCGTCGTCCCCGGCCTCGGCGTGCGCTGCGTCAGCGACCGGCCCTGGGTCACCGGCGGCGAGAGCGCCGAACTCGCCCTCGCGCTGTGGGCCGTCGGCCAGTCCGACCGGGCCGTGCAGATCCTGCGCTGGATCCGCCACCTGCGCCACGAGGACGGCTCGTACTGGACCGGGTACGTCTTCGAGGACGACGCGATCTGGCCCGAGGAGCGCACCACCTGGACCGCCGGCGCGCTGCTGCTCGCCGTCGCCGCGCTCGGCGGGGACCACGCCACGGTGACCGTCTTCGGCGGCGACCAGCTGCCGAGCGGACTGGTCGTCGACGACTGCTGCTGACCCGGTGCCGGCTGCCCGGTGCCGGGCGCCAGGGGCCCGGAACGCCCGAGGGCGCGGAGCGTGAGCTCCGCGCCCCTCGGGCGTTGTGCGTGCCTGCGGCGGCCGCCGGGCCGGTCAGCCGCGCTGGATGCCGGTGGTGTCGCTCAGCAGGCCGTGGGTGCCGTCCGGCAGCTGCGCCACCAGCGCGGTGCCGCGCTGGTCGACCGCCAGGTACCAGGTGCCCGGGACCAGCTCGCCGACCGGGGCGCCGGCCGGGTTGTCCTTCGGCGCGAGCCGGCGCACGGCCGGGACCGCGAACCAGAACGGCGCGAACGGGGCCGCGGCGGCCGCCGGAGCGGGCGCCGGGGTGTGGTCCTGCGGCTGCGCGCCCACCGGGGCCGGGAAGCCGTAGCCGGCGGCCGGCTGCTGCTGGCCGTACGGGACCTGCGGCTGGACCTGGGTCGCGAGGTGCGGCTGCGGCTGCGGCGTGGTCTGGGCCAGCGGGTGGCCCGCCTGGGCCTGAGCCTGGGCCTGGGCGGCCGGGTCGGCGTGGCCCGCCGGGGCGCCCGGGTAGCCGTACTGGCCGCTGTGCTGACCGCCGTGCTGGCCGAACTGGTCGGGCTGGCCCGGCTGACCGGGCTGGCCGCCGGGGACACCGGCGTACTGGAAGCCCGGCGCCGCCGGCGGGGTGGCCGGCTTGTCGGACAGCAGCGGCGCCTGCAGCGCGGGCACCAGCGGACCGGCCGCGGCGGCACCGGCCAGCGCCAGCAGCGAGAGCAGCGCCAGGTAGGCGCCGAAGCTGTGGCCGAAGCCGGGGATGTCGCCGCCGCCCATCAGGGACCACAGCGAGGTCCACAGCGCGGCCACCGACAGCGCGATGCCCCACTGGTCGAGACGCAGGCCGAGGACCTGGCGGTTGGCCACCGCCTCGCCCTGGAGGCGCTGGACCAGGATCAGTGCGGCCCCGATCAGGCCGAGCAGGAAGACCGAGGGCAGCACCGGGAACAAGGCCGTCGACCAGGCGCTGGTGGAGATGGAACCGAGCCGGGTGTCGACCGCCTGGTACGGCAGGAAGGAGGCGATGAGGAGCAGCACGGCCGCTCCCGCGACGGCGGCGTCTCCCCTGGTGAGAGCGCGCAGATTCACTGTCGTTCCCCTCGTTGGTGTGTCGTGGTCGGGGCAAAAGCCTAGAGCCATGCCATTCCGGAGCGCACGGCGCCCTCCGAAAAACAGCATTCCGGTCGGAACGTCAGATGATCGTAAAGTGATCGTCCGACGGGCGTTCAGCTGGTGGTCAGATAGGAAGTCAGGGCATCGGCGATCCCCTGGGCCGCCTGCTGCCGCCACTGAGGGTCCGTCATCCGCTTGGCATCGCCCGAGTTTCGCATGTTGCCGCACTCGATGAACACCTTGGGGACCCGCGACAGGTTCAGCCCGCCAAGGTCGCCCCGGGTGTCGAGCCCCTGCTGCCCGATGTAGTCCGCGTACGGCTCGCCCGTCGCCGCCTTGAACCCGTCCCGCAGCAGCACCCCGAGCCGGTGCGAGGGATCGACGATCGCCGAGGTGTCCGCCTTTCCGGCCACCACCCGGGACGGCATGATCACGTGGAAGCCGCTGGCCGAACCCGGCGCGCCGTCCCCGTGCACCGACACCGCCGCGTCCGCCTTCGCCTCGTTGCCGATCCGCGCCCGCTCGTCGATGCACGGCCCCCACGCCCGGTCCCCGTCCTGGGTCAGCACCACCGTGGCACCCCGGTCCCGCAGGATCTGCCGCGCCCGGTGCACCACGTCCAGCGTGAAGTCCGCCTCCGAGTAGCCCGCGTCGGTCGACGTCCCCGTGGTGTCGCACTCCTTGCGACTGTTGCCGATGTCCACCTGCTTGGCGATGTCGGACGTGTGCCGGCCGTTGCCGGTGTTGTGGCCCGCGTCCAGCAGGACCGTGCGCCCCGCCAGCTGCCGCCCGCCCGGCGACGAGGACCCCGACGGTGCCGCACTCGGACTCCCCGCCGCCACGGAGGCACCCGCGCCGGACGGCGCCGGCGAGCCGGGCGCGGCCGCCGACGGGTCGAGCAGGTCGCCCTCGCTGAACGCCGCCGAGGAACGCGGCGCCGCCGCACCCGCCCGGCCGGAGCTGCTGTTGGCCAGCGCCTGCCAGCCCAGCCACCCCACCAGGCAGAGCGACAGCGCCGCACCCCCGGCGACGGTCACGCGGAACCACGCCGAGCGGCGCGGCCGCTCCGCGAACGGGTCCTCGTGCTGGTCGTGCTGGTCGTACTGGTTGTTCCGGTTGTTCCGGTGGTGCTGTTCGGGTCGTTCGGGCCTCACGAGCGGTTCAGATCCTGTCCCAGGTGCGGGGCGCCAGGTTGTAGGCACCCGCGATCGGCTTCCACTTTTCCACGAAGTCCTTCTTCGACTGCGTGGCCTTCGGGTTGAGGTCGTTGGCCTTGGTCAGATCGGGCGTGGTCGGCGCCGTCGCACCCGCGCAGCCCTGACTGCTGACGGTCCGCGCCCACGCCGCGTACGCCCGGTCGATGTCCCCGGACTGCTGCCACGCCGACCGCAGCACCTGCACCGCCTCCGCGCCGCCCGGCAGGTCCGTCACCTGCAGCGCGGACAGCGACGCCAGCAACTGGTCCCGCTGCTTCGCGCCCTCGTCGAACACCCCCGCGGCACTGTCGATCTCCGCCTTCGCCGGGCAACTGCGCACCTTCGCCACCGCGCTGCCGATCGGCGCCTTCGCGTTCTCGCCCCGGGTCAGCAGCTCGTCCAGCGCCTTCGCCTGCGCCGCCGCGTTCGGCCCCGCGGCGCCCGCCGACTCCGACGCGCTCGGCGCCGCGGAGGACGCGTTCGGGGAGGCCGAGCCGCCACCGTTCTGCGCCGGAGCGGGCTGCGGAGCCGACGACGCCGGCGCCTTCGCCTCCGGCGAGCCACCGCCCTTCGTGTTCTGCACCGCGAACACCACACCGACGCCGATCAGCACCAGCAGCGCCACCCCCGCACCCACCAGCAGCGGCATCCTGCTGCGGCGCGGCTCGTCGTCGTACGGGTCGGCGAGGTCGTTGTTGTAGTCGTACTGGGCATTCGGCTGCGGCTGGTACGCCTGCGCCTGCGGAGTCCCGAACGGTGGAGCCCCGAACGGCGGAGCCCCCTGCGACGCCTGCGGCCCGAACGCCGGCCCACCCGCGAACGGCCCCCCACCGCCACCGCCACCGGGCACGGGCGGGAACTGGTTACCAGGGGCGCCCTGCCCCGATGCGGACGCGAACGGGTCGACGGCACCACCGGGCGCGGACGGGAACGGACCGGGCTGCACGCCCTGCCCCGGAGTGGGCTGGAACGGCGCCGCACCACGGTCACCACGGTCACCGGGGGCGAACGGCTCGGCAGCCACCCCCGGCGCCTGCGGGAACGGACCCGACGGCTGCTCGCCCCGCCCGACCGGCGGAATCAGCGCCGTCGGCTGCTCACTCGCACCCCCCGGCGGGAACGCCCCGGGCCCGGCCTGCTCGCCCTGCACCGGCGCCCCGGGCGGGAACGGACCCGGCTGCCCGCCGCGCTCCGCGGGGGCGAACACCGAGGGGCCGCCGGGCGCCTGCTGCGCGCCGCTCTCGGCGGGCGGGAACGGGCCGGCAGAGCTGCCCTGCCCGGGCGCCGCGGGCGGGTACGGAGTGGCCCCGCCCTGTGCGGGCGGGAACGGCGTCGCCTGTGCACCACCCTGTGCCGCGGGGTGCGGTGCGACACCGCGGTCGGCGGGCGTGAACACATCGGCTGCGCCACCCGCCGCGGGCGGGAACGGACCCGGCTGCGCACCGCGCTCCGCGGGGGCGAAGACCGAGGGGCCGCCGGGCGCCTGCTGCGGGCCGCTCTCGGCGGGCGGGAACGGGCCGGCCGGGCCACCCTGCCCGGGCGCTGCCGGCGGGTACGGCGTGGCGCCACCCTGTGCGGGCGGGAATGGACCCGGCTGCGCACCGCTCTCGGCAGGCGGGAACGGACCCGGCTGCCCGCCGCGCTCTGCCGGGGCGAAGACCGAAGGGCCGCCGGGCGCCTGCTGGGCGCTGCGCTGGGCGGGCGCGAAGACGTTGGTGACACCGCCCTGCGCGGGTGCGGGCGGGGTGGGCTGCTGGGCGCCGGGTGCGCCCGGTCCGGCCGGCGGGAAGGGGCCCGGCGTCGCGGCCGGTTCGGCGGCGGTCGGGAAGTACGGGCGGGGCGTCAGCATCGGGCCCTGGTCGCCGACCGCTCCCGGCGCTCCCGGCGCTCCCGGCGTGCTCGTCGTCGCGGGCCCGCCGTCCGTCGCCCACGGCCCGCTCTGCGGCGGCCGGCTGCCGAACGGCGAGGCGGGCGCCGCCCCCGGAGCTCCCGGAGGTCCCGGAGTCCCGGGGACGCCAGGAGCGGCGAAGGGCGTGCCGGGAGCCGTCGCTCCCGGCGGCACCGGGGCGTGCGGGGAGGTTCCCGGAGGGGCGGGCGGCGCGGCGAACGGCGAGGGCGCCGTCATGCCCGGCGGCACCGGGGCGTTCGGCTGGGCGCTCGACGGAGCGTTCGGCGGGGCGAACGGTGAGGCGGGCGGTGTCGCGCCGGGCGGCATCGGCGCGGCCGGCGGCCGGCCGGGCTCCGGGCCGGCGGGTGCCCCGCCCGCGGGCTCGGCCTTGCGGCGGACCCAGCCGCCGGCACCGCCGCGCGCGGTCGGATCCCAGACCGCCGGGGCGGTGTTGTCCTGTTCCGTCATGTCCTGCCTCGCCCCCACTGACCCTCTGCGTCCGTGCCCGGTCGAGCCGCTCGGTGTGCTCAGCTGTTCGGCTGCCGCCGACACCGTATCGGGCGCGGGTATGCCGATCCACGGCAGACCCGTACGGCCCCACCGTGGAGGAAGACGTTAGAGCATCGGTGATCGTGCCCGCAGGAGGCTTGGGGCGACTGGGCGGTCAGCCCCCGGAACGGCGCAGCACGCGGAGCGAACCGGTCACCGAGATCTCCTCGAAGCCCTCACGCAGTGCCCGCTGGTGGACCCGGTACGGGGCCTGTCCGCCGTCCGCGGGGTCGGGGAAGACGTCGTGGATGACGAGCAGCCCGTCCTCGGCGAGGTGGGGCGCCCAGCCCTCGTAGTCGCCGGTGGCGTGCTCGTCGGTGTGCCCGCCGTCGATGAAGACGAGGGCGAGCCGGCCGCCCCAGACGGCGGCGACCTGCGGGGACCGGCCGACCAGGGCGACGAGGTGGTCCTCCAGGCCGGCGGCGTGCAGGGTGCGGCGGAAGGTGGGGAGGGTGTCCATCAGGCCGACGGCGGGGTCGACCAGGGTCGGGTCGTGGTACTCCCAGCCGGGCTGCTGCTCCTCGGAGCCGCGGTGGTGGTCGACGGTCAGGGCGACGGTGCCGGTGCGCCGGGCGGCGTCGGCGAGCAGGATCGCCGAGCGTCCGCAGTAGGTGCCGATCTCCAGGACGGGCAGGCCGGTCCGGGTGGCGGCGTCGACGGCGGCCGCGTAGAGCGCGAGTCCCTCGTCGACCGGCATGAAGCCGGTCGCCGCCTCGAACGCGGCGAGCACCTCGGGGGCGGGCCGGGCGTCGGCCTGCGCGATGGCGTCGGTCATGGGGAGACTCCCTGCTCACGGTGCGGGGCCGATCCGTCGGCCCGGGGTGCGGCGTACCCTGCCCGGACCCTACTGGATGGTAGTTCCGTCCTTCCCCGCACCCCGCCGGACCGTTCCCGGCCCGGTCGCGCGCTGCTCACACCACCATCAGCTCGCGTTCGATCCGCCTCCGGTACGGGGCCAGCTCGGCCTCGACCGCGTCCAGTTCCGCCGCGCCGGTCCGTACCGTGGGCTCGCCCTCCGGCTGCTGCTCCAGCAGTCGGATCCGCAGGTGGGTGGGCGGGTGGGTGCTGTCGACGGCGCCGAGTTCGCGGGCGGACAGCCGCAGCCGGCGCTCGCGCTCCTGCGCGGGGACGGATGAGCAGTCGGCGGCGATCTCGGCCCACAGGTCCAGGTCGGGGAGGGCCTGGCGGCTGCTCAGGTTGCGTCCCTGGCGGGGCACGGCCCGGCGGCGACGGACCACGGTCTCCACGGTCGGGCCGTTCAGCAGCATCGCCAGCATGCCGGCCGCCGCGCCCGCGCCGGCGGTGTCGGCGGCGAGCCGGTCGGCGCGGTACTCGGCGGCCTGCCCGGCGCGGACGGTGAGCCGCTCCAGAGCGATCAGCAGCCCGTACGCGGCGAGGTTGGCCGTGCGGAGGAAGAGCCGGCTGACCCACATGGCTATGGCCATCAGCCCCTCGTGGTGGAGGTCGTGCGGCGCGGGCCGGGTGAGCCGGAACCATTCGACCAGTGCGTTCCCGGCGCTGTGCAGCCACAGGCCGCGGCGGTTGTCCCCGTTGACGCCGTGGCCGAACTCGTGGCCGAGCAGGGCGACCCGCTGCTGCGGGGTGAGCGCGTACCAGAGCGGCAGGCCGAGGTGGAGGACGGAGCGCCGGCGCGGTCCGTGCTTGCCGAAGGAGGCGTTGAACGAGCCGTCCACCACGATCGCGTCCACCGGCCGGGTGCCGAGCGCGACCGCGACCCGGTCGGCCAGCCCGTACAGCGCGGGTGCCTCGGGCCGGGTGACGGCGTCCTCCCGTTCGGCGCGGAAGCTGCCGAGCCGGGGGCGGAGCAGGAAGGCCAGCAGCAGGCCGACCGAGCCGAGTACCCGGGCCGGCCAGGCGTCGGTCAGGAGCAGCAGCACCGACCCGGCGAGGACGCCGAGCGAGACCAGGTGGACCAGCCCGGCGAGTGCGTACGCGCCGAGCGCGGAGAGGTCCCGGTGGGCGGGGGCGTCCGCGGCGACGAGGTCGTGGACGTGTTCCACCCGGGCGCGCACGGCCCGTTCGCGGGCCGCGGTGCGGCGTTCCTCGCGCTCGGCCCGGCGGCGGGCCCGGGCGGTGCGGTGTTCGACGACGGGGGACGGGTCGGTGAGGTTCCACTCGCAGGCCGGGCACCAGGTGCGGACGCGCGGGTCGTCGACGATCGGTGCGGCGCACTCGGGGCAGGCGGTGGTCGCGGCGGCGGACGGCGGCGCGGCCGGGGTGGGGATCATGGGGGCGGATGATGCCAGGACGCCGGGCCGCGGGGGAAGCGATTTCGGATCCCGGACCTGCTCCGGGGCCGGGTTCTCCGTGCGTGCCGGATGCGCTATACATGGGTCAGCCCGACAGTAGAACGCGTTCTAGATCCGGGGCCCTCGCCCGGATCCGACCCAGACCACGGGAGCAGCCATGCGCGCAGCGATTCTGCACGAGACCGGCCAGGACAAGCTGGAGGTCCGTGACGACGTCGAGGCGGTCGGCTTCGGCCCCGGAAAGGTCCGGGTCCGGCTGCGGGCGACCAGCCTGTGCCACTCGGACCTGTCCGCGATGGCCGGGATCATGCCGCAGCCCGCCCCGTTCGTCCCCGGCCACGAGGGCGCGGGCGACGTGGTCGCGGTCGGCGAGGGCGTCACCGGCGTCGCCGAGGGCGACCGGGTGGTGCTCTGCTGGATGCCGCCGTGCGGCGACTGCGCGCACTGCCGCACCGGCCAGGGCCACCTGTGCGTGGCCAGCCTGCGCCGGCTGTCCACCCCGAACTTCCGCTTCGGCGGCAGCACCGACGCGTTCGGCTTCTACAGCACCGGCACCTTCGCCGAGGAGGTCGTGGTCGCCGCGGACAGCGTGCTCAAGGTGCCCGCCGACATGCCGTACGACCTGGCCGCGCTGATCGGCTGCGGCGTCACCACCGGCCTCGGTGCCGCGGTCAACACCGGACAGGTGGAGCCCGGCTCCTCGGTCGCCGTGATCGGCGCCGGCGGTGTCGGCATCGCCGCCGTCCAGGGCGCCCGGATCTGCGGCGCCGCCCGGATCACCGTGGTCGACCCGGTCGCCTCCCGCCGCGAGCGGGCCCTCGCCTTCGGCGCCACCGACGCGGTCGCGCCCGAGGAGCTCAAGGCGACCGCCCGCGGTGTCGCCGGCGGCGGCTTCGACTACGTCTTCGAGGCGGTCGGCCGGTCCGCCACCGTCCGCGCCGCGTACGACGCCACCCGGCGCGGCGGCGCGGTGGTGGTGATCGGTGCCGGACCCAAGGACGACAAGGTCGAGTTCAGCATGGCCGAGCTCTTCTTCAACGAGAAGCGGGTGCTGCCCTCCTTCTACGGCGGCGGCGACGTCCAGCGCACCGCCGCCCGCGCCGTCGACCTGTGGCGGGCCGGGCGGCTCGACCTCGCCGGGATGATCACCCACCGCCTCCCGCTGGAGGGCGTCAACGAGGCGATCGGCCAGATGCGCAGCGGCGAGGCACTGCGCACCGTGCTGACCCTGGACTGAGCCCGGACCGGGTCAGCCGGTTCGGCCGGTGCGGAGGAAGCCCGCCAGCAGTTCGTGCAGCACCGCCGCGCCCTCCTCGGCCAGCACCTCGTGCCCGGCCCCGGACGCCTCGACGTACCGGAAGTGCTCACCCTCCACCCGGCCCAGCCGGATCAACTCGTGCCGCAGCGACCGCGACTGACTCACCGGCACCACCTCGTCCCGGTCGCCGTGCACCACCAGCAGCGGCACCCGCAGGCGGTGCGCCAGCTGCAGTACGTCCCGCGGGCCCCGGGCGTCCTCGATCGGCTGGTCGCCGCCGAGCCGATCGGTCAGCGCCCGGACCGGCGCGGACGCCTCGGCCGCCAGCCGGGCCCCCGACAGGAACGGCGCCACCACCGCGCAGCGCGCCACGTGTTCCACCGGGGCGTGCGCCGCCACCAGCAGGGCCAGGAACGCGCCGTAGCTCACCCCGAACAGGGCCGGCGGCTCCAGGCCGAGCGCCGCCCGCTGTCCCGCCACCCCCTCCACCAGGGCCAGCACGTCGTCCAGGTCGGGGCCGCCCCACGCGCCGCGGATCGCCATCGTGTGCTCAAGCCCGTAGCCGGTCGATCCGCGCTGGTTCGGCGCCAGCACCGACAGCCCCTCGGCCGCCATCCGCTGCAGCGCCGGATCGAACTCCAGTCGCCAGGCGTCCGCCGGGCCGCCGTGCAGTGCCACCACCAGGTGCGGGGCCGACAGCCAGGCGTCCCCGCCGTACACCACCGACTCGATAGGGCCGGCCGGGCCCGCCAGCTCCAGGCTCTGCGCCGGGTGCCAGCTGCCGCCGTCGCCGGGCACCGCACTGCCGTCCAGCCGCCAACCGGACGGCACGCCGCGCACCGCCCGGGCCGGCGACGCCCACGCGGGCGCCGGCCCGTGGCCCGGACCGCCCGCCGCGCCCCCGCCCAGCGGGGCCAGCTGCAGCGGCAACGGCACCGCACTCGGCACGCTCGCGGGCCCCTGGCCCAGCAACGCCTCCACGTCCAGCGTCGCCAGCGCGGCCGGACGGTCCGGCGCGGAGTACGGCATCCGCAGGCCCGCCGCCGACCAGTGGCCGATCGCACCCAGCCGCCCGGCCGGGACGGGCAGCGGATCCAGCCGCCCGCCGCTCGGCTGCCACAGCGCCAGGGCCGAACCCGCGCCGTGGTCGAGCTGCACCGCGACCCGCGGCTCCGCCGTGCCGTCGCCGGGCGCGAGCGCGATCGGCCGCAGGAACATCCCCGCGATGTGCAGGCACTCGGGGAAACGCACCGGCTCGCTGCCGCCCAGCAGGCCCCAGCCGAGCCGGTCCGTGCCGGGCGCGTCACTGCGCACCATGCCGAACCGGGTCTCCGGGTCGAACAGCACCAGCCGGTCGTTGCTCCGCTCGCCGATCTCCAACAGCGGTGTCACCGAACCCAGTTCGAGGTCCAGCACGACCGTCTTCACCACGCCGTCGGCCACCCGGTCCAGCGCCAGCAGCCGGCCCGACCGGTCCAGCCACACCCCGCCGCCGTACAGCCCGGGCAGCTCCGTCACCCGGACCGGCTCGGACGGCTCCGCCGTCACCAGCCACACCGTGGTCACCGGCCGGGTGTCCGTCCCGAGCGCCACCGCGACCGGCCCGCCCGGGCCGCTCCCGTCCGCCCGGGGGATCGGCAGCAGGCGCAGACCCGGCAGCCGGAGCGTCGCCAGCGCCAGCTCCTCCACCGGACCGCCGTCGGCGCCCGGGCCCAGCAGGACCAGCGCGTGCCGGTCGCCGTCGTGCCGACAGACCAGCACCCGGCCGTCGGCCAGCGCGACCAGCTGCGAGCGCAGGCTCTCCGCCGCGCGGCCCGCCGCCGGACGCAGACCGGTCGGCGCCGCCGGACCGCCCTCGGCCAGCCGCCAGCTCTCCACGTACCAGCCGCCGTCCGTGCCGGCCGCCAGACAGGCCGCGTGCGAGCCGTCCGCCGCGAAAGTGAAGCTCAGCCGCCGCATCGCCTGCGTCCCGGACCGCGTGACCGTACTCATCGCGCCACCTCCACCTGCTGCCCGACGTCCACCCGGTGTGGCACGTCCGCACCGCTCGCCGCCGCCAACCCTGCGCGCGCGCCTGCGTCCGGCCCGCCCGTCCGCTGCCGCGCCACGGGGGCGGCGCCCCGAGCAGCGGCCCGGCCGGTGCCGACCGCTGCGGTGACGGTGAGGGCGGCCCGGGCCCGGTCGAGGCTCCAGCGCTGCTCGGGCGCCTCGGCGCGCAGCCCGAGGACGATCGGGGCGAGCCGGCGGGCGGTCACCCCGTCGCGGGCGGTCAGGGCCAGCCAGCGGCCGAGCCGCTCGGCCACCGGGCGGGCCTGCGGCAGGTCCTCGGGGAGCAGCGGGTCGTGGCCGGTGGCGAGCAGGAAGAGCAGCCCGCCGAGCGCGTAGAGGTCGGTGGTGAAGGCGGCCCGGCCGAGCCGGTGCGGCCCGCTGTGCTCGGGCGCCCGGTATCCGGGGCTGCCGGCCGACCCGGCCACGGTGCCCACCTCGACCGCCGACTCCAGGCCGGCCAGGCGCAGTTCTCCGTCGGGTCGGACCGTGACGGTGTCGGGGGAGAGGCCTCGGAGGACCAGCCCGCGGCGGTGGCACCGCTCGACCAGCCCCACCAGGGCGGCCGCCGTCGGCCCGGCCTCGGCCCAGTCGACGCCCGGCATGCCGTCCCGGTGCAGCCGGGTGGTGACCCAGCTGCCGAGCGGTTGGCCGACGATCCGTTCCTGGACCAGGAAGAGCGAGCCGTGCTGCTCGATCACGTCGAGCGGACGGGGCGTCAGCCCTTGGCCGTCGAGCCGCTCCAGCAGCGCCGCCTCCCGGCGCAGGGCGGCCTCGTGGCGCAGGGCAGCCTCGTGGCGCAGGGCGGCCCGGGCGTCGGTACCGGAGCGGTCCGCCGCGATGTGCGCGCGGGCCTGTCTGACCACCACCTCGGAGCCGGTGTCGGTGTCCCGCCCCAGAAAGACCCCGCCCCCGGCGCCGTGCCGGACGGTCGCGGTCAGCGCGTACCGCCCGCCGATCAGCATCCCGGCCGGTCTCCCGGCGCCCCGGCCGCCCGGCGGCGCGGGTGCGGTCGACCCCCTCCCCTCGACGGGGTCGACCGCCCACGGCGGACGCCGGTAGTGCACCAGGCTGCCCGGACGGTACGGCCGGTCGGAGAGCACCACCGGGCCCGGCATGCCGAGGGTGGCCCGGTCGAGCTCCTCGGCGAGCCGGCGGAATTGCCGGTCGTCCACCGGATGAACGGTGATGAATTTCCCGGCCGAGCCGCGGTCGCCGTTCCGGGAATCGATCGCGTGGAGCTTTTCCCGATCGGCGGCGAACGTGAACGGGCAGGGATCCTCGGCAATCGCCGCGGAAACCGCCGCGAGGACCTCCACCGCCACTTCGGGGGCGGCGCCGACATGCAGTCTCCGCCCCTGGGCGGGGACCTCACGGCCGTGCGGCCGGGCCGTGCACCAGAAGCCCTCGACCGCGACCCCCCAGCCACCGTCGCCTCCCCGGGCCCTGCTGCCGGCCACGGCCGCCCCCGCCACCTCCACCGACGTGCCGTCCGCTCCCGGCCCGTCGCCGACCGGCACCAACCCCCGGGCCGGACGCAGCGGTGTGCCCGTCCCCATCTGCTCACACCCCTTCTCGCGTGCCTGCGCCTACCGGTCTGTGGAAGTCACGAGAGCCGCCCCCCAGTCCTTCGGCCCGGGGTTTCCCCCGGGCCGAACGGACCATTTCCCCATCGCGGGAGCCGCGGCCGGATTACCGGCCGGGCTCCTTTTATCCGACCCCCCTGGCCGGGCAACTCTCGTTCGCAGGACTGAAGTTACTTTCGTGATCCGAGGTGGCTCAACACCCGCCCGGTCACTTCACCCGTAAGGGTGATCTCGATTCGTTTTCGAATGCGAACGACCTCCCGCGTGTGGCCGGGGCGTTGAGGGGCGGCGTCCGGTCCGGGCGCCCCCGAGCTGTCCCCGGAGACCGTTCCGCGACCCCGCGCGCCGGTTGACGTGCAATTGTGCGGATCCCGGTGGTCGGGGCGCGGGCCGCCCGGGACGGGCCCGGGCACGCCACGCGGTAGTCTCGACAGGTGCCGAAACTGTCCGACGTCATCGCCGCGCTCGAAGAGATCTACCCGCCGCAGTGGGCGGAGTCCTGGGACGCCGTCGGCCTGGTCTGCGGAGACCCGGACGCCGAGGTCGCCAGGGTGCTGTTCGCCGTCGACCCGGTGCAGGCGGTGGTCGACGAGGCCGCCGAGTGGGGCGCCGACCTCGTGGTCACCCACCACCCGCTGTACCTGCGCGGCACCACCACCGTCGCCGCGACCGGCTTCAAGGGCCGGGTGGTGCACTCGCTGATCCGTGCCGGGATCGCCCTGCACGTCGCGCACACCAACGCCGACCACGCCGATCCGGGCGTCTCCGACGCCCTCGCCGAGGCGGTCGGCCTGCGGGTCACCGGTCCGATCGTGGCCGACCCGACCGACCCGACCGGGCGCCGCGGCTCCGGCCGGATCGGCGTCCTGGAGCCCCCGCTGATCCTGGCCGCGTTCGCCGACCGGGTCGCCGCCGGGCTGCCCGCCACCGCCACCGGCGTCCGGGTGGCCGGCGACCCGACCCGCCTGATCAGCCGGGTCGCGGTCTGCGGCGGCTCCGGCGACAGCTTCCTCGCCGAGGTCCGTGCCGCCGGCGTCGACGCCTACGTGACCGCCGACCTGCGCCACCACCCCGCCTCCGAGGCGACCGAGGCCGCCCCGGTCGCCCTGGTCGACGCCGCCCACTGGGCCACCGAGTGGCCCTGGCTGCCCCTGGCCGAGCGCGCCCTGACCGGCGTCGCGGCCGAGCGCGGCTGGCAGCTGGAGACCAGGGTGTCCACCCGGGTCACCGACCCGTGGACGGCGCACGCCCCGATGCCGTACGCCCCGCCGTCGGGCGAGCCGCTGCCGTCCGCGCCCTGACGCGCTGCCGCGCGTCCCCCGAACCCTTCGCCGCCCTTCCGATTCACACAGGAGCCTTCCGCTTGAACGCCGCGCCCGCCGACCAGATCCGCCTGCTCGACCTGCAGGCCATCGACTCCCGCCTGGACCAGCTGGCCCACCGGCGCCGCACCCTGCCCGAGCACGCCGAGATCGACAAGGCCGCCGCCGACCACACCGCGCTCAAGGACCTGGTGATCGCCGCCCAGGCCCAGCTCGGCGACACCCAGCGCGAGCAGACCAAGGCCGAGCAGGACGTCGAGCAGGTCCGCACCCGGGCCGCCCGCAACCAGCAGCGGATGGACTCCGGCGCGGTCACCTCGCCCAAGGACCTGGAGAACCTGCAGCACGAGATCGGCTCGCTCGCCAAGCGCCAGGCCGACCTGGAGGACGTCGTCCTGGAGGTCATGGAGCGCCTGGAGTCCGCCGAGACCCGGGTCACCGAGCTGACCGCCCGCCTGGAGCACTCCACCGTCGTCCTCAAGGAGGCCGAGGGCCGCCGCGACGCCCAGTTCGCGGAGCTCGACGCCGACGCCGAGAAGGTCAAGCGCGACCGCGAGGCCATCGCCGCCGTCATCCCCGCCGACCTGATGAAGCTCTACCTGCGCCTGCGCGAGCAGCAGGGCGGCGTCGGCGCGGCCCGCCTGTACCAGCGCCGCTGCGAGGGCTGCCGCACCGAGTTCTCGATCACCGAGTTCAACGCCATCAAGGCCGAGCCCAACGACAAGGTGCTGCGCTGCGAGAACTGCGGCCGGATCCTGATCCGCACCGGCGAGTCGGGCGTCTGACCCGGTGGCCGGTCGCAAGTTCATCGTCGAGGCCGACGGCGGTTCCCGGGGCAACCCGGGGCCGGCCGGCTACGGCGCGGTGGTCCGCGACGGCGACACCGGCCAGATCCTGGCCGAGGCCGCCGAGTTCATCGGCCGTGCCACCAACAACGTCGCCGAGTACAAGGGCCTGATCGCCGGCCTCAAGGCCGCCCGCGACCTCGACCCCGACGCGTCGGTCGACGTCCGGATGGACTCCAAGCTGGTCGTCGAGCAGATGTCCGGGCGCTGGAAGATCAAGCACCCCGACATGCAGCCGCTCGCCGCCGAGGCCCGCACCGTCCTGCCGCGCGGCCAGGTCAGCTACAGCTGGATCCCCCGCGAGCGGAACAAGGACGCCGACCGGCTCGCCAACGAGGCGATGGACGCCGGCAAGCAGGGCAAGCAGTGGGAGCCCAAGGCCCGCGCGGCCGCCGTCGCGGTGGCGGAACCGGCCACCGAACCGCTGCCCGAGGCACCGGCCCCCCGGGCCGGCTGGGCCGCCCCCGCCGACCTCGGCACCCCCACCACGCTCGTCCTGCTCCGCCACGGCGAGACGCCGCTCACCCCGCAGAAGCGCTTCTCCGGCAGCGGCGGCAGCGACCCCGGACTCTCCGAGAAGGGCCGCTGGCAGGCCGAACGCGCCGCCGAGGCCCTCGCCGCCCGGGGCACCGTCCAGGCCGTCGTCGCCTCGCCGATGCTCCGCACCCGGCAGACCGCCGAGGCCGTGGCCACCAAGCTCGGCCTGGAGGTCCGGATCGAGGAGGGCCTGCGCGAGCTCGACTTCGGCGACTGGGAGGGGCTCACCTTCGCCGAGGTGATGGAGCGCCACCCGGACGACCTCACCGCCTGGCTGGGCTCGCCCAAGGTCAAGCCCACCGGCAGCAGCGAGTCCTTCACCACCCTCACCCACCGGGCCGGGGTGGCCAGGGACAAGATCCTCGCCCGCTACCCCGGCAAGACCGTGCTG
The DNA here is from genome assembly GCF_043200835.1 of Kitasatospora sp. NPDC048365. Lineage (NCBI taxonomy): Bacteria > Bacillati > Actinomycetota > Actinomycetes > Kitasatosporales > Streptomycetaceae > Kitasatospora > Kitasatospora sp. NPDC048365. The sequence continues at coordinate 141,959 of NZ_JBICYJ010000010.1, forward strand.
GTCGTCTCGCACGTCAGCCCGATCAAGACCCTGGTCCGGCTCGCGCTCGGCGCCCCGCCGGACTCCGTCCACCGGATGGAACTCGCCGCGGCCTCGCTCTGCGCCGTCCAGTACTACGCGGACGGCAACGCGTCCCTGCGCCTGCTCAACGACACCGGCCACCTGCGGTAGCCGACGTCCGCCGAGCCCCCGGCCCGCTGCCGGGGCTCGGCGGCCCGGCACCGGGGCTCAGTGCACGTCGGTCACGATCACGTCCAGCTGCCAGGCCTTGCGCGCGGTGCCCCGCACCGAGACCTCGACCCGGTACCCCAGCCCCGCCAGCGCGTCCACCAGCTCGCCCGGCGACCCCGGCTCCACGCCCGCGTTCAGCAGGTCCCGGACCAGCCGCCCCTTGGTCGCCTTGTTGAAGTGGCTCACCACCGAGCGCTTCAGCACGCCGTCCACCTCGCGCTCCTGCAGCACCCGGACGGTCGCCGTCCGCGCCACCACCGCACCCGCCGGCTTCCACGCCGCCGCGTACGCCGAGCTGCGCAGGTCCAGCACCAGCCCGTCGCCCGCCGCCTCCGGCAGGACCGCGTCCATCTCCTTGCGCCAGTACGGGCCGAGCGCGCCCACCGGCGGCAGCTTCACCCCCATCGAGCAGCGGTACGACGGGATCCGGTCACCGATCCGCACCGCGCCCCACAGACCCGAGAAGACCAGCAGCGAACGCTCCGCCCGCGCGTACGCGGCCTCGTCGAGCTTCGCCAGCCCGAGGTTGTCGAACAGCACACCGGTGTACACCTCGCCCGCCGGGCGGGCACCCGCGGTGCGCAGGGCGGCGTTCTTCGCCACCTCGCCGCGCAGGCCCTTGCTCAGGCCGAGCACCTCCGCCGCCCGCTCCTCGTCGCCCGCGCACAGCTCGACCAGCGCGGCCAGCACCGCCTCCCGCGCGCCGGCCAGCCCGGGCAGCGACAGCGCGTCCGGCTCCAGCGGCGCCCCGGCCTCCGGAGCGGCCTTCCCCTCCGACGGCGGCAACAGCACCAGCACGGCGACACCCCTCAACAATCTGTGGCAGCGGACTCGCCAACCCTACCGCCCCCGACCGAATCCACTCGTCCCACCAGCCCCACGGACACCACCCGCACCACCGGCCACAACGGTGCTGCCACGCAGGTCAACCGCCGTGCGCCACACCCCCCTTCGCGCCCCTTCCAACGCGCCGACCGCACCGCCCCGCCTTACGCTGCGACCATGCCGCGCCGACACCTGAGCGTCCGAGCCGCCGAGACCGCGAGGATCAACCACGAGCTCGCGGACCTGCGCACCCGTCTGGAGATCCGCTCCGACTGGCCGCCCGAGGTGCTGGTCGAGGCCGACCGCGCGGCGTCGGTGCCGCGCCTCCCCGACCTCGACGCCACCGACCTCGAGATGTTCACCGTCGACCCGCCCGGCTCCCGCGACCTCGACCAGGCGATGCACCTGGCCCACCGCGACGGCGGCTACCGGGTCCACTACGCGATCGCCGACGTCGCCGCCTTCGTCACCCCCGGCGGTGCGATCGACGCCGAGGCCGCCCGGCGCGTCCAGACCCTCTACTTCCCCGACGGCAACGTCCCCCTGCACCCCGCCCGGCTCGCCGAGGGCGCCGCCAGCCTGCTCCCCGGCGAACTCCGCCCCGCCCTGCTCTGGCAGATCGACCTCGACGCCGACGGCGCCGTCGTCCTCGCCGACCTCCGCCGCGCCCAGGTCCGCTCGCGCCGCCGACTCGACTACGCCACCGTCCAGCACGCCGTCGACAGCGGCACCGCCGACGAGCAGCTCGGACTGCTCGCCGAGATCGGCAGGCTCCGCGAGGCGCAGGAACAGGCCCGCGGCGGCATCAGCCTGCCGATCCCGGAGCAGGAAGTGGAGGCGGAGGACGGCGGCTACCGCCTCGGCTACCGGGCACCCCGCCCGGCGGACGGCTGGAACGCCCAGATCTCCCTGCTCACCGGCATGGCCGCCGCCGAACTGATGCTGGACGCCGGCACCGGCATCCTGCGCACCCTCCCCGCCGCACCCGAGTCCGCGTACGCCCGCCTGCGCCGGGTCGCTGCCGCGCTGCACGTGGACTGGCCGGAGACGACGAGCTACCCCGAACTGGTCCGCTCGCTCGACCCGGCCCGCACCGCCCACGCCGCCTTCCTCAACGAATGCACCGGACTGCTGCGCGGCGCCGGCTACCACGCCTTCGACGCCGCCCGGGGCATCGCCCCGCCCGCCGACCCCGGCCACGCGGCGCTCGCCGCCCCCTACACCCACTGCACCGCGCCGCTGCGCCGGCTCGGCGACCGGTACGCGCAGGAGATCTGCGTGGCGGTCGCCGGCGGCACCGAGGTGCCGGACTGGGTCCGGGAGGCGCTCTTCGACGTGCCCGAGCTGATGGAGAGCGGCGACCGGCGGGCCCACGAAGTCGAACGCGCCACGGTCGACCTGGTCGAGGCGGAGCTGCTGCGCGGCCGCGAGGGCGAGGAGTTCGACGCGGTCGTGGTCGACCTGGACGACCGCCGGCCCACCGTCGGGACCGTCCAGCTGACCGACCCCGCCGTGGTCGCCAAGTGCGACGGCCCCCAGCCGCTGCCGCTCGGCGAACGCGTCCGCGCCCGGCTCACCACCGCCGACCCGGCCACCCGCACGGTCCGCTTCTCGCTCTGATCCACCGGATCCACCTGATCCACTCTCCGAATCACATTTGAGACGATCATCGGGTGAGCACCCAGCCGACCGTCCCGCCCCCGCCCGCCGCGCCGGACCGTCGCCACCGGCTGCTGGTCCTCGCGATCTGCTGCCTCAGCCTGTTCATCGTCGGACTCGACAACACCGTGGTGAACGTCGCGCTGCCCGCCATCCAGCAGGACCTGCACGCCCCCACGTCCGGCCTCCAGTGGATCATCGATGCCTACACCCTGGTGCTCGCCTCCCTGCTGATGCTCTCCGGCTCGGTCGCCGACCGGATCGGCCGCCGCCGCGTCTTCCGGGCCGGCCTGCTGCTGTTCGTGCTCGGCTCGCTGCTGTGCAGCCTGGCGCCCGGCCTCGGCTGGCTGATCGCCTTCCGCGCACTCCAGGCGGTCGGCGGCTCGATGCTCAACCCGGTCGCGATGTCGATCATCACCAACACCTTCACCGACAAGCGCGAACGCGCCCAGGCGATCGGCGTCTGGGGCGGTGTGATCGGCATCAGCATGGCCCTCGGGCCGCTGATCGGCGGCTTCCTGGTCGACAGCGCGGGATGGCCGGCCGTCTTCCTGATCAACATCCCGGTCGGACTCGGCGCCTTCGCCCTCACCTTCCGCTACGTCCCCGAGTCCCGGGCGCCGCGGCCCCGGCGGCTCGACCCGGTCGGCCAGCTGCTGATGGTCGTGATGCTCGGCTGCGGAACCGCCGCGATCATCGAGGGCCCCGGGTACGGCTGGACCTCCCCGGTGATCCTCACCCTCGCCGCCCTCGCCGGGGCCGCGCTGGTCTGCTTCCCGTTCTGGGAACGCCGGACCGCCGAACCGCTGATCGACCCCCGCTTCTTCCACAGCGTGCCGTTCACCGGCGCCACCCTGACCGCCGTCTGCGCGTTCGCCTCCCTGGGCGGATTCCTCTTCCTCAACACCCTCTACCTGCAGAACGTCCGCCACTACAGCCCGGTCGAAGCCGGACTCTGGACCCTCCCGATGGCCGGACTCACCCTGGTCGCCGCCCCCGTCTCCGGCCGGATCGTCGGCCTGCGCGGCCCCCGGCTCCCGCTCGTCGTCGCCGGACTCGCCATGGCGGCCAGCGGACTCCTGCTCACCCGGCTCACCGTCGACGCCTCCGCTGCCCTGCTGATCGCCGCCTACGCGCTCTTCGGCCTCGGCTTCGGCCTGGTCAACGCCCCCATCACCAACTCCGCCGTCTCCGGCATGCCCCTCGCGCAGGCGGGCGTCGCCGCGGCCGTCGCCTCCACCAGCCGCCAGATCGGCCAGTCCCTCGGCGTCGCCGTGATCGGCACCGCCGTCACGACCGCGGTGGTCGGAACGGTCGACTTCACCACCGCCACCCACATCGGCTGGTGGATCATCACCGCCCTCGGCCTCGCTGTCCTCGCCCTCGGCCTGCTCACCACCACCCCCTGGGCCGCCGCCACCGCCGCCCGGGTCGCCGCCCGCTTCGACGCGGGAGCGGGCGCGGTGCAAGGAGCCCCCACCGAGCGGCTACGATGACCACTACGGCGGACGAGCCGGCCGGGCGGTCGCGTCGGGCTCCCCAGGGAGCTCGCCGAGGAACGTCCGGGCTCCACAGAGCAGGGTGGTGGGTAACGCCCACCCGGGGTGACCCGCGGGACAGTGCCACAGAAAACAGACCGCCTGGGGCTTCGGCACCAGGTAAGGGTGAAACGGTGGTGTAAGAGACCACCAGCGACCGAGGTGACTCGGCCGGCTAGGTAAACCCCACTCGGAGCAAGGTCAAGATCGGTGCCCTCGGGCGCCGTGCGCGGATGTTCGAGGGCTGCTCGCCCGAGTTCGCGGGTAGACCGCACGAGGCTGTCGGCAACGGCAGCCCTAGATGGATGGCCGCCTCCCTGGGCGCCGCAAGGCTCCCGGGAGACAGAACCCGGCGTACAGGCCGACTCGTCCGCCGCTACCAGCGGCTTTGCCCCGGAAAGGGCCTCTGACCTGTGTCGGAGGCCCTTTCCGATCTTTCACGGGCCTACCGACGCTCGCCGTGCTCGCCGTGCTCGCCGAGCTCGGCGGCGTGAAAGGCGCGAGACGCGGACGGTCACCGAGCCGGCAGTGGCGGGCCTTGTCAGCCGACCTGGCCGGAGGGGCGTACGACGAGCTGGTTCACGTCCACGCCCTCGGGCTGGTTGACGGCGAACACGATCACGGTGGCGATCTGCTCGGCGGTCAGCGTCGGCGCGGCTTGCGGCGTGCCGCCACGCTCGGTCCAGAACGGGGTGTCCACCACGCCCGGCGCGACCAGTGTGACGCCGACGTGGTCCTCGGCCACCAGTTGCCGGACGTTCTCGACCAGCGCGTGCGCGGCCCACTTGGTGACGGAGTACAGGTTCCCGGGGGTGTTCCTGATGCCCGCAACCGAACCGACGACCACGATCCGGCCCTTGGACTCGCGCAGGTGCGGCAGCGCCTCGCGCACCAGCAGCGCCGGGCCGAGGACGTTCGTCAGGACCATCGCGCGCATCGCCTGGGGGTCGTGGTTCTCCAGGGTGCCGGGCAGCGAGTAGCCGGCGTTGGCGATCACCGTGTCCAGCCGGCCCCACCGGTCGACGACCTGACGGACGGCCGACGCGACGTCGTTCTCGTCGGCGGCGTCACCGGCGATCGTCAGCAGCTGCTTCCCGGCGTCGACCGAGGTGGCGAAGGCGGCCAGGCGGCCGGCGTCGCGACCGGTGACCGCCACCAGGTCGCCCTGCTCGAGCAGTGCTCTGGCCGTTGCTGCGCCGATGCCGCTCGAACCGCCGGTGATCAACGTGACGCGTTCCATGGGGCCTGATGCTACTACGGCCGATTGTCGCGGCCGGGCCGTAAACGGCCAACGGACCGCGGTACGAGGGGCCGTAGAGCACCGGACAAGCGGCCGCCACGCCGAGCCGCGACCGTCGCGGAGGTGAGGCACCGTCAGGTTCGAAGAGCCGCGAGCATGCGAAGTGCGGGAACCGGAGCCGTCTTCGGGCCTGGCCTGCGCGGGGGTGGTGGAGGAAGGATTGGCCCTGGGGCATGAGGGCCTCTCCGAGTGAACCGGCCCGGGTCGGAGCTTGATCGCTGCGAGGGTCCAGTTCTTTTCAACGTACTGAGGTCTGATTTCTCGTCACGTGAACCGTAGCCGAGCTCAGAGCTAGAAATTCGAGGAAACTCTGTGGGAATCCGCTCCCTCATGCCTGCGCCACCCAAGATGCGGGCGCCCCGGGCCGAAGGCCCCGCGGCGCCCGCGAACCGCGCGGCCAGGCTGCTCTGGCCTCTGACGCTGGTCAACACGTTCGGCAACGGCCTGTTCCGGGTGAACAGTGCGTTGTTCTTCACGCACGTCGGTGACATGACGGCGGCTCAGTTCGGCACCGGACTGGCTGCCGGCGGTGTCTTCGGCGTCCTCGCGTCCGTGCCGTTCGGCCGGGCTGCCGACCGTTGGGGTGCCCGCCGTGTGCTGATGGTCCTCTGGGCCGCGGAGGCCGTGGGGCTCCTGGGTTATACGCAAGTTCACTCGTTCTGGCTGTTCCTCGTGCTGATCTGCCCGATCACCGCGCTGGATCGCGGGTCGGTGGTGGCGTACCGGGCGCTGCTGGCGACAGCGCTGCCACAGGAGGGTGTGGTCGAGGCGCGGGCGAAGCTTCGAGCACTGGCGAATGTCGGGGTCGGGCTCGGCGCGGGCGTCGGCGGCCTTGCGCTCGCGGTGAACACGTCCACCGCCTACTTCGCTGTCATCGTCGTCGACTGCCTGACCTTCGTCGTCGCCGCGGCCATGCTGGCCCGCCTGCCGATCGACGTGGCGGCCGCCCCTGTGGCCACCGGGCAGGATCGCCGACGGACGGGCGTGCTGCGCGACCGGCGTTATGTGCTGTTCAGTGCGATCTGCACGGTCCTGGCGCTGCAGTTCGGCATTTTCGAAGTCGGCCTCCCGCTGTGGGTGGTCCGCGACACGGACGCACCGCGGGAGATCGTGGCGGTCGCGCTCGTGATGAACACAGCCCTCGTCGCCTTGCTCCAGGTCCGCCTGAGTCGAGGCAGCGAGGACAATGCCGGCGCGGTCCGGGTCGGCGAGCGCGCCGGATGGCTGTTGGCTCTGGGCTGCGCGGTCTTCGTCGCGTCACGATTCGGGTCGGCGATCGCGGCGACGGTCCTGGTCCTGGGCGCGGCCCTGGTCATGACGATCGCCGAGGTGTACTTCGCGGCCTCGAGCACCACGCTGAGCTACAACCTCGCACCCGACGGCCAGGCCGGCGCCTACCAGGGCCTGTTCCAATCGGGGACATCCATAGCGACATCGCTTGCCCCGGTGGTGATGACGAGCGGCGTGCTGCCGTTCCCGGTATGGGGCTGGCTGGCCCTCGGCGGGGTCTTCGCCGTCGCCGGGACCTCACTCCGCTGGATCGACGTCGGGACCCGCCGGTAGCCGCGCGGCAGCGGGCCTGCCGGCAGGAACTCCTGCGCGGTGGCCCGCTGCGGCGCACGCTCGACTGTGAGGGCTCCACGGGGGCAAGGGCTACGACCACGACCGCCTGTGGCGATGGCTGCGCTCCCGCGGCGCCCTCCCTCGGATCGCCGGACGAGGAGTGGAGTCCCCGCAGCGCCCGGGCCGCCCAGTCGATCTGCGGACGGACCCCCGGCAGTGCCCATGGTCCAGAGCGTCGCCGGCCGGATCGGCCAGGAACCGAACAAACCACCGCGGTAGTGCCACCCGTTGTCATCGGCAGGCCGAGCCGGCCTCGACTCACCTTCCGGCAGGCGCCGGTCGCAGTCGCCCGGGTACGCCCGACGTTCGCTCAGCCGGCCGCCCCGGGACCGTCCTCATCACCTTTGCCTCTGCCCCAGAGGTAGCCCATCTGCATCCGGTTGTGTGCCTCGAGCTCTCGCTTCATGCCGGCGATGTGGCTCTGCAGCGACCGCTCGCTGATGCCGAGCCGCCGGGCTATCTGCTTGTCCGGGTAGCCGTTGACCAGCAGGCGCTTGATCGAGTCGCGCATGGCGGGCATGACCTCCTTTGCCGCCATCGCCGCATAGTTCGGGACGAACGGGAAGGGCTTTGCCCGATCCCACGACCGGTTGAACATGTCGCGGAGGAAGCCGACGACGGCCGGCTCGCTCACCGCGACCGCAGAGGTGCGGTCTGCGTTCGCGGCGATGAAGGCGACGTCGTCCACGATGATCAGGCGGTCGAAGAACTCGTCGAGCGTACGGACCGAAGCTCCGAGTCGTGTCACCTCCTGGACGTACTCCTTTGTCGCCTCGTCGAAACGCGTCGTGTGCTGATAGAGCGTACGCATGACGACGCCTGCGGCTACGTGACGCCGCACGCTTTCCAGGGCGTCGTCAAGAACTTCCCTCGGGCGAGGACCGTCCGGCTGTGCGGTGAGAATTTCCCGCCGGGATCCCGACAGGGCGTCATCGATGGCCTGGGCGATGGTGGACAGTCCGTGAATTTCGCGGATGCCCGAACTCCTGTTGGTGGCTGCGAGCGACACGTCCTGCAGCCGGCTGGCCTGCTCATCGACGAGTCGGCTCAGGTCCGTCAAGTGCTTGGCCATTCCCTGGACGAACTCTTCCGACTCCGTCAGAGCGTTTGGCGGAGCGGCACTGGGGCAGTGACTCCTCGTGCCCTCCTCGTTGCATGCGGTGTTTGACTCTGCCGTGCGCCCCGCCCATTTTTCGTCTTTGTCCATATTGAGCCCCCGTGAACATTGGCAATGCAGGAACCGGAGCCATCTTAGCTCCTGGCCTGTGCAGGGGTGATGCGGGAAGGATTGGACCCAGGTCGGAGCTTGATCGCTTCCGGGGCATTCGTGTACTGAATTGATGGAAACATGACAAAGCTGGACGATACGGGCATGCGCTGTTTTGCCTCGACCGGGATCGCCAGTTTTTCCGCAGGTCAGACGCGCAATTCACTCGAATCCGGTGCGTGAACAGCTGTCGAGGCGGCGCGAGCCAGGCCGGCCTTCTCGCTCGTGCCCAGTGGGCTTCGGTGAATGGATAGATCCATCATGCATGTTCGTTCAATCTTGACCCGTACGACCCGCACCGTACGCGTGGCATTCATCGGCGGCATCGCCGGTGTGGCAGTGGCGGTAGCCATGGGGTTCGGTTCGTCCTCGCCGTCCGTCACCACGGTGTCCGAGGTCGGTTCAAGTGTGGTGGCGACCGACGATGTCGGCTGGAACTTCGTCGGGCCCGTCCCCGCCCCCTGACGGCGCGGAGATCAGTGGTGGCCGTGAACGACGGTAGTCCTCAATGTGCTGAGTCTGATTTCTCGCACCTGCACCACGGCCGAGCTCGCAGCTAGAATTCGAGGAAACTCTGTGCCTTATCGTGTCCTGGTGGTACAACCCGCTTTCTCCGCGATCGCCTATGTCACTCATGCCCGTTCTCTCGGTTGGGACGTCGTGGTGGCCTCCCACGAGGCCGAAGGTCGGAAGGTCGCCGAATCCGTGCGATCTGCCGCGACCGAGATGATTACGACGGATACCAACTCCGGCGATGTCCTGGAATCTGCCGTCGTCCGATCCCACCAGCGGAACGCCATTCATGCCGTTGTCGCCGGCGGCGAATACTACGTTCCGGCGGCCGCCCGGCTGTCCGCCCGGCTGGGGCTGTCCGGCCTGGCCGGCACGGCCGTCGACAAGGTCCGGCACAAGGCGAGGATGCGCGAGGCGGTGGCTGCGGCCGGCCTGGACGTGCCGAGGTTCACCGTGGTCCGTGAGCCGGCGGAACTCGATGCGGCATGTGCCTACGTGGGCTTCCCCGCGGTCGTCAAGCCGGTCGATTCCGGCGGGAGCGTTCACGTGTCGCGCGTCGACTCCCTCGAAGAAGCACGCAGGGCGCTGTCGGCGATTCACGCCGAGCAGGGACTCGAGTTCGACCGGCCGCTGACCGCCGACGCGATGGTCGAGCAGTACATGGCCGGAACGGAGTACAGCGCCGACGGCTACGCCGGCAACGGCGAGGTCACCGTTGTGGCGGTGACGCGGAAGCTGCTCGGTCCCGAGCCGCGGTTCCTGGAGCTGGGGCACCTCACGCCCGCGCCGCTCGACGAGGTTGTCCGCCACGAACTGGCCTCGTACGCCGTGGATGTCGTCAAGGCGGTGGGGATCACGACGGGGCCGTTCCACTGCGAAATGCGCCTCAGCGAGGGGCGCCCCGTTCTCATCGAGGTGGCCGCACGCCTGCCCGGCGGAAAGATCACCGAGCTCATGGAGATGGCCACCGGCACCAGGTTGCCCGGAATGGTTCTCGCGGGCATCACCGGCGCGGACCCCGAGAGCGCGGCGGTGTACGGCGAGCCGGTCGCCAAGGCGGCCGGAATTCGCTTCTTCACCGCGGGCGGAGCAGGTTCGTACGCGCGGCTCGAAGGCTGGGACGAGTTGATGGCCGAGCCGTGGGTGGTGGGGGGCCACGTCCTCATCGAACCGGACGCCCCCATCAAGACCGACGAGGCGGACTACAGCTGTCGGATCGCGGCCGTCGTGTTCACCGCGGAGTCCCCGGAAGAGGCGCACGACCGCTGGTCGGAGATCGGTGACCGCGTACGCGTGGTCACCACCTGACACGAAAGAAGGATCGAAGATGAATCCCCTGCGCCTCCACTGGTGTTCGCCGCCCGACACGGGACAGGCGAGGCCCATGGATGCCTACAACTTCGGCAAGCTCGACATGGGCGAGGTCAAGGACTTCGTCCAGGAGGCCGAGGAACTCGGCGTCGACACCCTGCTGTTCGGCATCTCCAAGAACCTTCCCGACCCGCTGCCGGTGCTCGGTGCGCTGTCGCAGGTCACGGACCGCATCAAGTTCATGCTGGCCTACCGGCCCGGCCTGATGACGCCGACCCTGTTCGCGCAGGTCGTCAACACGCTGTCCTGGATGACCGACGGACGGACGTCCCTCAACATCGTCTCCGGCATCTCCCCGGCGGAGCAGGCCGGATACGGCGACTTCCTCAGCCACGACGAGCGCTACGACCGGTGCAACGAGTTCCTGGAGGTCATCCGCGGCTTCTGGGAGGGCGAGTCACCGCTGAGCTACGACGGCCGGCACTACACCATCAAGGACGCCTCGCTCGGCCTCAGCCACAAGAACGGTGGCCGTCCGCAGATCTACATCAGCGGCAACTCCGCCGTCGCCCAGCAGACGACGATCGCCTCCGGCGACTGCTGGCTGCGCTACGGCGACACCCCCGAGGCCATGGCCGCGTCCACCAAGCCGCTCCTCGACGCGGGCCGGCGCGTGGGCACCCGCATGCACGTGCTGTCCCGTCCCACCCGCGAGGAAGCCGTGGCGGAGCTTGCCAAGCTCGTGCGCGATCCGAACGAAGAGCACAAGGAGTGGGTCCGCCAGGTGGTGAACAGCACCGACTCCGAGGCGGTCAAGTCCTCGTTCCGGCTGGCGGAGTCGGCCAAGGGCGAGTGGCTCTCGCCCTTCATCTGGACCGGTGCCGTGGCCTACCGCGGCGGCCCGGCGCTGTGCGTGGTCGGCAGCCACGAGGAGGTCGCCGGCTACCTCCACAGCTACAAGGCCGCGGGCATCAGCGAGTTCATCTTCTCCGGCTGGCCGACCCGCGACGAGATGGGGAACTTCTTCACCCACGTCGCTCCCCTGATCCGTCGCCTTGAGGCAGCAGAGGTGTCCTGAGCGGGCAGGGCGACCACCTGCGCGCGCTGCCCGGTGTCACGCGGTTCCATCAGTTCAGTGCACGAATGCCCCAGCAGCGATCAAGCTCCGACCTGGGCCGTTCGCTCGTTCGAGGTGCGTGAACAGCTACGGAGGAGTAACCATGCACGTTGTCGTCATCAACCGGTGGCCGAGGTTCCTGGAGGGGCCGCGCTGGGACTTCTCGATGGGCCGCTTCGAGGAGCTCATCGACCACGAGCGGCACCAGGTCAGTTACCTGGTCGACGCGGTCGGCGCCACCGGAGTCCTTGCCGATCCCGAGCAGATCGCCGACCTGGTCGAGGTCGAGGACCTCAACGACTTCGAGGCGCTCTGCCGAGCGGTTCGGAAGATCACGGACCGCGTCGGCCCGGTCGACCGGCTCATCGCCGTGTCGGAGGCCACGATCGGTATCGCGGCCGAAGTCCGCGCAGCACTCGGCATCCCCGGTCCGCGACCCGAGGACGTGGCGCTCTACCGGAACAAGCTGCGGATGAAGGAAGCCGTGGCGGCGGCCGGTATCCGCGCGCCGCGGTTCGCGTCCTGCGAGAGCGCCGAGTCCACGGTGGACTTCGCGCGGGCGACCGGGTTCCCGCTGATCCTCAAGCCGGTGTCCGGCGCGGGGAGCAGGGGGGTGCACCGCATCGAGGACGAAGCCGAGCTCACGACGCTGCTGGATCAGATCGACACCGGGGACTACGAACTCGAGGAGTACATCGAGGGGCCGATCTACCACGTGGACGGGTTTGTCGGCGAGGACTCGCAGATCCCGTTCATGGCGGTGTCCCGCTACATCAATGACTGCCTGTCCTTCGAGGCGGCCGGGCAGCCGCTCGGTTCGGTCGTTGTTCAGGCCTCGCCGCTGCGGAGCCGGGTGGAGGAGTTCGCGCGGAAGTGCGTCGCGGCCCTGAACATGGCCTCCATGCCGTTCCACCTCGAACTCTTCGTCACCGCAGCAGGAGACCTGGTCTTCCTGGAGATCGCGGGCCGCATCGGCGGGGCCGAGGTGCCGTACCTCACGGACAAGCTCTTCGGGGTCAACCTCTTCGAGCTCTGGCTGGACGCCCTGTGCGAGGGCGGGGCGACGGTCCCGCCGCAGACGGGCGACCCGTCCGGCGGCTGGCTGATCATCCCGAAGCCCGACGGACTGCCGGCCGAGGTCGTCTCGGTGACCTCGATGCGGGACCACTTCGCCACGGTCTGGCGGGAGTTGGTGCCGACCCCGGGTGAGGTGATGCAGCCCGGCGGCAGCTACGACGCGGTGCACAGCGGGCGGTTCATCCTCACCGGCGACGAGTCGGCCGTGGAGGAGGACATCCGGAAGATCATCGCCGGGTTCCGGATCGAGACCGCTCCGCTGCCGGAGTGAGGAACCCCGGACCGGGCCCTGCCCGGCCGACCGGGCGCAGCGCATCAAGGCCCTTCCCGAGGAGCACCTCGGGAAGGTGACGGGGCCGTTCCACCTGCTCACCATGCCGGCCGGGCCCATCGGCGGGCTCGTGCTGCCGGTGTCGATCCGGGCCTTCGGCCGTGCGCGCGGCCGCCGACCGCCAGCCGACTGCCGGCCGACCGGCCGTCGACCGACAGTCGACCGATCGCCGACCGTCCGCCGCCGAGAAGCGGCGGAGGTCACAACACACCATCACGGGCCGTCGGCTGCTTCGGCCTGTCAGAAAACATTCACGAGCTGCTCTGCGGGGGAACTTGATGGACGTCGGTTCTGTACGCTTCAGCGAACTCTTTGGCTCGTTCCCGACCCCGATCGCCATCGTCACGGCAACGGACGGAGCGGGTGAGCCGTACGGCTTCACCAGCAACGCCGTCTGCTCGGTGTCGGCGGCGACGTCGACGCTGCTGGTCTCCGTCGGCAAGGGGTCCCGCACACTGCCGGCGATCATGTCGTCGCAGGCGTTTGCGGTGAACTTCCTCTCCTCGTCCGGGCGTGACGCCTCGCAGGTGTTCGCGAGCAAGGCCACGGACAAGTTCGCGCATGTCGAATGGCGCCCCTCGGCCGTTGCCGGAGGCGCACCACTGCTCACCGAAATCGCCCTCGGAATCGCGGAATGCAGGGTAGAGAACGCGATCGAGGTGAGTGACCATTGGCTCTTCATCGGCCGGGTGGAAGGCGCTGAGACCTTCCCCCGCGAGCCACTTCTCTACCGTCGGGGCGACTACGGTGTCTGGTCGCCGCTGAACGAGTTCTCCACTGTCTAGTGCGATGTGCGCACTCGAACCTCATGGTTCGCCGGGCAGTGCCTCTCCAGAAATATATCGACATCTCTACTTTCTCCTGTCGACCATGGACGCAGAAGGGTTTCACATGGATATCGGGGCCGTGGACCACATCGAGTTCTACGTCGGAGACGCCCAGCAGTCCGCGTTCTACCTCTGCACCGCTTTCGGCTTCCGTATCTGCGGCCAAGCCGGTCCCGAGACCGGACAGGCCGACCACCGCTCGCTCCTGCTGCGCCAGGGCGGCATCGAGGTCGTCCTCACCTCCGCCCTCAACCCCACTCACCCGGCCGCGTCCTACGTGATGCAGCACGGTGACGGCGTCGCCAACATCGCCTTCGAGGTCGGCGACGCGGCCCGTGCCTTCGCGCTGGCCGTCGAGAGGGGCGCCGTCGCCGTCGAACCGCCCACGGTCCACAGCAAGGACGGCACCGAGGTGGTCACCGCCGCGGTACTGGGCTTCGGCGACGTCGCCCACCGGTTCGTCCAGCGCACCGGCGACCGCAAGCAGTTCATGCCCGGGGTGATGGACATCATCGCCGCGGACCCCGAGGCGGGCGAGGAACTGCTCAACACCGTGGACCACGCGGCGATCTGCCTGCCCGCGGGCCAACTGCGCCCCACGGTCGCGTTCTACGAGCACGTCTTCGGCTTCTCGCAGATCTTCGAGGAGTTCATCGAGGTCGGCTCCCAGGCCATGGACTCCAAGGTCGTCCAGAGCCCCTCCGGCAAGGTGACCTTCACCCTGATCGAGCCGGTCACCGACCGCATGCCGGGCCAGATCGACACCTTCCTCGCCCGCCACGGCGGCGCCGGCGTCCAGCACGTGGCCCTGCTCTGCGAGGACATCGTGGAGACCGTGCAGACCCTGGAGCAGCGGGGCGTCACCTTCCTCCAGACGCCGGCCGCCTACTACGACCAGCTGAACGAGCGCTTCGAGAGCCCCGACCTCCAGGTCGAGGACCTGCGCCGGACCAACGTCCTCATCGACCAGGACCACTGGGGCCAGGTGTTCCAGATCTTCACCCAGTCCCAGCACGTGCGGAAGACGTACTTCTGGGAGGTCATCGACCGGCACGGCGCCCGCACCTTCGGCAGCGGCAACATCAAGGCGCTCTACGAGGCGGTCGCCCGCGAGAAGGTCGTCTCCTGACCCGGCTCCGTGTGCCGTTCCTCCACCGAAACCACTGATTTCCAAGACTGATCTCTAAGGAAGAGCATGACCACCGAGGCCGCCCAGACCTTCGAGCTCACCGACGAGGAGCGCGCGCTGCTCCCGACCGACGAGGACGTCGCCTTCTACGCCGAGCACGGCTGGTACCTGTCGAAGAAGCTGTTCACCGACGCGGAGATCGAGCAGCTGGAGGCCGCCAGCGAGCGCTTCTACGCCGGCCACCGCGACCGCACCCTGCCGGTCCGCCCGCCCAAGCTGGCCTACTGGGAGCCGGAGAAGGGCGACGTCCAGCGGCACAACGACTACATCCACTACGAGGACGACACCATCGGGCGCATCCTGCGCAAGCCGCTGCTCGGCGCGGTCGCCGCGCGCCTGGCCGAGGCCGAGCAGATCCGGGTGTTCCAGTCGACGCTCATCTACAAGCCCCCGGCGGCGCAGGAGCAGTCGAACATCGTGCCCTGGCACTTCGACCGCCACTACTGGTCCACGTCGACCTCGGAGCGGATGCTGACCGCGTTCATCCCCTTCCACGACTGCGGTGAGGAGATGGGCACCATCACGATGGTCGACGGCAGCCACCTGTGGAAGGAGACGGCCGACAACGACGCCACCTCCCTGCACTTCGCCGAGCGCGACCGCTCCGAGCTGGACCAGATGCTGGAGGACAACGCGGCCTTCAACGGGGTCGAGGTCACGAAGATCCCGGTCTTCATCCCCAAGGGCCACGTCAACTTCCACCACTGCCGCACCTACCACGGCAGCGGTGCCAACGTCAGCGACCGCCCGCGCCGGGCCATCTCGTTCCACCTGCAGGACGGCGGGAACCGGTACCGCGACTTCTTCCGCTCGGACGGCACCCAGGTCGGCTACAACCACGACGTGCTGGTGCGGCGCACCGCCGAGGGCACCCCCGACTACAGCGACCCCGAGTACCTCCCGCTGCTGTGGAGCGAACACTGATGCGCAGTGTCGCGGTGGTCGGTACCGGGTTGATCGGCACCTCGATCGGCCTGGCCCTGCGCGGCCGTGGCGTGACCACCTACCTGATCGACATCGATCCGGAGGCGGCGCGCACGGCCGCCGAACTCGGGGCCGGTATCGCGGGCAGCCCGCGTGAACCGGTCGATCTGGCGGTCGTCGCGGTACCACCGCGGTACGTTGCCGCGACCCTCAGGGAACACCAGCTACGGGTGCTGGCCCATGACTTCACCGATGTGGCCAGCGTCAAGGAACAGGTCCAGCAGGAGGCGGCCCGGGCCGGCTGCGACCTGACCCGCTTCGTCGGAGGGCACCCCATGGGTGGCCGGGAGCAGTCGGGTCCGCTGGCCGCGAGCGCCGACCTGTTCCACGGCCGTCCCTGGGTACTCACTCCGACCTCGCAGACCCGGGCGCAGACGGTCGAACGCGCGCGGAACCTGGCCGAGCTGTGCGGGGCCCGGCCGGTCGTGATGACCCAGGCGGAGCACGACCAGGCGGTCGCGCTGGTCTCCCACACCCCGCATCTGGTGTCGAGCCTCCTCGCGGCGCGTCTGCTGCAGGGAGAGCAGTCCCAGCTCGGGCTCGCGGGACAGGGACTCCGTGACGTGACCCGCCTCGCCGGAGGCAGCCCTGAACTGTGGACCGACATTCTGGGCACGAATGCCGTGGCCGTCGCCGACGTGCTCGCGGAGTTCTCCCACGACGTGGGGCTGATGGTCGACACGTTGCGCACGATGGGCACCGCCCGGAAGCCGGAGCAAGGCAGTGCCTCCCGGGACCGGCTCGCGTCGGTCCTGCTCCGCGGCGTGCAGGGAAGGGCTCGGATCCCCGCGTGCAGCACGGGCAGCACGGGCGGAGCCGGCCTGGGCACGGGCGGAGCCGGCTTGAACGCGGACGGAGCGGGCCTGAGCACGGGCGGAGCCGGCCTGAGCACGGACTATGCGACCGCACCGGGAAGGGTGTGAGAGATGACTGACGTTGCAGCGCCACCGGAGCAGGCCCTGTTGCTCGCCGACCTGCACGGATCGCTCACAGCCCCGGTCCTCGACGCGATGACCTTCCTCAACGAGGTCGTCGGTCGTTTCCCGGACGCGATCTCCTTCGCTCCGGGCCGACCGACCGAGGCCGGCTTCGAACCCGAGGACCTTGCACGCCACCTGCAGACGTACACCACGTACCTCGAGAAGGAACTCGGCTGGTCACGCGATCAGGTGCGGACCCAGTTGTTCCAGTACGGCCGTACCAGCGGCATCATCCGAGAACTGATTGCCAGGACGGTCGCCAACGACGAGGGAATCCAGGTCCCGCCGGAAGCGATGGTGGTGACGACGGGCTGCCAGGAGGCATTGCTCCTTACCCTGAGGGCGCTCTTCGCCAGGCCCGAGGACACCCTGCTGGTCAGTTCACCTTGCTACGTGGGCATCACCGGCGTGGCCCAGCTCCTGGGCATCCGCGTGCGCCCCGTGCCGGAAGGCCCCGCCGGACCCGATCCGGAAGCCCTGCTCGCGGCTGTCCACGCCAGCAGGCAGGCGGGCGAAAACCCCCGGGCCTTCTACGTGGTCCCGGACTTCGGCAACCCCTCGGGAGCGAGCATGAGTCTGGCGGCGCGGAAGCGCCTGCTGGAGTTGGCTGCTGACGAAGACTTGCTCGTCCTAGAGGACGACCCCTACGGGTTCTTCGTCCGATCCGGATCAGCCCGCCCGACACTGAAAGCCCTCGACCACAGCCGCCGTGTGATCTTCTTGGGCTCCTTCGCCAAGACCGCGCTTCCTGGAGCCCGCGTGGGCTACATCATCGCCGACCAGGAGGTCATGGGCCCATCCGGCCGGCGCACCATGCTCACGGACGAACTGTCGAAGATCAAGAGCATGACCACGGTGAACACCTCGGCCGTCAGCCAGGCCGTCATCGGCGGACTGCTGGTCGAAAGCGACTGTCGGCTCCGCACGGCGAACTCCCGCGCCGTCGCCCACTACCGCACCAACATGGACACGCTGCTCGACGAGTTGGAGCGGCACTTCCCCGCGGAGCGCCGGGCCGAGGTCGGAGTCCGTTGGAATCGCCCCGACGGCGGCTTCTTCGTCGTCGTCGACGTCCCTTTCGTCGCCGACCACCGGGCTCTGGAGCTCTCCGCACGGTGCTTCGGTGTGCTGTGGACCCCGATGTGCGACTTCCATCTGGACGGCGGGGGCACACATCAGTTGCGTCTGTCGTGCAGCTCGCAGAGCCCGCAAGAGATCACCGAGGGCGTCGCGAGGTTGGCCGACTTCATCACCGCGCAGGCAGGCGGTACGGCCGGCTAGGCCCATCCACCTGCGCGCCAGCGACCCGCTCACCGGACGGAGAATGGAGAACACGAGGTGCCGAATCTGGACGCCTACGAAGCTGCGGCCAAGGAGCGGCTGCCGAGACCGGTCTGGGACTTCCTTGCAGGCGGCAGCGGCACCGAGTCGATGCTGACGGCGGGCCGGGAGGCTCTGGACCGGATTCAGTTGCGGCCGCGCTGCCTCGTCGACGTCTCCCGCTGCGACGCCTCGACCGCCCTCCTGGGTGCCGAGTTGGCGGCTCCCTTGGGTATCGCCCCCATGGCCTACCATCGGCTCGCCCACCCTGAGGGCGAGGTGGCAACGGCGCGCGCCGCGGGCGCCGCGGGCGCGCTGTTGACAGTGAGCATGTTCGCCAGCCGGACTCTTGAGGACATCGCCGCGGCGGCCAGCGGCCCCCTGTGGCTCCAGCTCTACTGGCTCAAGAACCGTGGGGCGATGACGGATCTGATCGGCCGGGCCGAGTCCGCCGGCTATCGGGCGCTGGTGCTTACCGTCGACGCACCCAGAGTCGCGTTCCGCCCGCGCGATGCCCTCAACGAGTTCGTGGTATCGCCCGATGTGCGAGCGGTCAACCTCGCTCCGGAGGTCATGGCCGCTTCCCACCGGAGCCTGAACGGGCAATCGGCCGTCGCACGGCACTCGATGGAGCAGTTCGACGCCTCGATCACCTGGGAGGACCTTGCGTGGCTGCGCGGAGTGACGTCCCTGCCGGTGGTGCTGAAGGGCGTGCTGACCGGCGAGGACGCTGAGCTGGCAGTCAAGAACGGCGTTTCTGGGCTGGTCGTCTCCAATCACGGCGGCCGACAGCTTGATTTCTCCAGGAGCGCTCCGGAGTGCCTCACCGAGGTGGTGGACGCTGTGAGCGGACGATGCCAGGTCATCCTCGACGGGGGGATCCGGCACGGCGCAGACGTGGCCAAGGCCCTGTGCATGGGGGCGGACGCGGTCATGATCGGACGTCCGGCTCTCTGGGGGCTGTCACATTCCGGTGCCGAGGGGGTCGAAGGTGTCCTACGGCTGCTTGTTGACGAGTTCGAGGAAGTCATGGCCTTGATGGGCGCGCCGTCCGTCGCCGATTTCGGACGGTCGGGAGTCTCCCATCGAGGCTGTTGCACAGTTCCGACTGCGGCCCGTCACACCTGCGCATCGTGATGCTCGGGGCAGGGTGAGTCGATCGATCGTCTCGCTCGCGAATGGCTTGGGCACTCCGATCCCGCCGCTACGCCCCGGACCTCCGCTCACTTCATGCCGCAGGCAGGGGCGGCGCGCGGCCGCGCGGCCATTCACCGGTAAACGTGCAGGTCAGAGCTTGATCGACTCGAGGGCTGGACGGAATCCGGCGTACAGGCCGACTCATCCGCCGCCTTGCACAGGCCAGGTCGTCAGACCTGGCCTGTCGTGCTGCCCGGGGACACGTCAGTCGTCGGCCCGTGACGCGTCAGCCCGGGGACGCGTCAGCCCAGGTAGCCCGGGGTGTGGAGCATGGCGGTGGTGCCGTCTCGGCGTGCCTGCAGGCCCTGGGTCAGGCGGTGCGCCGCTTGTGCGTGGAGCAGTGGGAGGGCCTGCTGGACCGGGAAGAAGCCGGCCTCCGACACCTCGTCCGCCTGCAGTCGGATCGTGCTGTCGGCGGCGATCGTGCCGCCGTCGAACATGAAGTACACCGCAGGGTGCGCCTGGTGGCCCTGCTCGGGGATCGGGTCGCGCCACTCGACCACCAGCAGCCGGAGGCCGGCGGCGGCGATCTCCAGCCCGGTCTCCTCGCGCAGTTCCCGTACGGCGCACTCGGCCGGATTCTCGCCCGGGTCGATGACCCCGCCCGGGTAGAGCCAGGTGGGCCGGTACGTCGGCTTCAGCAGCAGCACCCGACCGGCCGGATCCGTCAGCAGCAGACTGGCACCCGCGTACGCCCGGACCATCCGGGCCAGCCACTCCTGCTGCGACGGAACTGCGGTCGTCATGGACTGCCCCTCTCCGGGACGGCATCCGCCGACCCGCCCTCATTCTCCGTCAGCTCGGTTAGGGGGCCTGGGGTTCGGGGCGGAATGTACCCGAACGAGTGGGTGGTGCTCACTGGTCGGTGTCCGGTGCTCCGCGTCCTGCGGTTCTTGGGGTCGGTGGTGGTCGTTGGGGTCGGAGCCGGGGTGGAGCCGGAGCCGGGGCGGAGGTGGAGCCGGAGCCGGAGGTGGTCAGCGGAGGAGGCGGCGCTCCTTCGCGGTGGCGACGGCGCCGGAGCGGGTGTCGACGCCGAGCTTGGCGTAGATCCGACCGAGGTGGGTTTTCACCGTGGCCTCGCTGATGAACAGCGCGCGGGCGATCTCCCGGTTGCCGAGGCCCTGGCCGAGTTGGTCGAGGATGTCCTGCTCGCGCTCGGTCAGCTGGGGGAGCGGGGTGCGCATCTGGGCCATCACCCGGGACGCGATCGGCGGGGACAGTGCTGAGCGGCCCTGGGCCGCCGCCTGGATCGCGGCGAACAGCTCCTCCGGCCGCTCGGCCTTGAGCAGGTAACCGGTGGCGCCGGCGCCGATCGCCCGCGTGATGTCGGCGTCGGTGTCGTAGGTGGTCAGGACGAGGACGTGGCTGGATCCGGGGCCGGCCACGATCCTGCGGGTGGCCTCGACGCCGTCGATGCCCTCGCCGAGCTGGAGATCCATGAGGACCACATCGGGCTGGAGGCGGTCGGTCAGGGTGATGGCCTCCTCGCCGCTGCTGGCTTCGCCGACCACCTCGATGTCCGGGGAGCTGGCGAGCAGCGCCAGCAGCCCGGCGCGGACCACGGCGTGGTCGTCACAGACGAGCAGGCGAACCGGG
Source organism: Kitasatospora sp. NPDC048365 (assembly GCF_043200835.1). Lineage (NCBI taxonomy): Bacteria > Bacillati > Actinomycetota > Actinomycetes > Kitasatosporales > Streptomycetaceae > Kitasatospora > Kitasatospora sp. NPDC048365. Next base: position 162,844 of record NZ_JBICYJ010000010.1, read on the forward strand.
TCGTTCATCGACGCTCCAGCGTGGTCGGTGCGGTGGGGTGCGTGACGTGGCGTGGGTTGACGCCCGGGCGGGGGGCGAGCGGTATCGAGGCCGAGACGACGGTGCCTTCGCCTTGGACGGACTCGATGGTCAGGCTGCCGCCGAGCTGGCGCAGCCGGGCCCGCATGGCGGGCAGGCCGTGGCCGCGGCTGTCCTGTTCGCGGCGAGCGCGGGTGGAGGCGCGCCCGCCGTCCGGGCCGTTGCTCCCGGAGTCGCTTGGGTCGAGGGAATCGTCGGAGCGGCCGCTGGAGCGGCCGGAGTCGGTGGAGCCGCTGATGCGGGCGGTGCGGGCGGAGCCGCCGCGATGGCGGAGGTCGCGGGCTGCGGAGGACGAGGAGGTGGGCGCGGACCCTGGGGTCTGGTCGAGGCTGAAGCCGCGGCCGTCGTCGGCCACGTCGAGGACGGCCTGGTCACCGAGGTAGGACAGGGTGATCGCGGCGGCGGAGGCGTCGGAGTGCTCGCGGATGTTGGCGAGGGCGCCCTGCGCGATCCGGAGCAGTGCGGCCTCGGCGGTGGTGGACATCGGGACGGGCATGCCGTCCAGGTGGAAGCGGACGGGCAGGCCGCTCTCGGCGGCCTCGCGCTCGGCCAGCGCTCGGAGCGCGGCGTCCAACGTCCCCAGGTCGGCGAGGTCGGCCGGGGCGAGGTCGTGGACGAACCTGCGGGCCTCGGCGAGGTTGCGGGCAGCTATCGAGTTGGCGGTGCGCACGTGGGTGCGGGCGGTGCCGGGGTCGTTCTCCCAGGTGCGGTCGGCGGCCTGGAGGAGCATCTGCTGGCTGGAGAGACCCTGCGCCAGGCTGTCGTGGATCTCCACGGCCAGCCGCTCCCGTTCGGCGAGGGCGCCTTCGCGCCGCTCGGTGGCGGCGAGCTCCCGCCGGGTGGAGATCAGGTCGATGATCAGGGCCCGCTGGCGAGCACCCTGCCGTTCCATGTGGAGGAAGACCGCGGTGGCGAGGGCTGCGACGGCGGGTGGGAGGAGTGGAAGCGTGGGGTCGAAGCTGTCGGCCAGACGCAGCTCGGCCACCACGACGAGTGCGGTGAGGACGGAGACCAGGGCGATCGCGGCCTTGGCGGGGAGGGCACGCAGCACCGTGTAGAGCAGGGGGATGGCGCACCAGGCGAAGCTCGGCGCCATCAGCACCAGCACCACCCAGAGCGCGAGCAGGACGGCCAGCCAGGCGGGCCGGCGCTCGGCCCGGCCCAACAGGTGGGTGATGCCCAGCGCGATGCTCAGGCCGATCACCCAGGGGGTGAGGGCGCTGTGCAGGTGGTGGTCGAGGTATCGCAGCAGGGCGGTACCGAGGAGCAGCAGGAAGGCCAGCCGCATCACGGCGGCGAGCCAACCCGCGTCGGGGTCGACGGCTGGGGGCAGGGGGCGACGCATCCGTCCACCACCTCCTCTGCGGGTCGTACGTCTTCGGTGCGGTGTGACGCCAATGCCTCTGATGGCATGGTGACGCGCCGGCGGGGCGCGCACATCCACCGATCGGCTGACACGCCTGTCATCCATGATGCCTTCGCGGAGCAGCCGGAACGACGATCCGCAGGTGGCGGTGGCGGGCGGAGGATCGAATCACAGCGGGAGCCGCCGAGCTTCCCTCGATCCGAGCAGGAGTCACCCCATGAAGAAGATGACCACCCAGGCCCGTGTTCTCACCGGCGGTATCACCCTCGCGGCGGTCGGTGCGGGCGTGTTCGGCGCGGTCGCGGCCAACGCCGAGACGGCCCAGGCGCCTGCGGCGGTCAAGGTCGACGCGGCCAAGAAGAACACGGCCGAGACCAGCCACCTGACCATCGACGCCGCCACCCGGGCGGCCCAGGCCACGCTGGACGCCGCGGAGCAGGCCGGTCAGCACGTCTCCGTGGCGGTCGTCGACCGCAACGGCAACACCATCGTGACCCTGCGTGGCGACGGCGCCGGCCCGCAGTCCTACGAGTCGGCCCAGCGCAAGGCCTACACCGCCGTCTCGTGGAACGCCCCGACCTCGGAGCTGGCCAAGCGTCTCGCCCAGGCGCCCAACCTGAAGGACATCCCCGGCACGCTGTTCCTCGGCGGTGGCGCCCCGGTCCAGCTGAAGGGCGCCCCGATCGCGGGCATCGGTGTCGCCGGTGCGCCCAGCGGCGACCAGGACGAGCAGTTCGCCCAGGCCGGTGTGGCCGAGCTCGCGAAGTAGCGCGGGTACGCGGACGGGCCCGCTCGGTCGAGCGGGCCCGCCACGTCAGCCGGCCGAGAGCCGGTGGTCGGTCAGTCCTCCCGGTAGATGCACAGCGCCCAGATCACGAACACGTCCAGCGCCACCACCACGAGTGACCACAGCGGGTAGTACGGCAGCGAGAGGAACGCGCTGATCATGCTGAGGGAGGCCAGGAAGATGCCGACGATCCGAGCCCACGATGCGCCGCGGATGACTCCGAAGCCGGTCACGGCGACCAGCACGCCGATGATCAGGTGGATCCAGCCCCAGCCTGTCAGGTCGAACTGGAAGATGTACTTGGGGGTCTTGACGAAGACGTCGTCCTCGGCAATGGCCATGATCCCCTGGAAGATCTCCAGGATTCCGTTGACCATCATGACCACACCGGCGAACAGCACCATGCCGGTCACCCAGCCGCTGTTCCCGACGCGCGGGGCTCCGCCGGTCGAGCGGTTCGCGGACGGGGGAGGTGCGGACGGGCCGCCTGTTGCAGTGCTCATGGGCGCTCCTAAACCATCGCGGTTGTGCCCTCGACCCTCGGTCCAGGCGTGGTCCTGTGCAATCGGACGAGGCCATCCGGGTGACACCCCCTCAGGCTCGCCCGATCGCCGGACCACCGACCGCTGTGTTTACTGGTCACAGCCCGGCCGGTCCGGACGGCACCGACGGGTTCAGGGAGGTCAACCAGCGGTGACCGACGGCCAGTGGGAGCAGCTGCCGATGTCCTTCCGCCAGCTGTTGGAGGGCACCCCGGCCGGTGTCGGCGTGCTCGACACCTCGCTCCGCTACCTCTATGTGAACCCGACGCTGGCCCGGATGAACGGGGTACCGGCCGAGGCTCACATCGGCCACACCATCGCCGAGCTGCTCCCGGGGATCGACGCGCGGGAGGAGGTTCTGCGAGCGGTGATCGCCGACGGCCGTCCGCGCGAGGTCACCTCCAGCGGCCACACCCAGGCGAGCTCGCCGCTCAGCCGGCGCTACTGGCACGGCGCCTACCACCGGCTGGAGCAGGACGGCCGACCGATCGGGCTGGTCGGGATCGTCCTGGAGGTCACCGCCTCGCGCCAGCAGCAGCACGAGCTGGAGCAGACCCGGAGCCGCCTCGCCCTGCTCGACGCCGCCGCCACCAGGATCGGCACGACGCTGGACATGGACATCACCTGCGGCGAGCTCGCGGATTTCCTGGTGCCGCAGCTCGCGGACATCGCGACCGTCGAGGTACTGCCGCACCCGGACAGCTCCCACGCGCGCCGCAGGTCCGACGGCGGTCTCCGCCTGCGCCGCGCCGCCATGGCGGCCCGGCCTGAGCTGCTGGATTCGGCCCGGGTGCTGGGCACCCGCGGTGAGTACGTCGACTACCAGCCGAGCTCGGCGATCCCGCGCTGCCTCGCCAGCGGCCAGTCGATCATCGACAACCGGTTGTCCGACGACGAGCTCGGCCTCTCCGCACCCAACACCGACCGGGTCGCGATCTACCGGGAGATCGGGATCCACTCAGGGATGATCGTGCCACTGGCCGCCCGGGGCCACCGGGTCGGCACGGTCACGCTGATGCGGGTCGGCGAGTCGCCGATGTTCTCGCAGGACGACGCGGTGGCGGCCGAGGACCTTGCGCGCCGGGCGGCGATCAGCCTGGACAACGCCCGCCGCTACACCCGGGAGCACACCGTGGCGGTCGACCTCCAGCGGGCACTGCTGGCCGAGCCGGGTGCCCCGCACCCCGACCTCACGGTGTCGTTCCGCTACCGGCCCGCCGGTACCAGCGCCCTGGTCGGGGGCGACTGGTACGAGACCGTGGCGCTGCCCGACGGGCGGACGCTACTGGCGATCGGTGACGTGATGGGCCACGGCCTGGAGGCGGCAGCCGAGATGAGCCACTACCAGGCGATGTTGAGAGCCATGGCCCTGATGGAGCCTGCCGCCGACCTCCTGCTCAGACGGATGGACGACCTGGCGAGCCGCGTCCACGAGTACCGTCCGGCCACCTGCCTGGTGGTCTTCGCGGATCCGGCCCGTGGCGAGTGCAGCTACGCGAGTGCCGGGCACCTGCCTCCCGCCGTGGTGCGGCCGGACGGCGCGGTCGAGCTGATGCCGGTGGAGCCGGGGCCACCGCTCGGCACCGGCATGGGTGGCTACCGGGCCCGGACAGCCGAGCTGCCCTACGGACACACCTTGCTGCTCTTCACCGACGGGCTGGTGGAGCGCCGCGGAGAGGACATCGACCGCTCGCTGAGCCGGCTCACCGACCACCGGCTCCCGCTGGACGACGGTCCGCCGGTCCTGCTGGACGACCTGCTGGACGCGGTCCTGGCCGGTGCTCCCCGTCCGGCGGAGGACGACATCGCCCTGCTGGCGGCCACCACCGCTGCGGCCCGACCGGGGCCGGGACACGGCGGCACGGCGGGCGGGCGGATACCAGGCAACGGTGGTCGGCAGCCCTGAGCGGAGAGCCGAGCCGACCGCCGCCCAGCCACCGCAGGCCACCAGCCACCGCCCCGCGGCCGCAAACCACCAGCCGGAGCGGACCGGCCCCCGCTCCACCGGCCGCCGGCGCTGTCGCGCGGCAACCGCAACCGCAACCGCAACGGCAGCGCGCAGCGTGCTGAACAGCAGCCAGGTGCCGCGTGGGCGGTTCAGCTCGTGAGGGTGCGCAGGGCCAGGTCGCGGACGGGGGCCAGGCGGGTGCGCTGCCAGCCGTGGTAGACGGCGTTGGTGCACAGGACGATGTACCGGCCGGTCGGGGGTGACAGGTAGAGGCTGGTGCCGGTGTAACCGTGGTGGTAAGCGGCCGTGCCGTCGGCGGTGACGATCCAGGCGAGTCCACGGAGGAGTCCCGGCTCCACCGCGATCGCGGGCTGCCGGCTCGACTCGAACCAGTCCGCCAGTGGGTTCGCCGGGGTCAGGAGGTGCTCGGCGAAGGTGGCGAGGTCGGCGGCGGTGGAGAAGACACCGGCGTGGCCCGCGACTCCGCCCAGCAGGGCGGCGGACGGGTCGTGCGGAATGCCCCAGGTGCGGGGGGCGCCCGCCAGTCGCGCCTCGGTCGGGGCGACCCGGGCGGAGCGGGCGAGCGGCCCGTAGCAGGTGGAGTCCAGCCCGAGTTCCTGCCAGAACTCGGCGGCGAGTTCATGGAGGGGGCGGTTGCGGATGATCGGCAGAAGAAGTCCGAGCAGGATGAAGCCGCGGTCGATGTAGCGGTGCCGGGCACCGGGGACGTCGACGAGTGGCTCGGCGCATAGGTGGTCGAGCAGTGAGCGGCCGCTGAGCTGGTAGCGGGCCAGCCCGGTGCTGGGGAGCATGCCGGAGGTGTGGGTCATGAGGTGGCGGGTGGTCAGATCACGTCCCGGAGCCGGGGCGTCCGGGAGGTACGTCCTCAGCGGTTCGTCCGGATCGAGCAGTCCGTCGCGGACGGCCCGGCCGATCAACGGCCAGGTCGCCACCACCTTGGTGAGGGAGGCCATGTCGTAGCGGGTGTGGCCGTCGGGTACGGCGGCGCCGCACTCCGGTCCGAGGATGCCCCGGCCGCTCACCGCCCGAGTGGGAGGACGGCCGGTGGGAAGACGGTCGGTGGGAAGACGGTCGGTGGGAAGACGGTCGGAGGGAGGACGGTCGGAGGGTGGGCGGGAGACCGGGTCGGCCGGGAGGGCCACCTGTCCGACGGCGAGCACGCCGCCGGGGACGCCGGCGTCATGGATCGCGGCGTCGAGGCTCGCACCGAGCGAGTCGATGGCGGCCGACGTCCACGCGTCGGATGTCTGATGGCGGGGCGTGAGTGCCATGGTGTGCCTCTCGTCCGGCGGACAGCCCTTCCGGCGGGGGCCGCACCTTGGATACCCGGTGGGCCCCGGCATTGAACGGGCGCGAACAACAACGCACGGAAACGGACGGCAATGGATGACACCGGGCGGTAAACGGCAGTCACGGACGGCAGCGGGTGGAGTCAGGGGGTGGTGGGGCGTGCAGGAGCGAGAGCTACGCGTGCGGGTCGGCGGAGAGCGCCTGAAGGGCGCTCAGTGCGCGGTCGGCGTCGTCGGCGGTGACGAAGAGGTGGTCGTGGTGGAAGCCGGCGACCACGTTGCAGCTGATGCCCTCGTCCGCGAGGCAGGTGGCGACGGCGGCGGTGAGTCCGACCGCGTCGAGGGCGGAGTGGATCCGCAGGGTGATCCAGGCCGCGACGTACTCGTAGCGAAGCCCGAGCGAGTCGGCTTCCTCCTGCGGGACGACGACGGTGACGCCCTCCTCCTCGGCGACCGAGACCACCGGCCGGAGTCCGGCCGGGACCTTGGCGGGGAAAGTGCAGTACACGTAGCGGCCCGGATTGAGGACGGGGTGCATGCCGCTGAGCAGGGTTTTGAGGTCTCGTTCGCCAGCCATACCGGTCACGCTAACGCCTACCGGCCGCGAGGCAGGGCGACGCACCGGGCCGGTCGCAGGCGGGATCGCAACGGCGCGGCAACGGCATCGGAACGGCATTGGAACGGCATCGACGGGGACTCTTGCCGCTCGGCCGGGGCGCTGGGATAGGGTCACCGCCATGACCAGGGAACTCGCCAAGGCATCCCGCATCCGGGTCGCGGAGCTGACCTCGAGCGCGGAGCTCTACTTGGGTGTCCACCTCGCCGCTCCCGGTCTGGTGTTCGACATCAGCTGTTTCGGCTTGGACGCGGACGAGCGGCTCAGTGACGACCGCTACTTCATCTTCTTCAACCAGCCGGAGAGCCCGGAGAGTTCGATCCGCCTGCTGGGCGCGCAGGGTGGGGACTCCGAGTCCTTCCAGGTCGCGCTGGACCAAGTGCCGGCGTCGATCCACAAGCTCAGCCTGACCGCGACCATCGACGGCGACGGCCGGATGTCGCAGGTGGCGTCGGGTTACGTGCGGGTGGTGGCGGGCGGTACGGAGGTCGGTCGGTACGCGTTCACCGGGGCCGAGTTCAGCACCGAGCGGGCCGTGATGCTGGCCGACCTGTACCGGCGCAACGGCGAGTGGCGGTTCGCCGCCGTGGGTCAGGGCTTCGACGGCGGCCTCCAGGCGCTGCTGGAGAACTTCGGCGGCGAGGTGCTGGAGGACGAGGCCGGCGACGCGGGCGGAGCCACCACCGCCGAGCCGCAGGCCGTCCAGCCACCGGTGCCGGACCCGACCGTGGTGATCCCCGCGCAGGCGGTCACCGCGGCGATGCCGGTCGGCGTGCCGGCCGCCGTTCCGCCACCGCCGCCCGCGGCGCCGGCGCCGTTCCCGCCGTCCGCGCAGCCGGTGACGTCCGCACAACCGACGCCGTCCGTAACGCCGGCATCGCCCGTGCAGCCTGCACCGTTCGAGCCGTCGGGGCCGCAGCCGGCCGGGGCGAAGATCTCCCTGACCAAGTACGCCGAGGTCCCCGAGCAGGTCGGGTGGGTGAAGCAGAACGCCAACCTGGTCCGCTTCACGCTGACCAAGGGCCACGAGGTGCTCGCCCTCCAGGGCTCGATGGTGGCGTACCAGGGCCGGGCCGACTTCGCGTACGAGTCCTCCGGGATGCTGCGCAAGCTGGTCGGGAACCTGACCGGCCAGCAGCTGAAGCTGATGCGGGTCTCCGGCGAGGGGCAGGTGTTCCTGGCGGACGAGGCGAGCGACCTGCACGTCGTCCGGCTGGAGGGCGACTCGATCTGCGTCAGCTCCGACCGGGTGCTGGCGTTCGATGCCGGCTTGGAGCACGAGGTGCGTCGGATCGAGGGCGAGGGGCTGCCGCACGGCGGGTTCTTCACCCTCCAGTTCAGCGGTCACGGGACGGTTGTGGTGAAGACCAATGGCATCCCGGTGGTGCTGCCGGTGACCCCGGCACCCGAGACGTACGCGGACGTCCACGCGCTGGTGGCGTGGTCGCGCGGCGCGCAGGTGATCACCACCGCGCCGGTCCGGATCCGCCGCTCCGCCTACGCGGGCCATGCGGCCGAGTCGTACAGCCTGCAGTTCCGGGGCGGTCCGGGCAACTTCGTCATCGTTCAGCCCTTCGAGGTCTAAGGAGAGCCATGCAGGCGCAGTACCTCGCGGGCGGCGGGCTGGAGCAGTACCAGGCGGCGCCGACCGGAGCCCGGATGGCCAACCACGGCGCGGCGATGTGCCGCGTGCAGCTGGCGGAAGGCCAGGACGTCTACGCCAAGCCCGGCGCGATGATCGCGTACGACGGCTACCTGCGGTACGAGCCGGTGTCGCAGACCTTCCGGCGGGCGCTCGGCGAGTGGGCCTCGGGCGAGCGCACGCCGCTGCTGCGCTGGGCCGGTGACGGCGCGCTGTACCTCGCCGACATGGGAGCGGACGTGTTGAACCTGCAGCTCGCCGACGAGGCGCTGTCGATCAACGGCTCGCACCTGCTGGCGATGGACGCCACGCTGCAGTGTGCGGTGGAGAAGGTGAAGGGCCCGGCGATGCTCGCCGGGACCGGCCTGTACAACGTCACGGTCCGGGGCTCTGGCTGGGTGTCCGTCACCTCCCGCGGCGTGCCGGTGGTGCTGGACTGCGCGGAGGCCGAGACCTTCGTCGACCCGGACGCGCTGGTCGCCTGGACCACCGGGCTGGAGGTCAAGGCGCGCCGCAGCATGAAGGTCGGCGCCCTGGTCGGCCGCGGCAGTGGCGAGGCGATGCAGCTCGGCTTCCGGGGGGCCGGCTTCGTGGTGGTCCAACCCAGCGAGGACACCTCCGACCGTCTGAAGATCCGAGGCTGAGGAGCCGTTCCGTGCAGAGCACCCTTCTCGACCACACGGCCGTCGCCGACACCGAGCGCTTCGCCCTGCAGAACCCGCAGCTGCTGCGGGTCCTGCTGGACGGCGGCAAGGATGTGCTGGCCCGCAGCGGTGCGATGGTCGCCCACGTCGGCAAGGTCTCCTTCGTCGGCTGGGGCCCGTCCGGCAGCCGCGGCAACCGCAACAACCGCAGCCAGCGGCAGGCCCCGGACGTCCTGGACCTGATGCGCTGCTCCGGCACCGGCACGGTCTACCTGGCGAACCTGGCCCAGCACCTGCACATCCTGCCGCTGGCCGACGAGAAGCTGACCGTGACCAGCAGCTACGTGCTGGCCCTGGACAACGACCTCGGCTGGCGCACCGTCAGCATCGAGAACGGCGAGCTGATCACCGGGGTGGGCAACCGCAGCCTGGAGTTCTCCGGGACGGGCACCCTGGTGCTGATGACCTCCGGCCGGCCGCTGGTGCTGCCGGTCCGCCCCGGCGAGTACGTCTACGGCGACGCGGACGCGGTGGTCGGCTGGTCGTCCGGGCTGGAGGTGCAGCTCCAGGCGCAGAGCAGCAACACCGAGGCGTGGCGCCGCCGGGGCACCGCGACCGAGGGCTGGGAACTGGCGTTCACCGGCTCCGGCTACGTGATCGTCCAGCCGAGCGAGCTGCTGAAGCCCCAGCGGGTCCCCTTCCGCTGACCGGAACCGGCGGCAGCGGATCTCGTCCCGGATCCCGGGCCGGCCGGATCAGGTGAGCCGCTGCGACGCGTACGCCTCGATGGCGTCGCGCTGGTAGGCGGCGAGCCCGGGGGCGATGGACTCGTACGCGGCGCGCCACTGCTCGTTGTCGACGCAGGAGCGCCCGATGGCGCGGAACTCCTCGGCGCCGACGGCACGCAGCGCGGCCAGTGAGCGGTACTGGCCGTCGATCTCGGCCTGGACGCCGTCGGCGTCGGCGGGGGAGCCGGCGGCGAGGTGTTCGGCGAGCCGGATCATCAGGGCGGTGCGCTCGCGCTGTCCGGCCTCGACCTCGGCCGGGTCCATCGCGGCGGTCCGCTGTTCGACCGCCTCGGCCAGCTCGGGGAAGTCGCTCAGGCTTGCGCGGTACACGGCGGGCTGCACGCCCTCGAAGAGGTTCTCCGGGCGGTTGATCATGGTCATGGGGGTGCCGTCCTTCCTGGAGCGGTCCAGTTCGGCGATCGTTCGGGCGACGGTGGCGGCGAGTGCGTCGAGCCGGTCCCGTTCGGCGAGCAGTCGGCGGTGGTGGCCGCGGAGCGCGGCCAGTTCGTCGACCTGGTCGGTGAGGATCCGGCCGATCTCGGGGAGCCCGACGCCCAGCGCCCGCAGCACGAGGATCTGCTGGAGGCGCAGAAGCTGCTGCTCGCCGTAGTAGCGGTAGCCGTTGGGGGCGACCCGCGCGGGTGGCAGTAGGCCGATCCGGTCGTAGTGCCGCAGGGTGCGGGCGGTGATCCCCGCCATCCTGGCGACCTCCGCGGTCGGCCACTGGCCCGCGCCGGTCGCGGCCTCCCTCATCACGCCGACTCCTTCGCCATGGCCGCTTCCTCGCGATCGCGTTCTCGGGCCGGAGGTCTCCGGCCCTGGTCAGGACGGTAGAGGCTGCCGCTGCGGCAGCTTCAAGTCGGTCCACCGCCGGACGGACCCGTTCCGATCCGATCGCGTCGCACGCAACCGCGTCGCACGTGCCCGTCTCGCACGCGCCCGCGTCGCACGCAACCGCGTCGCACGTGCCCGTCTCGCACGCGCCCGCGTCGCACGCAACCGCGCCGCACGCGCCCGTCTCGCACGCGCCCGCGT
>NZ_JBICYJ010000010.1:173698-243836 GCF_043200835.1 Kitasatospora sp. NPDC048365
TCGCACGCAACCGCGCCGCACGCGCCCGTGTCGAACGCGACGGCGGCGGACTTCCCCCGGCTGCGGGACCGCTGCCCCGAGCCACCGCGATCTCCGCGATCCCCCCGGTCCCGTGCGGCCGCGACCGGCTGCCGCGGACCGGGTCGAGCACGACGCCGCAGGGCGGGAGAGGGGCTGCCATCGGGCCACGGCGGCCGGTCGCGGGGGCGGTCGGTACGACGGTGTCCGGTCTCACAGGATCTGGTCCGTCCCTGATGTGCCGGCGCCCGATGCATGCAGACCGAGGGCGGGAGGTTAGGGCAGGGGGTTCGGGGATCAGCGGCTGGGATTCTCGCAGGAGGCAGCGACGTCAGGCTTGGCGGGCAGAGGCTGCGAGCCGGTCGGCGAGCGCGATGACAAGGTCCCGGAGTTCGTCCGGTCTCTCGATGACGAACGGCCGGTCGAGCGAGGCGAGCACAGGAGGCAACCAGTCGAGCCGCTCTGCTCTCAGTTCGACGTGGAGCCAACGCGCGGTGTGCGGATCTGTGTCTTCCGCGGGATCGGGCTCCGTCACGCTCGCGACGCTGGCGGGAAGTCGGGCGCGGATCTGTTCGACTGTCCCGTGGATCCGCAGCGTCACTTCATGTCGGTAGGCGGCCTGGGCAAGCCCTGACAGGACACGCTGCGCCGGGTCGAGTCCGGCGGGCGGCTCGAACGAGCCCGGCAGGGGCCTCGCGTCCGCGATGCGATCGAGGCGGAAAGTCCGGTCCTGGCCGACCTCGGGATCGGTGCCCGTGACGTACCACCGGCCCTCATGGGTGACGATCCCGTACGGGTGCAGCCTGCGTTCGCTTCGTCGGCCGTCCCGGGCGGTGTACCTGATCGAGATCGGGCGGCGATGGCGTACCGCATCGGCGACAGCGAGCAGAACCCCCGTCTCCGGGGTGGCCGACTCGCCAGGCGCAGCCGTGAAGGCGAGGGATTCCATGACGGTGTCGAGACGGCGCGCCAGACGCTCGGGCAGCGCCCGGCGGATCTTGGCCGCAGCCGTCTCGCCCGCGGTTTCCGTCGCCGTCAGCAAGCCCGTCCTGCGGCCGGCGACGAGGCCGAGCAGTACGGCGAGCGCCTCGTCGTCGTTGAGCATGAGCGGAGGCAAGCGGTACCCAGGGGCGAGCCGGTATCCGCCGTAGCGGCCACGGACCGCCTCGACGGGGATGTCGAGGTCGACCAGGTGGTCCACGTACCGCCGCACGGTGCGCCCGTCGACGCCCAGCCGGTCGGCGAGTTCCGCCACCGTTCTGATGCCGCCCGACTGCAGGAGTTCCAGGAGGGTGAGCACGCGGCTGGTAGGTCGAGCCATGGCTGCAAGCCTAGCTTTGATACCGGACCAATTCTGTCCACTATGTGCTCTAGCGTCCGAGGTGCAACGGCTTCACCGAGCTGAGGAGAACACCATGGACTTCGTTTCGATCCGGATCATCACCGACGACGTCGCACGCCTCGTCGACTTCTACGAGCGAGCCACCGGAGCGCGGGCGAACTGGTCCACCGAGGACTTCGCCGAACTCCGGACCGTCGGCGGAACGCTCGCGATCGGCAGCACCCGCACCGTGGCACTGTTCGCGCCTGGCTGTGCCCGTCCGGCCGACAACAACACGGTGATCATCGAGTTCCTCGTCTCCGACGTGGACGGGGTGTACCGGAACCTGCTCGATTTCGTCGCCGACTTCGTGACCGAGCCCACCACGATGCCCTGGGGCAACCGGTCGCTCCTGCTCCGCGACCCGGACGGCAACCTCGTCAACTTCTTCACCCCGGTCACGCCGGTGGCCATCGAGAAGTTCGCCCGCTGACCGACAGCGCGGCCACCGGGGCGGGGCCAGTCCCGGCGAGTCCCGGCACGGCACGCTCCGTGCGAGCCAGGCCATCCGGGACGCCGAGCGAATCGGGCCGGACCATCCGAGACCGGGACCGGATCGAGTGGGGCCGGGCAGGCTGACCTGTCTCAGCGAAGACCGGACGGGTCTCACTGAACCTGAGGGGACGCCGGTCCGTCTCAGTGAAGGTTGACGGCGAGGAAGGCGCGCAGCTGGCCGCAGCTCGGTCGAAAGTCGTAGACCCGGATCAGGCCTTCCACCATTCGTCAGTGCCGCAACCGACTTCGTAGTGCCACCAGCCCTCGTCCTGCCCTTGGTTCAGGAGCGTCTTGATCCCAGCGAAGTCCGCACCAGCCGGGACGTTGAAGGCCACCATGGGGAAGTCCGCGCTCATGACCTCACCGCCGAGGTGGAAGGCGGCCAGTCGTTGGTGCACCGCCTGAGGGCTGCGGCCCAGCGGCCCTGAAGGGACAGGCGCGACGCGGACCGTGCAGTTGCCGGCCGAGCCGACCTGCCCGACTGCCCAGTGCAGCCCGTCCGGGTCGGTCCGGAACTGCACGACGTCCCCCTCGGCGACCCCGTCCTTCAGGAACGGGACGTTCTCGATCACGGCCGTGTCGACGCTGAGCCTTGTCGCCCACAGGCCCTCGATGTCCTGCGGGAACCAGCCCTCCCGCGGGACGAACCGGAACCAGACCTTGACCTTCTCAACCGCGCTCTCCATGGAGGCCATCATGCGCGGACCACCTACGGCATCCTGCACCGGGGTTGAACCGGGCTGATCAAGCCTCGTTGAGCTAGATCAGCAGGCCTTCGAACTTCACTGAGACGGACGAGCGGCGCTCCAACTTCGATGAGACACGGCCAACCTTCGCTGAGACAGGATCACAGGCGGATCGGAGAACGAGGTTGCCATCCGATAGTTAGCGATATATCGTCGAGGTATCGAGATGCTTCGGTTGGCGAGGTGTCGAGTGGATGGAAGGCGGTACGCGTCATGCGACCGGGAAAGCGTTATCGCGGAGAGGGCCGGGCTCGCCGGCCGGAGTTCGACCGGATGCCGGGGATGCCCGGGATGTCGGAGGAGGTGTTCGAGGGTCGCCCGGCGTTCGGGCCGTTCGGTGGGCCGGGTGGTCGGCCGATGGGGCCGCCGCCGTTCGGGCCGCCGTTCGGTGGTCGGGGGCACGGTTTCGGCGGCCACGGTGGCCGGGGCCACGGGCGCGGCCGAGGCGGCCGGGCGCGTCGCGGGGACGTCCGTGCCTCGCTGCTCGCCCTGCTGAAGGAGCGGCCGATGCACGGCTACGAGATGATCACCGAGATCGGTGAGCGGACCGGTGGCGCCTGGCGGCCGAGCCCCGGGTCGGTGTACCCGACGCTGCAGCTGCTGGAGGAGGAGGGGCTCGTCCGGGCCCAGGAGGTCTCCGGGAAGCGCCTGTTCGAGCTGACCGAGAAGGGCCGCGAGGAGGCGGAAGCCGGTGCCCAGTCCCCGTGGGACGAGGCCGGCCGGGGCGTCGACTGGGAGGCGATCCAGGAGGTCGGCGCGGCGCTCGGCGCGGTTGACAACGCGGTGCGCCAGGTAATGGCGACCGGTACGGAGGAACAGCGGGCGAAGGGCCTGGCGGTGCTCGCCGAGGCCAAGAAGAAGCTGTACCTGATCCTCGCCGAGGAGGCGTGAGCCGCAGCCGGGGGGAGCCCGCGCGTCGGGGCGAGGCCGCGCGTCGGGGGGGAGCCCGCGCGTCGGGGCGAGGCCGCGCGTCGGGGTCAGTCCTCGCTGACCCCGACCGCGGTGCCGGAGTCCGCGGCGGCGCCGGGGTCGTACTCGTAGCGCCAGCGGAAGCGACCCTTGGCGTCGTACTCCTTCGCCCGCCGGTAGACCAGCGTGTGGGCGGGCCGGTCCTCCGTGGTGGGCACCGGCACCTTGTAGACCTTCGGCACGCTGTGGAACAGGCCCAGCAGGATCGGCAGCACCTTGCCGTCCAGGGGCCCGCCGACGAATTCGGTGTCCGCGCTCTTCACGTGCCCCAGCGTACGGGGCCGACGGGTGTGACCCGTCGCGCGTGACCCGCCGCGTGTGACCTGCCGCGCGGCGCCTCGTGTGGATCCCGGACGGGTGCTGTGGAGCCGCTGTGATCGGTCGTGTGACCAGGGCAGCACCGCCCCCGGTAAATCGGACCGTCCGCGCACCCTTATCCTGCTCTGTACGCCCCCGGGTTCCCCCGGGTCCGCGGGCCCCGTACGGGCCGGGCGGGACGCGCCGTGCGCGCGCCTGCCCGCCGAGTCGCAACTCTCGAACTCCGTACCGTGACCCCGGACGTCGGCCGTCCGGTGACCCCGGCTCCGGCCCACGGCAGACGCACGTGCGCGGTGCAGCGCCCGGGAAGCAACGGGCCTTCCGTGGTGTTGGCGTCGGATGTTGCGTCGGTGGCGGTGCCGTACCTGGCACGGCAGCTCACAGCAGTGGCGGAAGGGGCCCGATGGAAGCCAGCAGTAGGTGGACGACCTGGTGGCGGCGTGACCGGCGGCAGAGCCGCGAGGTCACCGGTGGGGACGCGGCTTCGAGGCTGGACCTGCTGCTCGGCGCGGTTCGGGCGGGATTCCCGGTGGCGCCCGCGGCGCATCCGGCGGGGCACCGGTGTTCCTGTGACCGGGTGGGCTGTCCGGCGCCCGCCCAGCACCCGGTGTCCTTCGCGTGGCAGTCGCAGGCGACCACGGACGCCGAGCAGTTGGCGCGCTGGCTGTCCCGCGACCCGCAGGCGAACTTCGTGACCGCGACCGGCCGCGCCCACGACGTGCTGGACGTCCCGGCGGAGGCCGGGCGGCTGGCCCTGGAGCGGCTGGACGCGCTCGGCGTCGGCGGTCCGGTCGCGGCCGTCGGCGACGACCGGTACCTCTTCTTCACCGCCACCCGCGGCACCCCGGCCGACGAGGACGAGTGGTGGACCTCCGCGCTGGACTCCACGCCGGACACCATGTCCGAGCACCCGGGCCTGCGCTGGCACTGCCGTGGCTCGTACACGCTGCTGCCGCCGGCCGCGCTGCCGGACGGTTCGGAGGTGCGGTGGCTGCGCGGCCCCGAGCAGTCGCTGCCGGATCCGCTGCGCGTGCTGGACGTGCTCACCGACGCCTGCACCGAGGTCGGCGCGGTCGCCGAGGAGCAGTGGCTGATCGGCTGAGACGGACGACGACGGAGCGGCCCCGCCCGGGTTTTCGGGCGGGGCCGCTCTGCGTTCTGCGCGACGGCGGCAAGGGTGTGCGGCCCTCCGCCGGGCCGGGGCGACGGATTGACCGGGTGTCAGGCGTCAGGCGTCAGGCGTCAGGCGTTAGGCGTCCTGCGTCCTGCGTCCTGCGTCCGGCGGTCCCAGGGTGTGAGTGGGGGTCGGTTCAGGCCTCTCCGCGGCCGCGGCGGGCGCGTGGCGGGATCAGCGGGACGACCTCGCGCAGGTGGGCGCGGGCGGTGTCCATCACGTCGGCGAGCTGGGCGACCTGGGTCTCGCTGAGACGGTCGATCAGGCCTTCCCGGACGATCCGCACGTGACCGGGCGCGGTCGCCTCCAGGACCCGCCGGCCTTCCTCGGTGAGGACGGCGAGGACGCCGCGGTCGTCCGCCGGGTCGGGGGCACGGCGGAGCAGGCCGGCCTTCTCCAGCTGCCCGACCTGGTAGGTGAGCCCGCTGCGCGAGGCGACCATGCGGGAGGCCAGGTCGGTCATGCCGCGCGCGCCCTCGGGGCTCTCGTTGAGCCGGGTGAGGATCTCGTACTGGACCATGGTGAGCCCGCCGACCTCGCGGAGCTGCAGTTCGACCAGCCGGTGGATCAGGTCGTAGGTCTCCAGCAGGCCGGCCCAGGCCCGCATCTCGGTGTCGTTCAGCCAGCGTGGTTCGGTCATGGTGCCCAGTCTAGCCAGTTGCTGCGAATTCGAAGCACATGTACTGTCTCCTCTCGTCGGAAGGTGCTTCCAATTCGAAGCACTGGCGAAGCGGCATTCGCCGCGTCATGGGTAGGGGATTCTTGTGAACATCAACGTCATCGGCACCGGCAACGTCGGCTCCGTGCTCGCCCGTCGCTTCGCGGAGGCCGGCCACCGGGTGACCACGGCCAACACGGCGACCGGCGTCGAGCTGTCCGCCCGTCAGGCGGCGGAGGCGGAACTGACCGTTCTGGCGGTGCCGTTCGGCGCGGTCGCGGAGCTGGCCGACGAGGTGAAGGCGGCGCTCGTGGGCCGGATCGTGGTGGACGCCACCAACCCGCTGGCGGCCGACTTCATGTCGCTGACGGTCGGTCACACCACCTCGGGCGGCGAGCAGGTGGCCGCCGCGCTGCCGGGTGCGACGGTGGTCAAGGCGTTCAACACCGTGATGGCGGGCGGGATGGAGACCGGCTCGTTCGGTGGCCTGCGTCTGCTGCTTCCGGTGGCCGGCGACGACCGGGCGGCGGTGAAGACCGTGGTGGAGCTCGGCGCCGAGCTGGGCTTCGACGCGGTGGACGCCGGGCCGCTCGGCAATGCCCGCTACCTGGAGCCCGCGGTCGAGCTGCTGATCCAGCTGGCCTTCGGCCAGGGCCTCGGCGCGGGCATCGGCTTCGCGCTGGCCCGCGCCTGACCGGCACGCGGGGCGCCCGGGCAGGCGGGCGGCTGACGGGGGCGGGCAGGAAGCAGGGGCGGGCAGGAAGCCGAGGGTGGGCAGGAGGCAGGGGTGGGCAGGCCCACCCCTGCGGTGCCCGCTACGGGAGGGTGAGGATCTCCGCGCCGTCGGCGGTGACGACCAGCGTGTGCTCGAACTGGGCGGTGCGCTTGCGGTCCTTGGTGACGACCGTCCAGCCGTCCTGCCAGATGTCGTAGTCGTGGGTGCCGAGGGTGAGCATCGGCTCGATGGTGAAGGTCATGCCGGGCTTGATCGTTTCGGTGGCCCGCTCGCTGTCGTAGTGCGGGATGATCAGGCCGGAGTGGAACGAGGTGTTGATCCCGTGGCCGGTGAAGTCGCGGACCACCCCGTAGCCGAAGCGCTTGGCGTACGACTCGATGACCCGGCCGATCACGTTGACCTGCCGGCCAGGCCGGACCGCCTTGATCGCCCGGTTGAGCGCCTCGCGGGTCCGCTCGACCAGCAGCTTGGACTCCTCGTCGACGTTGCCGCACAGGTACGTCGCGTTGAGGTCGCCGTGCACGCCGTGGATGAACGCGGTGGCGTCGATGTTGACGATGTCGCCGTCCTCCAGGACGGTCGAGTCCGGGATGCCGTGGCAGATCACTTCGTTGATCGAGGTGCAGATCGACTTGGGGAAGCCGCGGTAACCGAGGTCGGACGGGTACGCGCCGTGGTCGCACATGTACTCGTGGGCGACCACGTCGAGCTGGTCGGTGGTGACGCCCGGCTCGATCAGCTTGGCGGCCTCCTCCATGGCGCGGGCGGCGATCCGGCCGGCGATCCGCATCTTCTCGACGGTCTCGGCGGTCTGCACCTCGGGCCCGGTGTACGGGGCCGGCGCGGGCCTGCCCACGTACTCGGGGCGCGCGATGTGCGCGGGGACCTTGCGGGTGGGGGACAGGATGCCGGGTACCAGAGCCATGCAGGCGAGTCTATCCGCCGGACCCCCGCACCCGGTCGGGTGTGCGGGTGCGGCGGCCGGGCATGATCGAGGTGGGGTCCCGGGAGAGCCGGGGCGCCGGGAAGCGCGGGGCGGACGGACGGTTCGCGCACCGCACGGTGACGGGAGATGGCGCAGATGGCGCTGGGGTTCGGCCGCAAGCCCACCGGGCAGCCGGGGGAGTGGTTCTACTGCATCAAGCACGCCAAGGTCGAGGAGGGGCCGGAGTGCCCGGCCAAGGACCGCCTCGGCCCGTACGCCAGCCGGGAGGAGGCGGCGCACGCACTGGACCTCGCGGCGGAGCGCAACCGTGAGTGGCGTGACGACCCGCGGTGGAACGACTCCACCGAGGGTCGCGGCAGCCAGGGCGGCGAGGACGGCTGAGGCCGGGTCAGTCGCGGTAGTACGACAGGCTCAGGTGGACCACCGCCAGGTGGCGGTGGGCGCGGAGGACCTCCGCCGCCGCTGCGGACGACCGTGCGGCGGCCTCGGCGGACGACGGGCGGCGGTCGCGGATCACGTGCGTCGGGCCGGGGTCGGCGGCGGCCCGGTCGAGCGGGTCCTGGAAGTCCGGCAGTCCGGCCGGCCCCTCCACCCGCTGGACGGTCAGCCGCAGGTTGCCGTCCAGCCAGGAGCCGTCGGACGGCGTCCAGTGCCGGTCGAGCAGGGCGCTGTCCCAGGCGGTGCCCGTCCCGGCGAAGTCACCGTCGAAACCCAGGTACCTGGTGAGCTCGTGGACGCAGTACGTCCGCTTGTAGCGCGGGATCCCGAAGGGCCTCCGGTCGCTGCGGCAGTGGTCCAGCGTCGCCCCGCCAGCCGCCGGGACGGCGCCGGCCAGGGCGGCGGTGATGCGGTCGGCCCGCTGCTCCATCGAGCGGGCCGCCGCGGCGGAGGCGGTGGCCACTTCGGGCCGCTCGGACACGGCCCGGACGTTCGGCGGCGAGGAGCTGTAGTGGACCAGCAGCAGGATCGTCAGCAGCGACAGCGCGAGGAGCAGGACCGTCCAGAGCCTGTCCGCGCGGTGGTGGAGCAGTTTCCCCCGTGTCATGCCTCGATGGTGACGGTGCGTCGACGCGCGCGGGGCACGGTCGTGTCACCCTACCGTCACACGCGGGAGCCGACCGGGTCGACGCCAGTACCGGAGGGGCCGGCGTCCGAGGCGGCGGACTCCGAGGCGGCGGTGGCGGTCGCCAGGGCCTGGTGCTCGGCGCGGACGGCGAGCGCGTTGGGGTCGGTGCGGTCGTCGTAGGCGAGCAGCTTGGGGAGCGCGGCGGCGAGCGCGAGGACACCGACCACGCAGGCCACGCCTCCCGTCCAGACGGAGGCCCGGACGCCGACCAGTGCGGCCATGCCGCCGGCCCGGACCTGGCCGAGCTGCGGACCGACCGAGTAGCTGAGCAGTTCCACACCGGCCAGGCGGCCGCGCAGCTTGTCCGGGATGGACTGGTTCCACATGGTGGAGCGGGCGATGCCGCTGATCTGGTCGGCGGCGCCGGAGAGCAGCAGGCAGAACAGCACCAGCCAGATGTTGCCGACCAGGCCGGCCGCGGCCATCGCGGCGCCCCAGCCGAGTGCGGCGACCAGGAGCATCCGGCCCTGCCGGTGGATGCGCGAGGTCCAGCCGCTGGTGGCGGAGACCAGCAGCGCGCCGACTGCGCTGGAGGCGTAGAGCAGGCCCAGCGCCCACTTGGCGTCCAGGTCGGCGGCGAGGAACGGGAAGATCGCCATCGGGAAGGCGAACAGCATCGCCACGATGTCGATGGCGTAGGTGCCGAGCAGGTCCTTGCGGCCCCAGGCGTACTTCACGCCGGTCGCGATGGCGCGCAGCGAGGGCTTGTCGGCGCCGGTGGCGGGCGGGACGGCGCGGATCTTCACCAGCAGCGTCAGGGAGACGGCGAAGCTGGCGACGTCCAGGGCGTACGCGGTCTGCACACCGGCGACGGCGACGATCACACCGGCCAGGGCCGGCCCGGCGACCGAGCTGGCGTTCCGGTAGAGCGAGTTCAGCGCGAACGCGGCGGTGAGCTGGTCGTGCGCGACGATCCGCGGGGTGAGCGAGTCCAGGGCCGGGCGCTGGAGCCCGTCCAGCGCTGCGACCAGGGCGCCGACCAGGTAGATCGGCCAGAGCAGGGGGTGCGGGAGCAGCGCGTTGAGCAGCAGCAGAGCGGAGAGCAGGCCGAGTCCGGCCTCGGAGCACAGCACCAGCTTGCGCCGGTCCAGGGCGTCGGCGAGGGCGCCGCCCCAGAGGCCGAAGGCGATCAGCGGCACCAGTTCGAACGCGCCGACCAGGCCGACCGCGAGTGAGGAGCCGGTCAGCTCCTTGATCTGCAGCGGGACGGCGACGTAGGTCAGGAAGCTGCCGAACACCGAGACGCAGCCCGAGGTCCACAGCAGCCGGAAGTCCCGGGAGGACCGCCAGGGCGTGAGGTCCGGCCGCAGTCGGCGGAGGGTG
The DNA here is from genome assembly GCF_043200835.1 of Kitasatospora sp. NPDC048365. NCBI lineage: Bacteria > Bacillati > Actinomycetota > Actinomycetes > Kitasatosporales > Streptomycetaceae > Kitasatospora > Kitasatospora sp. NPDC048365. The sequence goes on from NZ_JBICYJ010000010.1 coordinate 183,589, forward strand.
GTGCGGAGGGTGCCGCCGGCTGGGTCGGACGGGTCGCTCTGTGCGGATTCGTTCACGTCGGGCCATGCTTCGCCCCCGGGCGCGGCCGGTGCAATCGAATTACGGGTCCGGCGGTCGGCTCCGGCGGCCGGATCGGGTGTCGCGGGCCCGGGTGTCGCGGGCCCGGCTCACCAGTGCAGGGCGGGGGTGCCGGTCAGCCGGTCGAGCAGTCGGGCGAACCGGCTGCGGGGCCGCCCGGCGGTGCCGGCGGCGGCGCTGACCAGGTGCTGGACCAGCTCGAACGGCTCCGGCTCGGCGTCGGGCACGCTCAGCCGCTCGTGGGCCAGGGCGGCCAGCTCGCCGTCCCCGGTGTCCACGGCGAGCACGGTCGCGCCGCCGCGCCGGGCGTCCTGCACCCGCTCCAGCAGGGGTGCCCCGGCGCTCTCGGGTGCGACCAGCAGCACGGTGGCGCCGCGCCGGGCGGCTTCCAGCCGGCGCAGCCCGACGGCGAGGTGGGCGGGCGAACCGGCCGGGACGGTGTGTCGCACCAGGGTGGGGGCGAGCGCGGGCAGGCCGCAGAGCGCCGCCTCGTCGTCCAGGTGGGCGGCCAGGTGCCAGGGCTCGTACCGGGGGGTGCCGACCAGCAGCAGCCCGGACGAGGCCCGCCTGCTCACCTCGGAGCGCAGCGCGCCCGCGAAGGAACCGGTGCTCTCCAGCCAGCCGGTGCCGGCCAGTGACTCCCGGAGTGCGGAAACTCTCACCGCGTCCATGGCCGACAAGCATGGAGCCTCGCGGGGGCGTTTGGGAGGATTCCGGCATGACGCAACCCGAATCAGTGAACGCGGCGGCCGGACCCGGCCGTGAGCTGCCGGACGTCTCCGCCCTCGTGGTGGGTGTTCTCGGCGGCACCGGTGACCAGGGCCGGGGGCTGGCCTACCGGCTGGCCCAGGCCGGACAGCAGGTGGTGATCGGCTCCCGTACCGCCGAGCGGGCCGTTGCGGCGGCCGAGGAGATCGGCCTCGGGGTGCGCGGCGCGGACAACGCGGCGTGTGCCCGGGAGAGCGACGTGGTGATCGTCGCGGTGCCGTGGGACGGCCACGCCGAGACGCTGACCGCGCTCCGGGCCGAGCTGGCCGGGAAGATCGTGGTGGACTGCGTCAACCCGCTCGGCTTCGACAAGCAGGGCGCGTACGCGCTGCAGGTCCCCGAGGGCAGCGCGGCCCAGCAGGCCGCGGCGCTGCTGCCGGACTCCCGGGTCACCGCGGCCTTCCACCACCTGTCGGCGGTGCTGCTGCAGGACGCCTCGCTGGAGCGGATCGACACCGACGTGCTGGTGCTCGGCGAGGAGCGGGCCGCGACCGACGTCGTGCAGGCGCTGGCCGAGCGGATCCCCGGGATGCGCGGGGTTTTTGCGGGCCGGCTGCGCAACGCCCACCAGGTCGAGGGGCTGGTCGCGAACCTGATCTCGGTCAACCGGCGCTACAAGGCGCACGCCGGGCTGCGGATCACGGACATCTGACGACAACCGTCGACATTCGACGCGAGCGACCGGCCCCCGGGACGGATCCCGGGGGCCGGTCGGTGACAATGGCTGCGAACGCACCCGCCGCTAGGAGCTCACACCATGCCCCGCAACGCCCTCTACGCCTCGATCGTCCTCGTGCTGGCGGTGACCGCCGCCGTGGTGTCCTTCATCGAGGGCAACTGGCTCGGTGTGGTGTGGGTGCTGATGGCCGGCGTGGCCAGCAACATCGCCTGGTTCTACATCCGCAAGGACCGGATCGAGCGGGCCCGCGCCGAGCAGGGCTGACCCCGCCCGGCCGGATCGGCTACTGCCAGAACATGAAGAGCTGGTGGCCGACGGCCGCCAGCCAGGACCGGACGCCGAACAGGTCCATGACCCACAGCGCGGCCTCGCCCAGCCAGACGCCGGCCTCGGTCTGCCAGATCACCGCGAACAGCACCAGCATCCCGTACGGCGCGAACGGCTCGACCGCGCGCCGGGTCTTGTACGACAGCCACGGCTCGATCACCCCGTAGCCATCCAGGCCGGGCACCGGCAGCAGGTTCAGGATCGCCGCGGTGATCTGCAGGTACGCCAGGAACGCCAGGGCCGCCGGCAGCATCGAGTCGCCGTAGAGGTCGGCCCGGGCCAGCACCATCAGCACGACCGCGAAGGCCACGTTGACCAGCGGACCGGCCGCCGAGATCAGGCTGTGCTTCCAGCGGCCCTGGATCCGGTGCCGGTCGATGAAGACCGCGCCGCCGGGCAGGCCGATGCCGCCGAGCATCACGAAGATCACCGGCAGTACGAAGCTCAGCAGCACGTGCCCGTACTTCAGCGGGTTGAGGGTCAGGTAGCCCTTGGCGCCGACCGTGATGTCGCCGCCGTGCAGCGCGGTGCGGGCGTGGGCGTACTCGTGGAGGCACAGCGAGACCATCCAGCCGGCCACCACGAAGAGGAAGACGCCGAACCGCTCGTTGCCGAAGCCGGAGGCCACCCCCCAGGCCGAGGTGGCGAGGACGGCGAGCAGCACCCAGAAGATCGGGCTGACCCGGTTCTCCTCGCTGCGGCTGCGAGTGGACGCGAAGCTCATGCGGTACGACTCCGGGGCTGGCAGGGACGGACACGGGGACGGGCAGGGGACGATCATGCCGGTCCCGGCGGCGGGCCGACAACCGGCCCCACGTGAACGTCCGGGACATCGGCGGTGTTCCACCCCGCGGCGTCGATCAGAATGGTCGCGTGCATTACGGCATCCTCGGCACGACCACGGCCCATTCCGACGACGGCACCCCCGTCCCGCTCGGCGGCGCCCGGCTGCGCGCCCTGCTCGCGGCCCTGGTGCTGCGGCAGGGCCGGCCCGTCCCCGCCGAGCTGCTGGTCGACGAGGTGTGGGACGCCGAACCGCCGCAGGACGCCGCCGCCGCGCTGCAGACCCTGGTCGGCCGGCTGCGCCGCACCGTCGGCCGCGCCGAGGTCGGTTCCGGCCCGGCCGGGTACTGGCTGACCGACGGCCGGACCGACGTCGGCGAGTTCCAGCGGCTGGCGGCCGAGGGCCGTACGGCGCTGGAGGCCGGGGAGCCCGGCACCGCCCTGGAGCGGCTGGACGCGGCGCTCGCGCTGTGGCGCGGCCCGGCGCTGGCCGACCTGCCGGACCGGCACGGCCCGGCCGCCCGGCTGGAGGCCCAGCGCGACGACGCCCGCCGGTGCCGGATCACCGCCCTGCTCGCCCTCGGCCGCACCGGCGTCGCCACCGCGGAGCTGGCCGAGCTGTGCGAGCAGCACCCGCTGGACGAGTCCTGGCAGGTGCTGCTGATCCGCGCGCTGCGGGACGGCGGGCGGACCGCCGAGGCGCTGCAGCGGTACGAGGGCGTCCGCCGGGCGCTGGCCGAGGAGCTCGGCACCGACCCGGGGGCGGAGCTCCAGGCGCTGTACCGCGAGCTGCTCAACCCGCCCGTCGGCCCGGCCCGGCAGTACGGGACCGCCGGTACAGGCGGGTTCGGCGGCGGCAGCGGTGCGACGTGGCCCGCGGCCGCGCCGGGGGACCGGGACGCCTCGGCCCGTGGTGCTGCGGGGGGCGTCGGCGGTGCGCCCGGCACGGGCCGGGGACCGGACGCGGGCGGTGTGCGGAGCGGGGCCGAGGCGCCCTTCGGCACTCCCGGCACTCCCGGCACCTCCGGCACGTACGCCGCGGCCGGGTTCGCGGGGCCGGGCGGCGGTGGTGGCCACGACGGCGCACCGGCCGGGCTCGCGGGGTCGAACGGCGCCGGTGCGCGCCCGCCGGCCGGCGAGGTGCTGCGGGCCGCGGGCAACCTGCGGCCGCGGCTGACCAGCTTCGTCGGCCGGGACGGCGACCTCGCCACGGTCGGGGCCGCGCTGGACGCGGGCCGGCTGACCACGCTGACCGGCCCCGGCGGCTCCGGCAAGACCAGGCTCTCGCTGGAGGCCGGCCGGATCGCCCAGACCGGCGCCGACTGGCCGGACGGCGTCTGGCAGGTCGAGCTCGCCCCGCTGGAGGACCCGGCCGCCGTCCCCGGCGCCGTGGTCTCCGCGCTGGGCCTGCGCGACACCGTGCTGCACACCGGCGGCGCGGTCGGCGAGGCGATGGACAGCCGCGACGACCCGCTGCGCCGGCTGCTCGACCACTGCGGCCGCCGCCGGATGCTGCTGCTGCTCGACAACTGCGAGCACCTGGTGCAGGCCGCCGCCGACCTGGCCGACCGGCTGCTCGCCGAGTGCCCGGGCCTGACCGTGCTGGCCACCAGCCGGGAGCCGCTCGGTGTGCCGGGCGAGGCGGTGCTGCCGGTGGAGCCGCTGCCCGACCCGGCGGCGCTGCGGCTGCTCGCCGAGCGCGGCGCCGCGGCCCGGCCCGGTTTCGCGATCGCCGACGACCCGGAGGCGTGCGCCGAGATCTGCCGCCGCCTCGACGGGCTGCCGCTGGCGATCGAGCTGGCCGCCGCACGGCTGCGCGGGCTGACGCCGCGTCTGCTGGCGGACCGGCTGGACAGCAGGTTCGCCCTGCTCACCGCCGGTTCGCGGACCCTGCTGCCGCGTCAGCAGACGCTGCGCGCCGTGGTCGACTGGAGCTGGGACCTGCTCGGCTCCCGGGAGCGGGCGGTGCTGCGCCGCCTCGCGGTCTTCGCCGGCGGCTGCACCCTGGAGGACGCCGAGCAGGTGGTCGCCGACGGCAGCGAGGTGACCCGCGGGCAGGTCGCCGACCTGCTGCTCTCGCTGGTCGACAAGTCGCTGCTGGTCGCCGACCTGGGCGGCGAGCCCCGGTACGGGATGCTGGAGACCATCCACGAGTACGCCACCGAGCGGCTCGCCGAGGCGGACGAGCCCGAGGTCGCGCTGCGCCACGTCCGGCACTACCGCGAGCTGGTCCGGCAGGCCGAGCTGGACCTGCACGGCCCCGGGCAGCTCACCGAACTCGCCCGCCTGGAGCGGGAGCAGGACAACATCCGGGCCGCGCTGCGCCGCGCCGTGGAGCTCGGCGAGGAGCAGGAGGCGCTGGTCCTCGCCCTCGCGATGAGCAGCTACTGGACGCTGCGCGACTACCGGACCGAGGCCCGGGCCTGGTACGACGCGGTCTCCGCGCTCGGACCCGACCCGTATGCCGAGGACGCCCCGATGCCGGTCCCGCTCACCGAGGGGCCGCTGGACGCACCGCTGCCGATGGCCCCCGAGATGCTGGAGGAGGCGCGCCGGCACCTGGGGCTGCAGCGGCTGGTGTCGATGTTCACCGGCAACATGGCGACGCTCGGCGACCCGGAGGCGCTGCGCACCGCCGACCGGATCCTGCAGATGTACACCCCGGACCTGCCGCAGTCGTACCGCTCCCCGGTGCTGCTGCGGATGTTCGCGCTGTTTCTGGCGGGGGAGATGGGCCGGATGCGGGAGGCCGTGGACGACGCGGTGGTCGGCGCCCGGCTGTACGGCCGGGAGGGCGACCTGGCGTTCGCCCTGCAGCTGCGGTCGCGGCTGCTCAACGACTGGGTGGGCGAGCTGGGCCAGGCGGTGGAGGACAGCGCCGAGGCGCTGGAGCTGTTCACCCGGGCCGGCGACCGCTGGGGGCAGTCCGAGACGCTGGCGGCGCAGGCCGAGAACTTCGCCAAGCTCGGTGACGGGCAGCGGGCCGCCGACAACTACCGGCGGGCCATCGTGCTCGCCACCGAGCTGGGCGCGCTCCAGGAGGTGCCGCTGCTGCGGGTGCGGCTCGGCGAGACGCTGATGGAGTTCGACCACAAGGTGGGCGAGCGGATGGTGGTGGACGCGCTGGCCGAGATCTCGGTGAGCGGCCACTCCTCCGACGGGGCCCGGATGTACGGGCGGCTGGTGCTCTGCCACCACTACATCCAGCGCGGCGAGTACGCCCGGGGCCTCGGGCAGTTGGACCTGCTCGGGGAGGAGCAGCACACGCTCGGGCCGGTCGCGCCCGAGGTCTTCCTCGGCGTGGTCGACTGCATCCGGGGCTGGGCGCTGGCCCGTTCGGGCCGGGTCCGCGAGGGGCTGGCCCAACTGGCGTCGGGGCGGCGCCGGATGAGGGACGTCCAGGGCGGTGCGACGGTGTTCGCCGAGCACATGTCGCTGATGCTGCTGACCCCGGCCGCCGCGGTCCTCGCCGAGCTGGCGGCCCGTCTGGACGAGCCCCGGGCCGCCCGCCGGGCCGCGGTGCTGCTCGGTGCGCACGACGCGCTGCACGGGCACCTCGGCTCGTACATGGAGCGCTCCGAGCGGGAGTACTGCGAGCGGCTGGCGCGCGAGCGGGTCGGCCCGGCCGAGTACGAGGCGGCGTACGAGGAGGGCGGCCGCCTCGAACTGTCGGAGGCGGCCGCCCTGCTCGACGGCATCGCGGACTACTGACCGGCGGCCGGGCCCGGGTCAGGTCCGCTTGCGGAAGCGGGCCACCGCGAGCGGCGCGAAGATCGCCGTGACCACGACGGAGAACACCATCACGATGGTCGCCGAGTGGGCCACCGGTCCGCCGTTGATCAGGTTGCGGCAGGCGTCGGCCAGCGCGGACAGCGGGTTGTACTTGGTGAAGGTCTGCAGCCAGCCCGGCATGGTGCTGGCCGGCGCGAAGATCGAGCTGCCGAACTGCAGCGGCATGATGACCATCATCGACACTCCCTGGACCGCCTGGGCGCTGCGCAGCGACATGCCGAGCAGCATCGAGATCCACACGATCGACATGCCGAGCATCAGGGACAGGCCGACCGCGGCGAGCAGCGGGAGGAAGCCGGTGGTCAGCTTCAGACCGAGGATCATCGAGAAGGTGATCAGCACGGTGAAGGCGACGAGAGAGCGCATCATCTCCGCCGCGATCTTGGACAGCAGCACCGCGGACCGGCCGATCGGCAGGGTCCGGAAACGGTCCATCACGCCGGTCTGGAAGTCGCTGTTCAGGCCGGTGCCGACGGCCATCGCCAGGTTGAGGCCGGTGGTGCCGAGCAGGCCCGGGATCATGTACTGGATGTACGCCTGCTGGCCGCCGGCGACCGCGCCGCCGAACACGTAGACGAACAGCACCGTGAAGATGATCGGGACCAGCAGCGCGTCCAGCATCGACTCGGGGTCGGCCTTGATCCGCATCAGGTTGCGGCGGGTCAGCGCACCCAGGTGGCGGGCCGAGGCGCGGAGCCCGATCCGGGTGTCGTTGGCGTCGAGAACGGCGCTGCTCATGCGACGGGCTCCTTGTCACGGGTCGGGGCGGGGATGCTGTCGGTGGACGCGTTGCGCTTGCCGGTGATGGCGAGGAAGACCTCGTCCAGGCTGGGCAGCTTGGTGTCGAGGCCCGCGATGCCGAAGCCGCGGGTGCCGAGCACGCCGACCACGGCGGTCAGCTGCTCCTCGTCGGTGAGCTGCACCGACAGCAGCTCGGCGTCGGCGGAGACGGTCGCGGCGATGCCCGCCTCGCGCAGGCAGCGCGCCATCTCCGGCAGCTCGGCGGCGTTGCGCGGGGTCACCTGCAGGGTCTTGCCGCCGACCTGGGTCTTCAGCTCGGAGATCCCGCCGTTGGCGATCACCCGGCCCTTGTCGATCACCGTCAGCTCGTGCGCGAGCTGCTCGGCCTCCTCCATGTACTGGGTGGTGAGCAGCACGGTGGAGCCCTCGGCGACCATCCGCTGCACCTCGTCCCAGACCTCGTTGCGGGTCCGCGGGTCCAGGCCGGTGGTGGGCTCGTCCAGGTACAGCACCTTCGGGCGGCCGATCATCGACGCCGCCAGGTCGAGCCGGCGGCGCATGCCGCCGGAGTAGGTCTTCGCGGGGCGCTTGGCCGCGTCGGTGAGCGAGAAGCGCTCCAGCAGCTCGTTGGCCCGGGCCTTCGACTCCTTGGCGGACAGGTCCAGGAGGCGGCCGATCAGGTAGAGGTTCTCGTAGCCGGAGAGCAGCTCGTCGACCGAGGCGTACTGGCCGGTGAGGCCGATGGTGCGGCGCAGCTGCTTCGGCTGGCGCAGCACGTCGTAGCCGCCGACGAAGGCGGTGCCGGCGTCCGGCTTGATCAGGGTGGACAGGACGCGGACCAGAGTGGTCTTCCCGGCGCCGTTGGGCCCGAGCAGCCCCAGCACCGTCCCCTCGCGCACGGTCAGGTCGACCCCGTCGAGGGCCTTGGTCTCGCCGTACGTCTTGACGATGCCGCGGACCTCCACGGCGTTGCTGTTGGCGATCGATGTCATGTCGCCAAGGCTGCCCGGGGCCGCTGTCACCCCGCTGTCAGCCGACTGACAGCGGGGTGACAGCGCCCTGCCGGTTACTTGAAGGTGTGCTCCGGGGCCGGGAAGGTCCCGGCGCTGACGTCGGCCGCGAAGGCGCGGGCGGCGTCGCCGAGGACGGCGCGCAGGTTGGCGTACTGCTTGACGAACTTGGGCACCCGGCCCGCCGTCATCCCGGCGAAGTCGGTCCACACCAGCACCTGGGCGTCGGTGCCGGCGCCCGCGCCGATGCCGACGGTCGGGATCGCCAGCTGCTCGGTGACCTGCGCGGCGAGCTCGGCCGGCACGGCCTCCAGCACCACCGCGAACGCGCCGGCCTGCTGCACCGCCTTGGCGTCCCGCAGGAGTTGGTGCGCCGCCTCGTCGCCGCGCCCCTGCACCGGGTACCCGCCGAAGGCGTGCACCGACTGCGGGGTGAGGCCGACGTGCGCCATCACCGGGATGCCGGCCTCGACCAGCAGCTCGATCGAGCGGGCGCTGCGCTCGCCGCCCTCCAGCTTGACCGCGCCGACGCCGGCCTCCTTCATCAGGCGGGCGGCGTTGTGCATGGCCTGCGCGGGCGACTCCTGGTACGAGCCGAACGGCATGTCGCCGACGACCAGCGCGCGCTGGGTGCCGCGGACGACGGCGGCGGAGAGCATCACCATCTGGTCCATGGTCACGGGCACGGTGGTCTCGTAGCCGAGGTGGCAGTTGCCGGCCGAGTCGCCGACCAGCAGCACCGGGATTCCTGCCTCGTCGAACACGCCGGCGGTGAGGGCGTCGTACGCGGTGAGCATCGCCCAGCGCTCGCCGTGCTGCTTGGCCTTGGCGAGGTCGCGGACGGTCACCCGGCGGTTGGTGATGCCGCCGTACAGGACGGCACCTTCCTGCGCCGGGGCAGGCTGAAGCGGAGAAGCGTTCATCGAACAGACTCCTGAAGGTTGTTGTCTCGTGGCGCCGTACGGCGTCCCCGGATCTGGCTCCATGCTTGCACGCCGAACGCCCGGCGCAAAGACCGGCCGCACGGACTGTCGCGCAGCCGACACGGGCACGGCTTTACCCGAGTTTTACGATACGGCCCCGTCTCGTATCGAAATCGGAGCTACGCTGAGCCGCATGACCACCGCCACGCCCGCACCATCGCGGGTGCCCGAAGCTGTCCACCGTCGCCGCTGGGCGATCCTCGGCACGCTGCTGCTCGCCCTGCTCGTCGTCGTCCTCGACAACTCGATCCTCAACGTGGCGATGAAGACCATCGCCACCCCCGCCCCGGTCGGGCTCGGCGCCAGCCAGAGCGACCTGGAGTGGGCGATCAACTCGTACACCCTGGTCTTCGCCGGACTGCTGTTCACCGCCGGCCTGCTCGGCGACCGCTTCGGCCGCAAGTGGACGCTGCTCGGCGGCATGCTCGTCTTCGGCCTCGGCTCGCTGCTCTCCTCGCTCGCCACCACCCCGGGCGAACTGATCGGCTACCGGGCGGTGATGGGCCTCGGCGGCGCCTTCGTGATGCCCGCCACGCTGGCGATCATCATGAACGTCTTCGAGCGGCACGAGCAGCCGAAGGCGATCGGCATCTGGGCCGGCGCGGTCGGCCTGGCCATCGCGATCGGCCCGATCACCGGCGGCCTGCTGATCGAGCACTTCTGGTGGGGCTCGGTCTTCCTGGTCAACGTGCCGATCGTGGTGGTCGCCCTGGTCGCGATGTTCCTGCTGGTGCCGGACTCCAAGGACCCCAACCCCGGCCGGCTCGACCCGATCGGCGTGCTGCTGTCCATCGTCGGCCTGGTCGCGCTGATCTACGGCATCATCAAGGGCGGCGAGCTGGCCGACTTCCTCGACCCGAAGGCCTGGGTGCCGATCGCGGTCGGCGTGCTGGCACTGGTGGCGTTCGTGCTGTTCGAGAAGCGCACCAGCCACCCGGCCCTGGACATCGGCTGGTTCCGCAACAAGGTCTTCTCGGCCTCGATCGCGGTGGTCGGCGTGGTGTTCTTCGCGCTGATGGGCGTCTCCTTCTTCGGCGTCTTCTACACCCAGAGCGTCCGCGGCTACAGCGCCCTCCAGGCCGGCGCGCTGATGCTCCCGCTGGCCGGCGCCCAGCTGCTGTTCGCCCCCCGGGCCCGGCTGGTGGTCGACCGGTTCGGCGTCCGCGCCACCTGCGCCGGCGGCATGGCGCTGATCGCGGTCGGCTTCCTCGGCTACCTCTTCCTCGGCGCCACCACGCCGATCTGGGTGCTGGTGGTGCTCGGCTTCGTGATGGGCGCCGGCATGGCGCACGTGATGCCGCCGGTCACCGTCGCGATCATGGGCGCGCTGCCCCGCGAGAAGGCCGGTGCCGGCTCCGCGATCAACAACACCTTCCGGCAGGTCGGCGGCTCGCTCGGCGTCGCCGTGCTCGGCGCGGTGCTCTCCACCGTCTACCGGGACGGCGTCGCCGACCACCTCGCCGCGCTGCCGCCCGCCCTGCGCGACAAGGCCGGCGAGTCGCTGGAGGCCACCCTGGCGATCGCCGCCGGCACGCACGACAGCGCGCTGGTCACCCCCGCCATGGACTCCTTCCTGCACGCCATGCACGTGGTCGCCGGACTCTCCGCGGGCATCACCGCGGTCGGCGCGGTGATCGCGCTCCTGCTGCTGCCCGGCCGCACCGCCGACACCCCCGGCGGGCCCGGCAAGGCCACCGCCGCGCCCGAGTCCGCCTCCGACCCCGCCAGGGTTTGAGCCGGCCGGTGGAGAATGGGCGCATGAAGATCGACCTGCCGGGCACGCAGCCGGCCGCCGACTCCACCGGACCGGCCCAGGCCGCCGGCCCCGCCCTGTGTGCCGGGGCCGGCCCGGCCGCCGTGAACGACGCGGCTGCCGGCGCCGCCCCGCGCCGCGGTCGTCCGCGCAGCGAGGCCGCCGAGCAGGCGATCTTCGCCGCCGTCGAGCGCCTGATGGAGGACGGCAGCAGCCTCGCCGAACTCTCCGTCGAGCGGATCGCCGCCGCCGCGGGCGTCGGCAAGGCCACCATCTACCGGCGGTGGTCCAACAAGGAGGCCCTGCTGGTCGACGTGATCGACCGCCTCGAGGAGCCGCCCCCGCCGCTGGCCGGACCGACCTACCGGGACGACCTGATCACGCTGGTCGACTACATGCGCCGGCGCGGCCTGGCCAAGCGCTCCCGCTGGGTGGTGAAGTCCGCCCTCGGCCAGATGGGCGCGTGGCCCGAGCTGAAGGCGACGTACCACGAACGAGTGATCAAGCCGCGGCGCGAGCTCATCCGCATGGTCGTCCGCCGCGGCGTCGCCGAGGGCGAACTGCGCTCCGACGTCGACGTCGAGCTGCTCTGCGAACTGATCCTCGGCCCGATCCTGGTGCGCAGCGTGCTGTGGGACGACGCCCCGCTGGACGACCCCGACCTGGCCCGCGCCATGATCGACACCGTGCTGCAGGGCATCGGCACCCGGCCCCGGCCGGAGCCGTCCGACCGGCCGTGACCGAGCCCACAGCCGGGGGCGCGCCGGAACCCGGTGGCGCCCCCGCCGCGTCTGTCCCGTCATAGGCTGAGCCGAGAATCCGACCAATTCCTCCGGAATCGGTCCGGAATCGGCCACAACCGGGCACGACAGAACACGGAACGGCACGGAGGAGTGGGCATGGTGCAGGCGGACAGTCCGGCGGCCGAAGCGGCGGACGGTACGCAGCCTCCCGCCCCGCGACGCGGCCTCGCCCGGCTCGGCCTCGGCTGGCGGCGCGGCCGGATCATCGCCGCGCTCGCCCTGTTCGTCGCCGTCCTGCTCGCCTTCCACGCCGAGGTCCCCAACGGCGTCGGCAACCTCGGCAGCCTGCTGGAGACCTTCCTGCCCTGGCTCGGCCTGGCGATCCCGGTCCTGCTCGGGCTCGGCGTGTGGCGGCGCTCCGCCACCGCGCTGCTCGCCGTCCTGCTGCCCACTGCGCTGTGGCTCAACATGTTCGGCGGCCTGCTCACCGACAAGAGCACCGGTCCCGGCGACTTCAAGGTGCTCAGCCACAACGTCGCCGCCGCCAACGCCGACCCGGCCGGCACCGTGAAGCTCCTCAACGACTCCGGCGCGCAGATCGTCGCCCTGGAGGAGATCGCCGGCAGCGCCGTCTCCACGTACGCCAGGGGGCTCGCCGCGAAGTACCCGTACCACGCGGTCGAGGGCACCGTCGGCCTGTGGTCCAGCTACCCGATCTCCGGCGTCTCCGTCGTCGACATCCGGATCGGCTGGACCCGCGCCTTCCGCGCCGAGGTCACCACCCCCAAGGGGCCGCTCGCCGTGTACGTCGCCCACCTGCCCTCCGTCCGGCTGAAGTTCGACAGCGGCTTCACCGCCGGGCAGCGGGACGTCAGCGCGCAGGCGCTCGGCGACGCGATCGAGGCCGAGCCGCTGAAGAAGGTCCTGCTGCTCGGCGACCTCAACGGCACCATGAACGACCGCAGCCTCGCGCCGGTCACCTCCCAGATGCGGTCCGCCCAGGGCGCCGCCGGCGACGGCTTCGGCTTCTCCTGGCCCGCGTCCTTCCCGATGGCCCGGATCGACCAGATCCTCAGCAAGGGCGGCCTCACCCCCACCGACTCCCGCACCCTCGCCGCCGACGGCAGCGACCACCTGGCGATCACCGCGGACTACCGCTACTGATCCGCACCCGTAGCCTGGAGGCCATGGACGGTGGGGACGTGGGGCGGGCGGTCGGGTGGATGACCCGGACGCTGGGGCCGTACGCGGTCGGGGACGACTGGGCGGTGCCCGCGCGGGGGCTGGAGTGGAGCTGCCGGGAGACCGCCGCGCACGTGGCGCACGATCTGGTGGCGTACGCCGGGCAGTTGGCCGGGCGCGCGGACGGCTCGTACCTGCCGTACGACCTGGTGGTCGGGGAGGGCGCGACGCCGACCGAGGTGCTGCGGGTGGTCGCGGCGGCGGGCGGGATGCTCCGGGCGGTGCTGGACACCGCGCCCGCGGACGCCCGGGCGTGGCACTGGGGGCCGTGCGACCCGGGCGGGTTCGCGGCGATGGGCTGCGCGGAGGTGCTGCTGCACACCTGGGACCTCGCGGGCGGCCTCGGCGCCGACTGGTCCCCGCCGCCGGACCTGTGCGAGGGGGTGCTGGCCCGGCTGTTCCCGGACGCCCCGGCGGGCGACCCGGCGGCCGTACTGCTGTGGTGCGCCGGCCGCGGCGAACTCCCCGGCCGCCCTCGCCGCACCACCTGGAGCTGGCGCGCCGCCGTCCCCGACTGACGGTCCGTCCGGCGGCGCACCGCCCCCGCCTCACCGTGCGCGGGTGCCGATCACCACGGTCGCGTCACGCTCCTCGCAGGCGGTGATGCGCGGGGCGAGCCCGGCGTCGGCGAACGCGTCCGCGGTGCGGGTGGCCTGACGGTCGCTGGTCTCGATCAGCAGGTGGCCGCCGGGCGCCAGCCACGCGGGCGCGTCGGCGGTGACCCGGCGCTGGATCGCCAGCCCGTCGTCCCCGCCGTCGAGGGCGGCCAGCGGTTCGTGGTCCCGGGCTTCCGGGGGCAGCAGCCCGATCTCGCCGGTCGGCACGTACGGCGCGTTGGCGACCAGGACGTCCACCCGGCCGCGCAGTTCGGCGGGGAGGGCCGCGTACAGGTCGCCGCGGTACACCCGCCCGCCCGCGGCGGCGAGGTTGCGGGCGGCGCAGCGCACCGAGGCCTCGTCCAGGTCGGCGGCGTGCAGGTCGACCGGTCCGACGGCGGCGGCGACCGCGGCGCCGAGCGCGCCGGAACCGCAGCACAGGTCGAGCACCACCGCCCCGGGGGCGGCCAGCGCCGCGGCCTGCTCGGCGAGGAACTCGGAGCGTCGGCGCGGCACGAACACGCCCGGGTCGACGGACACCCGCAGCCCGCCGAACTCGGCCCAGCCGACGACGTGTTCGAGCGGCAGGCCGTCGACCCGGCGGCCGACCAGGACGGCCAGCTCGGCGGGGGTGCGGGCGGCGGAGATCAGCAGGCGCGCCTCGTCCTCGGCGAAGACGCAGCCGGCGGCGCGCAGCTTCCGGACGGTGGTGGCGCGCAGCAGCGCGGAGGGGTACGGGGTCACGGCGGGAGGAGCCTTTCGGAGTACGTCCGCGGGGCTCCCGCGCCCCGGCTACGCCTGGTCGGCGGCGGGGCGGTCGGAGGGGAGCACCCGTCCTGGCACAGCGGTGATGGGTCCCACCTCCTCGGTTCGTGGTCGGCCGGCGCGGCGCGCGGCCCGGCACAGGTGATCACCCTACCGGACCGCCCGCCCCGCCGACCCGGGTTCAGCCGCGCCGCCAGCGGTTGGTGATGGGCAGTCGGCGGTCCCGGCCGAAGCCCTTCGGCGAGATCTTCGGGCCCGGCGGGTACTGGCGCCGCTTGTACTCGGCGGTGTCGACCAGCCGCACCACCCGGTCCACCACCTCGGCCGGGTAGCCGGCCGCGACGATCGCGTCCCGGCCCTGGTCGCCCTCGACGTACAGGTCGAGCACGGTGTCCAGCAGGTCGTAGTCGGGCAGCGAGTCGGTGTCCTTCTGGTCCGGCCGCAGCTCGGCGGACGGCGGCTTGAGGATGGTGTTCTCCGGGATCGGCGGCACCTCGCCACGCCGCACGGCCTCGTCGTTGCGCCAGGTCGCCAGCCGGAAGATCAGCGACTTGTAGACGTCCTTGATCGGGCCGTACGCGCCCACCGAGTCGCCGTACAGCGTCGAGTAGCCGACCGCCAGCTCGCTCTTGTTGCCGGGCGCGAGCACGATGTGCCCCTCCTGGTTGGAGATCGCCATCAGCAGCGTGCCGCGCACCCGGGACTGCAGGTTCTCCTCCGCCAGCCCGGTGAGGTCGGTGGCGCCCAGGTACGCCTCGACCATCGGCGCGATCGACACCGTACGGAAGTTGAGGCCGGTGCGGCGGGCCAGTTCGGCGGCGTCGTCCCGGGAGTGCTGCGAGGAGTACTTGCTGGGCATCGACACGCAGTGGACGTTCCCGGCGCCGACCGCGTCCACCGCGATCGCCGCGACCAGCGCGGAGTCGATGCCGCCGGACAGGCCGATCAGCACCGACCGGAACCCGTTCTTGCGGACGTACGCCCGGGTGCCCTCCACCAGCGCCTGGTAGATCTCCGCCTCGTCGTCCAGCCGCGGCGCGACCTGCGCCGCCACCGGCTCCGCCGGGGCGGGCAGCCGGTCGCCGCCCAGGTCGGTGCGGGCCAGCCGCAGCCCGTCGCTGAGGATCAGCCCGTCCGGCTGGTCGCCCTCGGCGGCCGGCAGCTCCAGGTCGACCAGCAGCAGCGTCTCCTCGAACTGCGGCGCCCGGGCGAGCACCTCGCCGTCCGCCGACACCACCAGCGAGTCGCCGTCGAAGACCAGCTCGTCCTGCGCGCCGACCATGTTCAGGTACGCCAGCGGGCAGCCTGCCTCCGCGGCCCGGCGGCGGACCAGCTCCAGCCGCACATCGTCCTTGTTGCGCTCGTACGGCGAGCCGTTGATCACCAGCAGCAGCCCGGCGCCGACCTCGCCCGCCGCGGTGACCCGGCCGCCCTCCTGCCAGATGTCCTCGCAGATCGCCAGCGCCACGTCCACCCCGTGCAGCCGCAGCACCGACAGCCGGTCGCCCGGCACGAAGTACCGGTACTCGTCGAACACGCCGTAGTTCGGCAGGAAGTGCTTGGCGAAGCGGTCCACCACCTCGCCGCGGTACAGCACCGCCGCGCAGTTCTGCGGCGAGCCGGCCGGGCGGTGCGTCCGGTGCTCCTCGTGCTCCGAGCGGCCCAGGTAGCCCAGCACCACCGGCAGCTCGCCCAGGCCCTCCGCCGCCAGCCGGGAGGCCAGCTCCACCAGCGCCGTCCGCGAGGCCTCCACGAAGGAGCCGCGCAGCGCCAGGTCCTCCACCGGGTAGCCGGTCAGGGCCATCTCCGGGAACGCGACCAGCTGCGCTCCGGCCTCGGCGGCCCGCCTGGTCCAGCGCACCACCTCGTCACGGTTGCGGTCGATGTCGCCGACCCACGGGTCGGTCTGGCTCAGGGCGAGACGGATGTTGGGCATGCGACGAGTGTAATCGTCGAACTGACGTTATGTCTCCCCACCGGGCGTTCCACGGCCTACCGTGGCCTGCCCGGGGGTGGACTCCGCAGGAAGATCCGCCATGATGGGAGCAGCCGGTTCCGGTCACGCCCGCGGGCGTAACACGGACGTAAAGAGCAGAGGTGAGACTGTCCCCATGGGCAAGCAGCAGGAGTTCGTGCTTCGCACGCTCGAGGAGCGTGACATCCGTTTTGTCCGGCTGTGGTTCACCGATGTGCTCGGGTTCCTGAAGTCGGTCGCGGTCGCTCCGGCCGAGCTGGAGCAGGCGTTCGACGAGGGGATCGGGTTCGACGGCTCGGCGATCGAGGGCTTCGCCCGGGTCTACGAGTCCGACATGATCGCCAAGCCGGACCCGACCACCTTCCAGATACTGCCGTGGCGCTCGGAGACCCCCGGCACCGCGCGGATGTTCTGCGACATCATGATGCCCGACGGCTCGCCGTCGTACGCCGACCCGCGCTTCGTCCTCAAGCGCACCCTGGAGAAGGCGTCCGACCTGGGGTTCACCTTCTACACCCACCCGGAGATCGAGTTCTTCCTGCTGAAGAACCTCCCCGGCGACGGCACCGCCCCCATCCCCGCCGACCAGTCCGGCTACTTCGACCACACCCCGCGCGGCGTCGGCCACGACTTCCGCCGCCAGGCCATCACCATGCTCGAGTCGATGGGCATCTCGGTCGAGTTCTCCCACCACGAGGGCGCCCCCGGCCAGCAGGAGATCGACCTCCGCTACGCCGACGCGCTCTCCACCGCCGACAACATCATGACCTTCCGCCTGGTCATGAAGGAGGTCGCGCTGGAGCAGGGCGTCCACGCCAGCTTCATGCCCAAGCCGTTCTCCGGCTTCCCCGGCTCCGGCATGCACACCCACGTCTCCCTCTTCGAGGGCGACCGCAACGCCTTCCACGAGTCCGGCGCCGAGTACCAGCTCTCCAAGGTCGGCCGCTCCTTCATCGCCGGCCTGCTCAAGTACGCCGCCGAGACCGCCGCCGTCACCAACCAGTGGGTCAACTCCTACAAGCGCATCTGGGGCGGCTCCCAGCGCACCGCCGGCGCCGGCGGCGAGGCCCCCTCCTACATCTGCTGGGGCCACAACAACCGGTCCGCGCTGATCCGCGTCCCGATGTACAAGCCCGGCAAGCAGGGCTCCACCCGCGTCGAGGTCCGCTCGCTCGACACCGGCTGCAACCCGTACCTCGCCTACGCCGTGGTCCTCGCCTCCGGCCTCAAGGGCATCGAGGACGGCCTGGAGCTCCCCGCCGGCGCCGAGGACGACGTCTGGGCACTCTCCGACGCGGAGCGCCGCTCGCTCGGCATCCAGCCGATGCCGCAGAACCTCGGCGAGGCCATCGACCTCATGCAGCGCAGCGAACTCGTCGCCGAGACCCTCGGCGAGCACGTCTTCGACTTCTTCCTGCGCAACAAGCGCCAGGAGTGGGAGGAGTACCGCTCCGAGGTCACCCCGTTCGAGCTGCGCAAGAACCTCCAGGTGCTGTAACACCCCGGACGACCCCGGTCCGGCGCGCTTGGGCGCCGGACCGGGGTGCTTGCGGTCAGTGGCCGCGGGCGATCCAGTCGGCGAGGTGGGGGGCCTCGGCGGCGATGGTGGTGGTGTCGCCGTGGCCGGTCCGCACCGTGGTCTCCGGGGGGAGGGTGAGGAGCCGGTCGCGGATCGAGTCGATGATCGTCGGGAAGTCCGAGAAGGACCGCCCGGTGGCGCCCGGGCCGCCGGAGAAGAGGGTGTCGCCGCTGAACACGGTGGCGAGTTCCGGGGCGTGCAGGCAGACCGCGCCGGGGCTGTGCCCGGGCGTGTGGAGCACGGTCAGGTCGGTGCCGGCGACGGTCAGGCGGAGGCCGTCGGCGAGGTCGGCGTCGGGCTTGCGCTCGGGGTGGGTCTGCTGCCAGAGCACCGCGTCGTCCGGGTGGAGCAGGATCGGCGCGCCGGTGCGGTCGGCCAGTTCGGGCGCCGCGTTGATGTGGTCGTTGTGGCCGTGGGTGCAGACGATCGCCACCAGGCGGCGGTCGCCGACCGCCGCGGCGATCGCCTCGGCGTCGTGGGCGGGGTCGATCACCAGGACGTCGTGGTCGTCGCCGACCAGCCAGACGTTGTTGTCGACCTGCCAGGTGCCGCCGTCCAGGCTGAACTCGCCCGAGGTGACCAGGTGTTCGATCCGGGCCGTCATCAGAACAGCACCACCGATCGCAGCACCTCGCCCTTGTGCATCCGCTCGAACGCCTGCTCCACGCCGTCCAGCGGAATGGTCTCGCTGACGAAGGCGTCCAGGTCGAGCCGGCCCTGCAGGTAGAGGTCGATCAGCATCGGGAAGTCCCGGCTGGGCAGGCAGTCGCCGTACCAGGAAGACTTCAGGGAGCCGCCGCGGCCGAACACGTCGAGCAGCGGCAGTTCCAGCTTCATCTCGGGTGTCGGCACCCCGACCAGCACCACGGTGCCGGCCAGGTCGCGGGCGTAGAACGCCTGCCGGTACGTCTCCGGGCGGCCCACCGCGTCGATCACGACGTCCGCGCCGTGGCCGCCGGTGAGCTCGCGGATCGCCTCGACCACGTCCGCCGACCCTGCCTCGACGGTGTCCGTCGCGCCCAGCTCGCGGGCCTTGGCGAGCTTGCGGGGGTCCAGGTCGACCGCGATGATCTTGGCGGCGCCGGCCAGTCGGGCGCCGAGGACGGCCGCGTTGCCCACACCGCCGCAGCCGATGACGGCGACGGAGTCGCCGCGGCCGACCGCGCCGGTGTTCACCGCGGCGCCCAGTCCCGCCATCACGCCGCAGCCGAGCAGGCCCGCCGCCGCGGGGGACGCCGCCGGGTCGACCTTGGTGCACTGGCCGGCCGCGACCAGCGTCTTCTCCGCGAACGCGCCGATGCCGAGCGCCGGCGAGAGCTCGGTGCCGTCGGTCAGCGTCATCTTCTGCTTCGCGTTGTGGGTGGCGAAGCAGTACCAGGGCCGGCCGCGCCGACACGCCCGGCAGTTCCCGCACACCGCACGCCAGTTGAGGATCACGAAGTCACCCGGCGCCACCTCGGTGACACCCTCGCCGACCGACTCCACGATGCCCGCGGCCTCGTGGCCGAGCAGGAACGGGAACTCGTCGTTGATGCCGCCCTCCCGGTAGTGCAGGTCGGTGTGGCAGACACCGCACGCCTGCACCTTCACCACCGCCTCGCCGGGCCCGGGATCGGGCACCACCACGGTCACCACCTCGACCGGCGCCCCCTTGGACCGTGCGATCACACCCCGTACCTGCTGCGCCATCGAGCCCTCCTCGCTTCCGTGCTTCCGTCCGTCCGGAGTCGCCCTGCCGCTCCGGGACTACGTCGATTGTGACGGTCCGACAGGCATCCGCGGTGCAGGTCGGGCGGAAGGAGCGGCGGACGGCTCACGGCCACCCGGGCGGCTTCGGGGAGGAAGTCGCCTCGCTGCGCTCGATCTCCGCGCAGGAGGCGCGGGCCCGCTCGGCCACCCAGCCGGACGGGAGGGGGCCGCTCCCGCGCAGCTCGTCCGCCTGCCTGCGGAGCGCGCGCAGGGCCCGCGCCTCGGCGGCGGACAGGCCCAGCTCTTGGTAGTCGCCGAGGTCGGGCTGGCCGTCCAGGTGGTCCTGGAGGTAGGTGGTCAGCTGCCGTACGCAGGGCGGTTCCTGGGCGGCGGAAGGTGCGGGTGCGGGTGCGGATACGGGTGCCGGCGCGCAGGCCGCGGAGAGCAGCAGGCCGCAGAGGAGTCCGGCGGCGGTCGCGGCCCGGCGGGCGGTGCGGGCGCTGCGCGGATCGGTCACGGTTCCGGGCCCCCTTCGTACGGTGCGGTGTGGTGGCACCAGGGTTGCGGAGACGGCGGCAGGGGGGAAGGGCGGGAACGGCGGCGGGGCGAGGGCTGGTCACAGGGGGAGGACCAGGCGGTGGTGGCCCGGGTGCCAGGTGTAGCCGAGGGCGGTGGTGAGGGTGGCCATAGGAGTGTTGGCGGCGGCGACCTCGGTGTGGGCGGTGCGGAGGCCCGCGAGGGCGAGGTGGTGGGCGGCGTGGAGCTTGAGGGCGCGGGCGAGGCCCCGGCCGCGCCAGGGGTGGGCGACGGCGGTGTAGGTGAGGTGGCAGGTGTACGGGTCGGGGGTGGCATGGGCGGCGGCGACGGCGACGAGCCGGCCGGTGTGTTCGGCGAGGTGGATCCAGTCGGGGCGGAAGGCGGGGCCGGTGAGGACCTCGGTGTGCCACTGCCCGTAGTCGGGGAGGGCGTCGGCGAAGCCGGGGTTGTCGGGGAGGGTGGCGAGGTAGAGGGCGTGCAGCCGGTGGGCGGGGTCGGTGACGGTGGTGGTGGCGAAGGTGGTGAACCGGATGCCGGCCGGCGGCTCGGGGAGCGGCCCGGGGGAGGGACGGAGGGCGGTGGTGGCGGTGCGGATGTGGGCGTCGACGGTGTGGCCGCGGTCGAGGAGGGCGGGGAGGAGGTCGAGCCGGCTGTCGGGGAGCTCGGTGAGCAGGCGGGTGGCGCCGACGGTACGGGCCCAGGCGGCGAGGGCGTCGGTGAGGGGGAGGTGGGCGGCAAGGGCCTCGGAAGGCGGGAGGTGGGCGAAGGGGGTGTCGGCGGCCGGGGTCTGGGCGGCACGGGGGTCGGCGGACGGGAGGTGGGTGTCGGCCAGGGCGTAGTGGGAGGCGAGGTCGCCGGGTGGGGTCCAGGGGGCGCGCCAGGCGGTGGCGTAGCCGAGGGGGCGGCCGGCGGGGTCCTCGGCGAGGAGGCGGATCCGGCCGTGGCCGGTGAGCCGGCCGTCGGGGCCGGTGGTGAGCGCGTCGGTGGCGGGACGGCCGGCGTCCTCGGCGGCGAGTTCGTCGACGGTGGCGCCGAGGAGCCGGGCGAGTGTGGGGTAGTCGGCGGGGGTGTGGACGGTGCGGATGCGGATCACGGGTCACCTTCGGTTGCGGGCAGTGGAGTTCGGCCCGGGTCCGGACTTCGTATCACGTGTGACATTGCACGAGCGGGGTAATTTGCGGCCGTTCGGCGGCGCGGACCCCGTGCGGCCCCCGGTGACGCGGTGTGACCGCGCTTCCGCTGGGCGTCGTGGTCGGATGGACCCGGGCGGGCGGGCGGCGGGCGGGAAGCGGCGTCGACCCGCGCCGTTCGGGGGAGGGTGACGACGGGTCACTTCGGGCAGGTGGCGCGGCGGGAACGTAGGCTTTTTCGAACGAATGGGCAGCTGGAGGGGCGATGGCAGTGGAGGAACGGGCCGGGAGCCGGACCAGCCGGCTGGAGATCCGGCTGGTGCGCCGCGGCTTCGGCGACCCCGACCAGGCGGTGCGGCGGCTCGCCGACCCCGCGCTGCACGGGCTGGCCGCCGACCCGGTGCTGCTGGACGCGCTCGGCGCCACCGCCGACCCGGACCAGGCGCTGCACGGCCTCGCCGGGCTCCTGGAGGCGCTGGACGAGCACGAGCGGCACACCCTGCGCGACACCCTGACCACCTCCAAGCCGCTGCGCGACCGGCTGCTCGGCGTGCTCGGCGCGTCCACCGCGCTCGGCGACCACCTGGCCCGGCACCCGCGCGACTGGCACGCGCTGGTCACCTTCGAGCTGCGCGACATGCACCCGGGCCGGTCCGACTTCCTCGGCGAGCTGACCGGCCGGGTCTGGGCGGACGAGCCGAACCGGCGGGCCGACGCGCTGCGCGCCGCCTACCGGCGCTGCCTGCTGGCGATCGCCGCCCGCGACCTGTCCGGCACCACCGACCTGCCGCAGGCCGCGGCCGAGCTGGCCGACCTGGCCGGCGCCACCCTGCAGACCGCCCTGGACATCGCCGCCGAGGAGGACCCGGACGCCGCCCGCGCCTGCCGGCTGGCGGTCATCGGCATGGGCAAGTGCGGCGGCCGGGAGCTCAACTACGTCTCCGACGTGGACGTGATCTTCGTGGCCGAGCCGCGCGAGGGCGTCGAGGAGCAGAAGGCGATGCAGGCCGCCACCCGGCTCGCCGCCCGGACCATGCGGCTGTGCTCCGACACCACCGGCGAGGGCACCATCTGGCCGGTCGACGCCAACCTGCGCCCCGAGGGCCGCAACGGCCCGCTGGTCCGCACCCTCGGCAGCCACCTCGCGTACTACCAGCGCTGGGCCAAGACCTGGGAGTTCCAGGCCCTGCTCAAGGCCCGTCCGGTGGCCGGCGACGCCGAGCTCGGCGCCGCCTACACGGAGGCGATCGCGCCGCTGGTCTGGCAGGCCTCGGCGCGGGAGAACTTCGTCGCGGACGTGCAGCAGATGCGCCGGCGGGTGATCGACGCGATCCCGGTCACCGAGCTGGACCGGCAGCTCAAGCTCGGCCCGGGCGGGCTGCGGGACGTGGAGTTCTCGGTGCAGCTGCTGCAGCTGGTGCACGGGCGGACGGACGAGAGCCTGCGCAGCGCCAACACCCTGGAGGCGCTGGCCGCGCTCAGCGCCGGCGGGTACGTGGGCCGGGCGGACGCGGCCTCGCTGGACACCGCGTACCGCTTCCTGCGGTCGCTGGAGCACCGGATCCAGCTGCACCGGCTGCGCCGCACCCACCTGGTGCCCACCGACCAGGCCGACCTGCGGCGGCTCGCCCGCTCGCTCGCCGCGCAGATCAACGACGACACCCGGGCCGACCCGATCGCGGCCCTGGAGCGCGAGTGGAAGCGGCACGCGGTGGAGGTGCGGCGCCTGCACGAGCGGCTGTTCTACCGGCCGCTGCTGGACGCCGTCGCGGTGCTGCCCACCGCGGAGCTGGAGGTCGCCGGCGCGGGCGCCGGGGCGACCGGGCTGAGCACCGAGGCCGCGAAGGAGCGGCTGGCGGCGCTCGGGTACGTCGATCCGGCGGCCGCGCTGCGGCACATCTCGGCACTCGCGGCGGGCGTGAGCCGGAAGGCGGCGATCCAGCGGACGCTGCTGCCGGTGCTGCTGGGCTGGTTCGCCGACTCGGCCGATCCGGACGCCGGGCTGCTGAACTTCCGGCAGGTGTCGGACGCGCTCGGGCGCACCCCCTGGTACCTGCGCCTGCTCCGCGACGAAGGGGCGGCCGCGGAGCAGCTGGCCCGGGTGCTGTCGGCCGGCCGGCTGGCCCCCGACCTGCTGCTGCGCGCGCCCGAGGCGGTCGCCATGCTCGGCGACCCGCAGGGTCTGGCCCCGCGCGGGCGGGTGGCGCTGGAGGCCGAGATCCTGGCCGCGGTCGGCCGGGCGGGCAGCGCCGCGGCCGGGGTCGCGGCGGCCCGGTCGGTCCGGCGGCGGGAACTGTTCCGGACCTCGGCCGCCGACCTGCTCGGCCGGCTCGGCGACGACCCGGCCCAGGCGCTGGACGCCGCCGGGGAGGCACTGACCGCGCTCAACGCGGCCACCCTGCAGGGCGCGCTGAAGGCCTGCGTGGCCGGCTGGGAGGCCGCCAACGGCGAGCTGCCGACCCGGCTGGCGGTGATCGCGATGGGTCGGTTCGGCGGCCACGAGCTGGGGTACGGGTCGGACGCCGACGTGATGTTCGTCCACGAGCCGCTGCTCGGCATGCTGGACGAGGACGCCGCCCGGGCGGCGCACGCCGTGATCCACGAGATGCGCACGCTGCTCGCGGCACCCTCGGTGGAGCCGCCGCTGGTGGTCGACGCCGACCTGCGGCCCGAGGGGCGGCAGGGCCCGCTGGTGCGCACCCTCGTCTCGTACACCGCGTACTACAAGCGCTGGTCGCACGCCTGGGAGAGCCAGGCGCTGCTGCGCGCCGAGCCGGTCGCGGGCGACCCGGAGCTGGGGGAGCGCTTCCGGGCGCTGATCGACCCGCTGCGCTACCCGGGAGCCGGGGTGCCCGAGCGGGACCTGCTGGAGATCCGCCGGATCAAGGCCCGGATCGAGGCCGAGCGCCTCCCGCGCGGTGCCGACCCGACCACCCACACCAAGATCGGCCGGGGCGGGCTCGCGGACGTCGAGTGGACGGTGCAGCTGCTGCAGCTCCAGCACGGCCACGAGGTGCCGGCGCTGCGCACCACCCGGACCCGGGTGGCGCTCGCGGCGGCCCGGGAGGCCGGGCTGATCGGGGCCGAGGACGCCGAGGTGCTGGACGCGGCCTGGGTGCTCGCCTCGCGGGTGCGCAGTGCGGTGATGCTGGTCCGCGGCCGGCCCGGGGACAGCTTCCCGGTCGACGCCCGCGAGATCGCCGGGGTCGCCCGCTACCTCGGCTACGGCACCGGCCACAGCGGCGAGCTGGTCGACGAGTACCGCCGGACCACCCGCCGCGCCCGCCAGGTGGTCGACCGGCTGTTCTACGGGCAGTGACCGCCGGACCCGGGGAGGCGTCCCCGGGCGGGCGTGCCGGTGGTTACCGGTGCGCCCCGACGGTGTTCCAGGAGGCGGGCACGGTGAGCTGCCCGGTGGGGCGCTCCTCGCCGGGGACGCGCGGCAGCTGGAAGGCCCAGACGTGGTAGATCAGGCGGGCCGCCCCGAAGCCGACCGCGAGGCAGAGGATGCCGCCGACCGCGTCCATCCAGAAGTGGTTGGCGGTGGAGATGATCACCACCAGGGTGGCGGCCGGGTAGGCCAGGCCCAGGGCCCGCACCCAGGTGCGCTCGGCCAGGAAGAAGATGGTCAGCCCGCACCACAGCGACCAGCCGATGTGCATCGAGGGCATCGCCGCGTACTGGTTGGAGACGTGCGCGCCGGCGCCGGAGGCCATCGAGCCCCAGGTGTCGTGCACCTTCACGGTGTCGATGAAGCCGCCGCCGGTCATCAGCCGCGGCGGGGCCAGCGGGAAGAAGTAGAAGCCGACCAGGGCGATGCCGGTGGTGACGAAGAGCACGGTGCGGGAGGCGGCGTACCGCCCCGGGTGTCTGCGGTAGAGCCAGACCAGGACGCCGATGGTCACGATGAAGTGCAGCGTCGCGTAGTAGTAGTTCATCCCGACGATGAGCCAGGTGATCTTGTCGACGGTGTGGTTCACCGCGCGTTCTATGCCGACGCCGAAGGTCTGCTCGAAGCTCCAGATCCAGCTCGCGTGCTTCTGCGCGACGGCGGCCTGCTCGGGCACCGCGTTGCGGATCAGCGAGTAGACCCAGTAGCTGAGGCCGATCAGGGCCAGCTCGAAGACCAGGCGCGGCCGGGCCGGGCTCTGCCGCTGCTCGCGGACGCGGCTGCGCAGGGCGGCCGCGGGCGACTGGGCGGCCCGGGTGGCTCCGTCGGGCAGCGGGCTCGGGTGGGCCTTGCCGGAGACGGAACCGCCGTCGGACGCCGTTTCGGCGCGATCGGCGCCGGGTGCGTGGATGTCGGTCGATTCCCCCATGGACGAGAAGTCTGCCAGACGTCCCGTAGCCGTCCGATCATCCTGTGGTCGGGGATTCTTCACCGACTGTCCCCCTACGGGGGTAGGGGTTTCGTGACTCTCGGAGCGCATGTGCTCCATTGTTGCGCGCGGGTAACGAGCGGTCGAACCGGGGTCCATGTACGGACAGCGGTCGGGGGCGGGCCCGCCGGCTGTCAGGTCCGGCGGGCCGCACTCCCCACCGTAGGACTCTGCGGGTTTCGCAACGGTTGGGTCAAGACCTTGGTTGCAACAATTTCAGCATCTTGCTGAAACATCTTGCAGCGCGCTACGGTCCACGCCACCTCACGTACGCCGAGCCGCCTCAAGGGAGAGCCCGCCGTGGCCCAAGCCCAGCCCCGCCCCCCAAGGAGCACCACCCCGTACCGCCGCCCCGGCCGCGCCGCCGTGCTGCTGGCCGCCTCGCTGGTGGCCGCGACACTGGGCTCGACCCCGCTGGCCGCCGCCGCGGCCGCCCCGCCCGCGCCCCCGTCGGACGCCGCGCTGGCCGCCACCGCCGGCCGCCACGACCTGACCCGCGAGCAGTTCTACTTCGTTCTTCCCGACCGCTTCGCCAACGGAAACACCGGGAACGACACCGGTGGCATCACCGGCGGCCGGCTGGACAACGGCCTCGACCCGGCGGACAAGGGCTTCTACCACGGTGGTGACCTGCAGGGTCTGATCCAGAAGCTCGACTACATCCAGGACCTGGGCACCACGGCGATCTGGATGGCGCCGATCTTCAAGAACAAGCCGGTGCAGGGCGTCGGAGCCGACGCCTCGGCCGGGTACCACGGCTACTGGATCACCGACTTCACCCAGGTCGACCCGCACTTCGGCACCAACGAGCAGCTCAAGGAGCTGATCGCCAAGGCCCACAAGCGCGGCATCAAGGTCTTCTTCGACGTCATCACCAACCACACCGCCGACGTCGTCGACTTCGCGGAGCAGAGCTACGGCTACCGCTCCACCGGCGCCTACCCGGTGCTGGACGCGGACGGCAACCCGGTGGACGAGACCGCCCTCGCGGATGCCCGGGCCGCCTGGCCGAAGACCGGCGCGGACTCCTTCCCCTACTCCCCGCGCTTCCGCACCCCCGCCGACGCCACCGCCAAGACCCCGTCCTGGCTGAACGACCCCTCGCTCTACCACAACCGCGGCAACTCGACCTTCGCCGGCGAGTCCGCCACCGAGGGCGACTTCTCCGGCCTGGACGACCTGGACACCCAGAACCCCAAGGTGGTCGAGGGCTTCCAGAAGATCTACCAGCAGTGGGTCGCCGAGACCGGCGTCGACGGCTTCCGGATCGACACCGTCAAGCACGTCAACATGGCCTTCTGGGAGCAGTGGGCGCCCGCGCTGAAGAAGTTCGCCACCGAGCAGGGCAACAAGAAGTTCTTCATGTTCGGCGAGGTCTACTCCGGCGACCCGGCGGTCACCTCGCCGTACGTCACCCGCGGCAAGCTGCAGGCCACCCTGGACTTCGCCTTCCAGGAGGCGGCCCGGAAGTTCGTCTCGCAGAACGGCTCCGCCAAGGCGTTGGCCGACGTCTACGGCCAGGACTACCGCTACACCACCGCCGACACCGACGCCTACGAGCTGCCGACCTTCCTCGGCAACCACGACATGGGCCGCTTCGGCAGCTTCCTGCAGGCCGACAACCCGGGCGCCTCCCAGCAGACCCTGCTGGCCAAGGACCGGCTGGCAACCGAGCTGCAGTTCCTGACCCGCGGCCAGCCGGTGGTCTACTACGGCGACGAGCAGGGCTTCACCGGCGCGGGCGGCGACAAGGACGCGCGGCAGGACATGTTCGCGTCCAAGACCCCCTCGTACAACAGCGACACCGTGATCGGCGGCACCGCCGGCTCCAAGGACCGCTACGACGAAGGCGCCGCGCTGTACCAGGGCATCGCGGGCCTGGCCAAGCTGCGCAAGGACCACCCGGCGCTGGCCGACGGCGCGCAGATCGAGCGGTACGCGGCCGACGGCGCGGGCGTCTACGCCTTCTCCCGGATCGACGCCAAGCAGCAGGTCGAGTACCTGGTCGCGGTCAACAACGCGAACGAGCCGAAGACCGTCACCCTGGACACCTTCTCGGCCGGCATGGGCTTCGACCGGCTCTACCCGCAGGCGGGGCAGAAGCTCACCAGCGGCGCCGACCGCAAGGTGACGGTCACCGTGCCCGCGCAGTCCTCGGTGGTCTTCAAGGCCGCCGGCAAGCCGGCCAAGCCGACCGCCGGGCCGCAGATCACGCTGGCCGCGCCGGCCGACGGCTCGTACGGGACGGTCACCGTCGGCGCGCAGGTGCCGGGCGGCGGCTTCGACCGGGTCAGCTTCGCCGCGCAGATCGGCGACGGGCCGTGGCAGACCCTGGGCACCGCCGACAACGGAACGTACAAGGTCACCCAGGACCTGTCGAAGGTCCCGGCCGGCACGGTGGTCCGCTACAAGGCCGTCGTGCAGGACTCGGCGGGCCGGCTGGCCTCGACCACCGGCTCGTTCACCACCGGCGCGCCGACCCCCGCCCCCGCGCCGAGCGCCACCTCGCGGCCGTACGCGATCGTGCACTACCAGCGGAAGAACGGCGACTACGACGGCTGGAACCTCTACGCCTGGGGCGACCTGGCGGACGGCGAGGCGACCACCTGGCCGGCCGGCCACGGCTTCACCGGGCGGGACGCCTACGGCGCCTTCGCCTATGTGAAGCTGAAGAGCGGCGCCGCCGACCTCGGCTTCGTGGTGGAGAACAACGGCACCAAGGACGTCGACTCCGACCGGCACATCGACATCTCCGCGACCGGCGAGATCTGGATCAAGGAGGGTGACCCGGCCGTCCGCACCGCCAACCCGGACGGCGCCGTGCCGGTGCCCGAGGGCAAGGCGGTCATCCACTACCACCGGGCCGACGGCAACTACGACGGCTGGGGCCTGCACGACTGGACCGGCGCGGCCACCCCGACCGACTGGGGCAACCCGCTGATGCCGGTCCGCAAGGACGCGTACGGCGCGGTCTTCGAGGTGCCGCTGGCGGCGGGCGCGACCAGCCTCAGCTACATCATCCACAACGGCAACGACAAGGACCTCCCGGCCGACCAGTCGCTGGACTTCGGCACCAGCGGCCGGGAGATCTGGATCATCGGCGGCCAGGAGGGCCACCTGCTGCCGCAGGCCGCCGGCGCCTCCTCGCAGCTCGACCTGACCTCCTCCCGCGCCCAGTGGATCGACCGGAACACGGTCGTGGTCCCGGCAACCTACGGTGCCGCCGACGCGGCGCTCGCCTCCGGGACCAGCGCCCAGCTGATCTACGACCCCGAGGGCACCCTGGCCGTCGACAAGGGCGTGCTCAGCAAGCCCGGCCGCTGGATCCGGCTCACCCCGGCGAGCGGCCTCACCGACGCCCAGAAGGCGAAGTTCCCGCACCTGGCCGGCTACCGGGCGTTCACCGTCGACCCGCGCGACGCCGGCCGGGTCACCGCGGCCCTGCGCTCGCAGCTGGTCTTCGCCGAGCACCTGCCGAACGGCGCCGCGCTGGCCGCCACCGGCGTGCAGACCCCGGGCGTGCTGGACGACCTCTACGCCGCCAAGGCCGGCGCCGCGCAGCTCGGCCCGGTCTACCGCAGCGAGCGCGACGGCTGGGGCTGGTTCGGCGGCGAGGACCGCAAGGTCACCCTCTCGCTCTGGGCGCCCACCGCCACCGAGGTCTCGGTGCAGCTCTTCGACAAGGCCACCGGCGGCACCCCGAAGACCGTGCCGCTCAGGCGGGACGAGGCCAGCGGCGTCTGGTCGCTGACCCGGGACGCCGACGAGCTGGACGGCAAGTACTACCTCTACCAGCTCAAGGTGTGGGCGCCGAGCGTCGGCAAGGTGGTCACCAACACGGTCACCGACCCCTACTCGGTGGCGCTCTCCACCGACTCCAAGCGCTCGCTGGTCACCGACCTGGCGAGCCGCCGCAACAAGCCGAAGGGCTGGGACGACCACCGCAGCCCGGAGGCGGTCCCGGCCACCAAGCAGCAGATCCAGGAGCTGCACGTCCGCGACTTCTCCGTCGCCGACACCACGGTGCCGGAGGCCGAGCGCGGCACGTACAAGGCGTTCACCGAGTCGAAGTCGGCCGGCATGCAGCACCTGCGCGACCTGGCCAAGGCCGGTGTCACCACCATCCACCTGCTGCCGACCTTCGACATCGCCACCATCCGGGAGAACCGCGCCGAGCAGAAGCTGCCCGCCTGCGACCTGACGGCGCTGGCCGCCGACAGCGAGAAGCAGCAGGAGTGCGTCGCCGCGGTGCAGGCCGACGACGCGTACAACTGGGGCTACGACCCGCTGCACTACACGGTGCCGGAGGGCTCGTACGCCACCGACCCGAACGGGACGGCGCGCACCGTGC
Source organism: Kitasatospora sp. NPDC048365 (assembly GCF_043200835.1). Taxonomy (NCBI): domain Bacteria; kingdom Bacillati; phylum Actinomycetota; class Actinomycetes; order Kitasatosporales; family Streptomycetaceae; genus Kitasatospora; species Kitasatospora sp. NPDC048365. The sequence continues at coordinate 213,489 of NZ_JBICYJ010000010.1, forward strand.
AGTTCCGCGAGATGGTGCAGGCGATGCACGAGGCCGGCCTGCGGGTGGTGCTGGACGTGGTCTACAACCACACCGCGGCCGCCGGGCAGGACGACAAGTCGGTGCTCGACAAGGTGGTGCCCGGCTACTACCAGCGGCTCAGCGACACCGGCAAGGTCACCACGGACAGCTGCTGCGCGGACACCGCGCCGGAGCACGCCATGATGAACAAGCTGGTGGTCGACTCGGTGCTCACCTGGGCCCGGCAGTACCGAGTGGACGGCTTCCGCTTCGACCTGATGGGCCTGGACCCCAAGTCCACCATGCTGGACGTGCAGAAGGCGCTGCGCGGCCTGACCAAGGAGAAGGACGGCGTCGACGGCAGGAACGTCTTCCTGTACGGCGAGGGCTGGAACTTCGGCGTGGTCGCCAACGACGCCCGGTTCGTGCAGGCCACCCAGGTCAACATGGCCGGCACCGGGATCGCCACCTTCAACGACCGGGTCCGGGACGCGGCGCGCGGCGGCAACTACATGCTGTCCTCCGCCCCGCAACAGGGCTTCGCCTCCGGCCTGTTCACCGACCCCAACGGCTCGGCGGACAACGGCACCCCGGCCGAGCAGAAGGCCCGTCTGCTGCACCAGATGGACCAGGTGAAGGTCGGCCTGACCGGCAACCTGGCCGGCTACCGCTTCACCGACAGCGCCGGAAAGGCCGTCACCGGAGCGGGAGTCGACTACAACGGCGCCCCGACCGGCTACGCCGCGCAGCCCGGCGAGGCGGTGGAGTACGTGGACGCGCACGACAACGCCGACCTGTTCGACGCGCTGGCGTACAAGCTGCCGGTCACCACCACGCCCGCCGACCGGGCCCGGATGCAGGCGCTGGGCCTGTCGCTGAGCGCGCTCAGCCAGGGCCCGGGCTTCTCCCAGGCCGGCAGCGACCTGCTGCGCTCCAAGTCGCTGGACGCCAACTCCTTCGACTCGGGCGACTGGTTCAACGCGATCCACTGGGACTGCGCCCAGGGCAACGGCTGGGGCCGGGGTCTGCCGATGGCGGCCGACAACGGTGCGATGTGGGTGCGCGGCAAGGCGCTGCTGGCCGACCCCGGGCTGAGGGTCGGCTGCAACGAGATCTCCTCGTCCACCGCGCTCTACCAGCAGTTCCTGAGGATCCGTCAGGCCTCGCCGCTGTTCGCCCTGTCCAGCGCGGCCGAGGTGCAGCAGCGGCTGTCCTTCCCGCTCTCCGGCACGGCCGGCGAGAACCCGGGTGTGATCACCCTGCACCTGGACGGCAAGGGCCTGCGCGGTGCGGAGAAGTCGATCACGGTGGTCTTCAACGCCACCCCGACCGCGCAGCGCCAGACCGTCGCCGGGCTCGCCGGCACCGCGCAGTCGCTGCACCCGGTGCAGGCGAAGGGGTCCGACGCGGTGGTGAAGCAGTCGGGATTCGATCCGGCCACCGGAACCTTCACGGTGCCGGCCCGGACGGTGGCCGTCTTCGTACAGAGCTGACGTTTCTGACAAGGGTTTAAGGGATTTCCAAACTGTTTATAGGGGCCCCGTCCGGCGGACGGGGCCCCGTCCCGTTGTGGCCGAAAAGCATCGCTCCGGGCCGGATCGGTGTGACGCCCCGGCGAGTTTCGGTGCTGTCCCGGGTCTGTGGCACGGGATAAACGCCGCTGTGCCACGGTCACTTCTCGGTCAATCACTGGCATGCATCTGTCATTCACAACCTGTTTGCTGCCACGATTCCCCCGGCTGCGGATGAAGAAGGGTTCCCCCACCCCCCGGTTGCCGTCCAGGTGCCGGCTCCGCCCGCGTGTGATTGCACCGCACCCATGCCGTGACCAGCGGCAGGGCCCCCGCTGCGCCGCAACCGCGGCCAGATTCTCTCCACCGCTCGTGACCCCGCGGCGGTCGGATAAGGAGTCCGCTTTGTCTCGCTACTCGCATGCCCGTGTGAGCATGGCCGCCATAGCCGCCACCACCGCGCTGCTGGTGACCGGCATTCCGGTGATCGCCCAGGCCGCGCCGAGCGCGCCGGCCCAGGTCGCCGCCCAGGTCGCGGGTTCCAAGGCCCAGCTGCTCGCCGTCGCCGGCGACCAGGCCCCGGCCTTCGCCCAGTCCCTGGGGCTCGGCTCGCAGGAGAAGCTGGTCGCCAAGGACGTCGTCCGCGACGCCGACGGCACCCAGCACTTCCGCTACGAGCGCACCTACGGCGGGCTGCCGGTCCTCGGTGGCGACCTGATCGTCCACCAGGCCGCCAACGGCACCACCAAGAGCGTGAACAAGGCCAGCGAGGCCTCGCTGACCGGTCTCTCCACCTCCCCGAAGCTCGCCGCGCCCAAGGCCCAGGAGGCGGCCCTGGCCGCCGAGTCGGGCTCCGCCCTGGAGAACGCCCCGCGGCTGGTCGTCTGGGCCGCCGGCGCCACCCCGAAGCTCGCCTACGAGACCGTCGTCTCCGGCAAGGAGGCCGACGGCACCCCGAGCAAGCTGCACGTGGTCACCGACGCCACCACCGGCGAGGTGATCCACAAGTTCGAGGGCATCCAGACCGGCACCGGCCAGGGCGTCTTCGTCGGCAACGTCACCATCGGCACCACGCTGTCGGGTTCGACGTACCAGATGAAGGACAACACCCGCGGTGGGATGTACACCACCAACATGAACAACGGGACGTCCGGCAACGGCACCATGTTCACCAAGTCCACCGACACCTGGGGCAACGGCACGGCCTCCAACAAGGAGTCCGCCGCGGTCGACGCCCACTACGGCGTCGCGATGACCTGGGACTACTACAAGAACACCTTCGGCCGCAACGGCATCCGCAACGACGGTGTCGGCGCCTTCAGCCGCGTCCACTACGACAGCAACTACGTGAACGCGTTCTGGGACGACTCCTGCTTCTGCATGACCTACGGCGACGGCTCGTCCAACACCCACCCGCTGACCGAGCTGGACGTCGCGGGCCACGAGATGAGCCACGGTGTCACCGCGGCCACCGCCAACCTCAACTACTCCGGCGAGTCCGGCGGCCTCAACGAGGCCACCTCGGACATCTTCGGCACCATGGTCGAGTTCTACGCCAACATCCCGTCCGACAACCCGGACTACCTCATCGGCGAGCTCATCGACATCAACGGCAACGGCACCCCGCTGCGCTACATGGACAAGCCCTCCAAGGACGGCGCGTCCGCCGACGTCTGGTCCTCGACCGTCGGCAACAAGGACGTCCACTACTCCTCGGGCGTGGCCAACCACTTCTTCTACCTGCTCTCCGAGGGCAGCGGCGCCAAGGTCATCAACGGCGTCAGCTACAACTCGCCGACCCAGGGCAACATCACGGTCACCGGCATCGGCCGGGACAAGGCGGCGGCGATCTGGTACCGCGCGCTGACCACCTACATGACCTCCACCACCAACTACGCGGCCGCCCGCACCGCCACCGAGAACGCCGCCAAGGACCTGTACGGGGCCGGCAGCGCCGAGCTCAACGCGGTCTCCACCGCGTGGGCGGGCGTGAACGTCGGCACCGCGCCGACCAACACCCCGAGCGTCACCAACCCGGGCAGCCAGACCACGAAGGTCAACACCGCGGCCAGCCTGCAGATCCAGGCCAGCGGCGGCACCGGCGCGCTGACCTACTCGGCCACCGGCCTGCCGGCCGGCCTGTCGATCAACGCCTCCACCGGCCTGATCTCCGGCACCCCGACCGCCGTCGGCACCTCCTCGGTGACCGTCACGGCCAAGGACACCGCCAACAAGACCGGCTCCACCACCTTCAACTGGACCGTCAACGACGGCACCAGCACCTGCACCCCGGCGCAGCTGCTCGGCAACGCCGGCTTCGAGACCGGCTCCGCCGCCCCGTGGACCGCCACCAGCGGCGTGGTCGACAACAGCGCCTCGCAGGCCGCCCACGGCGGCTCCTGGAAGGCCTGGCTGAACGGCTACGGCTCCGCCCACACCGACTCGGCCTCGCAGACCGTCACCATCCCGACCGGCTGCAAGGCGACCCTGAGCTACTGGCTGCACATCGACACCGCCGAGACCACCACCTCCACCCAGTACGACAAGCTCACCGTGACCGTCAACGGCACCACGGTGGCCACGTACTCCAACCTCAACAAGAACACCGGCTACGCCCAGAAGACCGTCGACCTGTCGGCCTACGCGGGCCAGACGATCACCCTGAAGTTCAACGGCGTGGAGGACTCCTCCCTCCAGACCAGCTTCGTGATCGACGACACCGCGATCCAGACCAGCTGACGCTGATCGGTTAGCGGAGGGCCCGGCGGGGGAACCACCCGCCGGGCCCTCTCACGTCGTGAGATCCCGGAAACCGGGGCGCAACACGAAACACCGGGGAAACACGCCCGCCCACAACCGGAAACCGGGTCCGGCGAAACTCCCCGAATGCTCCTCGCTGACCCCACCCCCGGCCTGGACACCGGCGACACCGCCTGGCTGCTGGCCTGCACCGCGCTGGTGCTGCTGATGACGCCCGCCCTCGCGCTCTTCTACGGCGGCATGGTCCGCACCAAGAGCGTGCTCAACATGATCATGATGAGCTTCGTCTCGATCGCCGTGGTCACCGTGGTCTGGCTGCTGGCCGGCTACACCCTGGCCTTCGGCGACGACGCGTTCGGCGGCCTGATCGGCAACCTGGACCACCTCGGCATGGCCGGCATCACCCCCGCCAGTCTGACCGGGCATGTACCCACCCTGCTGTTCGCCGCCTTCCAGCTCACCTTCGCGATCCTCACTGCCGCGCTGATCAGCGGCGCCATCGCGGACCGGGCCAGGTTCGGCGCCTGGGTGGTCTTCACCGCGGTCTGGACCCTGCTGGTCTACGTCCCGGTCGCGCACTGGGTGTTCGCCCCCGGCGGCTGGATCGTCTCGAAGCTCGGCGCGCTGGACTTCGCCGGCGGCACCGTGGTCGAGATCAACTGCGGCGCCAGCGGCCTCGCGCTCGCCCTGCTGCTGGGCCCCCGGATCGGCTTCAAGAAGGAGGCCATGCGCCCGCACAGCCTCCCGCTGGTGCTGCTGGGCGCGGGCCTGCTCTGGTTCGGCTGGTTCGGCTTCAACGCCGGCTCCGCGATGGGCGCCAACGGCCTGGCCGCCGCCGCCTTGCTCAACACCCAGGCGGCCGGCTGCACCGGCCTGCTCGGCTGGCTGCTGGTGGAGAAGCGCCGCGACGGTCACGCCACCACCCTCGGCGCCGCCTCCGGCGCGGTGGCCGGCCTGGTCGCCATCACCCCGTCCTGCGGCAGCGTGGACCTGCTCGGCGCCCTGGCGATCGGCCTGGCGGCCGGCCTGGTCTGCTCGTACGCGGTCAGCTGGAAGTTCCGCTTCGGCTTCGACGACTCGCTGGACGTGGTCGGCGTGCACTTCGTGGCCGGCGTCATCGGCACCGCGCTGATCGGCGTCTTCGCCACCGCGACGATGACCGGTGGGGCGAGCGGCCTGCTGCACGGCGGCGGCCTGGCGCAGAGCGGCAAGCAGCTGGTCGCGATCGTGGTGGTCGCGCTGTACGCGTTCGCCGTCACGTACGGCATCGGCTGGGCGATCGACCGGGTGATGGGCTTCCGCGCCCCCGCCGACCACGAGCTGCGCGGCCTGGACCTCGCCGTGCACGCGGAGACCGCGTACGATCACGGCGTCCTGGGCCACGGCACCGCCGCGACCCACGCCACCGTGCTCGCGCACACGTCCGACAAGGCGTCCACCGCATGAAGCTGATCACCGCCGTCGTCAAGCCGTTCAAGCTGGACGAGGTCAAGACCGCGCTCCAGGAGCTCGGGGTGCACGGACTGACCGTCACCGAGGCCAGCGGCTACGGGCGGCAGCACGGGCACACCGAGGTCTACCGCGGCGCCGAGTACCGGATCGACCTGGTCCCCAAGGTGCGGATCGAGGTCGTGGTGGAGGACGAGGACGCCGACCGGGTGCTGGACGCGATCGTGGCCGCCGCCCGGACCGGCAAGATCGGCGACGGCAAGGTCTGGATGGTCCCGGTCGACTCGATCGTCCGGGTGCGCACCGGCGAGCGCGGGCCGGACGCGGTCTGATCCGAACACCCGGCGGGCAGCAGCCCCGCGGCGGCCAGCGCGGCGACGGCCAGCGCGGCCGCCGCCAGCCGGAGCCGTCGGTTGCGGCGCAGCCGCCGGCCGCGCCGGGCGGCCTCGGCGGCCATGCTGAGCACCGGGACCGGCAGGGTGCGCGCGGTGTCGGCGAACAGCTCGGCGAGCCGGCGTTCGAGGTCGCTGCTCACGGGTGGAAGAGCAGTTCCCGGTCGTTGCCGAGGATCTCGCGGAGCTTGGCGAGCGAGCGGCTGTTGAGGCTCTTCACCGCGCCCTGGGAGATGCCCAGCAGCTCGGCCACCTCCTCGATCGAGCGGTCCTCCAGGTAGCGCAGCACGATCACCGCGCGGTTGCGCGGCGGCAGCCGGTGCAGCGCCGCGGTCAGGGTGAGCCGCAGCTCGCTGCCGCCGGGGAGGTCGGCGGAGTCCGGCAGCTCGGCGGTGACCACCTCGCCGGAGCGCTTCAGCCGCCGCTGGGAGAGGTAGTAGCGCAGCAGCACCTTGCGGGCGTACGCGTCCAGTCCGGGCTCGTCCTCGCCGCGGCGCAGCCGGCCCCAGATCGAGAACATCTTGGCGAGCGTGGTCTGCACGAGGTCCTGGGCCTGGTGCCAGTCGCCGCACATCAGGTACGCGACCTGGAAGAGTCGGCGAGCCCGGGTGCTCGCGAACTCCTCGAAGTCGTGTGCGGTCTCCATCCGCCGGGCCCCCCGTGGTCGCTGTGCTGTCGTGCCGTCATCGGTACTACACGCGCCAGGAGTCGATCAGGTCGCACACGGGTGCGGGTGGCTGAGGCCGAACCGTTGCCGACGGATGCCTTGACGGCCGCCCGGGGCCGTCCTATGTTCAGCGCGTTGCAAGTTTCCAGCAAGTTTCAATGGTCTTGCAGCAAGAGACCCCCCAGTACAGCGAACCCAGCTCCGCGACCTCCCCACCCGGTCGCGCTGACGGCGTATCGCCGTCGCGGCCCCCCACCCTGCCGCATCGCCCGCGCCCCTGCGTCCGCGGGCGAGCCCTGCTCCCTGGAGACACTGTGGTCACCACCGCCCCCACGCGCGGGCGCCGGCTCACCGCCGGTTTCGCCGCGACCGCCGCCCTGGCCCTGTCCATCGGGTCGGGTCTGGTGCTCGCGCCCTCCGCCGAGGCGACCCCGCCCGGCAACGGCAAGGACGTCACCGCCACCCTCTTCGAGTGGAAGTTCGACTCGGTCGCCAAGGCCTGCACCGACACCCTCGGCCCCAAGGGCTACGGCTTCGTCGAGGTCTCCCCGCCCCAGGAGCACATCCAGGGCGCCCAGTGGTGGACCTCGTACCAGCCCGTCAGCTACAAGATCGCCGGCCGGCTCGGCGACCGCGCCTCCTTCCAGGCCATGGTCACCACCTGCCACGCGGCCGGCGTCAAGGTGATCGCCGACTCGGTGATCAACCACATGTCGGCGGGCTCCGGCACCGGCACCGGCGGCACCAACTACACCAAGTACAACTACCCCGGCTACTTCCAGGACCAGGACTTCCACTCCTGCCGCGCCGCGATCTCCAACTACGGCGACCGCTCCAACGTGCAGAACTGCGAGCTGGTCAACCTCTCCGACCTCAACACCGGCTCCGCGTACGTCCAGCAGACCATCGCCAACTACCTGAGCGACCTGCTGACCCTCGGTGTGGACGGCTTCCGGATCGACGCCGCCAAGCACATCGACGCGGGCGAGCTCGGCGCCATCAAGGCGAAGATGAGCAACCCCAACGCGTACTGGGTGCAGGAGGTGATCTACGGCGCCGGCGAGCCGATCCAGCCGTCCGAGTACACCGGCAACGGCGACGTGGACGAGTTCCGCTCCGGCACCTGGCTGAAGAGCGCCTTCAACGGCGGCAAGATCTCCGACCTCTCCACCTGGGGCAACGGCCTGCTGCCCAGTGACAAGGCCCGCACCTTCGTCGACAACTGGGACACCGAGCGCAACGGCTCGACCCTGACCTACAAGTACGGCTCCGCCTACACCCTGGCCAACGTCTTCATGCTGGCCCACCCGTACGGCGCGCCCAACGTCTACTCCGGCTACGCGTTCAGCAGCAACGACGACGGCCCGCCGAACGGCGGCACGGTCAACGCCTGCTACCAGGACGGCTGGAACTGCGTGCACGCCTGGCGCCAGGTGGCCAACATGGTCGGCTTCCGCAACGCCGTCGCCGGCACCGCGATGACCAACTGGTGGTCCAACGGCAACAACGCGATCGGCTTCGGCCGCGGCGACAAGGGCTACGTGGCGATCAACCGGGAGTCCGGCTCGATCACCCAGACCTTCCAGACCTCGCTCCCGGCCGGCACCTACTGCGACGTCGAGCACGGCGACTATGCGAACGGCGCCTGCTCCGGCACCACCTACACGGTCGGCTCGGACGGGAAGTTCACCGCCACCGTCGCCGCCGGCGAGGCCGTCGCGCTGCACGCCGGTGCCAAGCTCGGCTCCACCGCCACCCCGACGCCCACCCCGACCCCGACCGCCACGCAGGGCACCAACGCGGCGACCGTCTTCTACTCCACCAACAAGAACTGGTCGGCCTACTACCTGCACTACGCCCCGACCGGCGGCACCTGGACCACCGCGCCCGGCGTCGCGATGACCGCCGCCTGCACCGGCTGGGTCAAGTCCACCGTGAGCCTCGGCACCGCCACCGGCCTGGCCGCCACCTTCAACAACGGCTCCGGCACCTGGGACAACAACAACAGCGCCAACTACGCGCTGGGCACCGGCAACGTCACCGTGAAGGACGGCGTGGTCGGCAGCGGCGACCCGTGCGCCACCGCCACCCCCACCCCGACCCCGACCCCCACCGCGACCTCCACCACCACCGGCGCCTCGTTCGCGGTCAACGCCACCACCGTGGTCGGCCAGAACATCTACGTGGTCGGCAACAACGCCTCGCTCGGCAACTGGAACACCGGCTCCGCGCTGCTGCTCTCCTCGGCGAGCTACCCGGTCTGGAAGCTGGACGTCGCGATGGCCGCCGGCACCGCCTTCGAGTACAAGTACATCCGCAAGGACGCCGCGGGGAACGTCACCTGGGAGAGCGGGGCCAACCGGACCGCCACCGTCCCGGCGAGCGGCCTGGTCACCCTGAGCGACACCTGGCGCAGCTGACGCCCCGTCCGTCCGCTGGAGGCCGCCCCCGACCGGGGGTGGCCTGCGGCCGTTCACGACCCGCAGGTGGTCCGGATCAGGTAACGGGCAGAGCGGACAGACCGCCCGAAGGGGTGGTGATCCGGGTTCAAACGTCGTTTTGAGGACGGCGGTTGGGAGGATCGGCGGGTGAACACCGTATCCGCCGTCCTCTCCGTCGAACTCTGCGGCGGCCGCTGGGACGGACTCCGCAAGCGGGTCCGGGCCGGTGCGCCGCCGCCCGCGCTGCGTCTGGTGCTCAGCGTCGACCTCCCGGCGGTCGAGGCGGGCGAGTACTGGCCCACCACCAGCGTCTACCGGCTCGACGAGGACGGGCCGGTGGTGCGGTACCGGCACTCGCACGACGAGTGAGTCGCCGCTACCGGGTCGCGCGGGCGTCCTGCAGCACCCCGCCCCACCAGGCCAGCTGGTCCAGCATCGCCTTCGCGGACTGCTCCGGGCCGGCCGGCTCGCGCAGCGCCCCGTCCTCGTCGAAGAGCAGGTAGAAGCGCGGGAACGACACGTACTCACGGACCGTGTGCGCGTTCAACTCGCCGAAGACCTGCCGCAGCTGCTCGATCGCCAGGATGCCGCCGGTGGAGCCGCTGTACCCGACGAAACCGACCGCCTTGGCGCCCCACTCGGCGTAGTGCCAGTCGATCGCCGACTTGAGCGACGCCGGGAACGAGCGGTTGTAGTCCGGGGTGACGACCACGAACGCGTCGGCCTCGCCCAGCCGGCGGGTCAGCCCCGCCATCGCCTCCGGGCGCGGCACGTCCGGTGACATCGCCGGCGGCACGGACGGGCCCTCCAGCGGCAGCGAGAACTCGGCGAGGTCGATCACGTCGAGCTCGAACCCGCCGTGCGCGGCGGCCTGTTCGGCGAACCACCGGGTCACCACCGGGCCGAACCGGCCCTCGCGGACGCTGCCGGTGATCACTGCGAGCTTCAGGGACTGGGCGGACATCTGGGTTCTCCTCGCGGTCGGTCGGCGGCCCCGGGTCGTGGCCACGACCCCACCGTGCCGGTCCGCACGACCGGGAGGGAGACCGGCCGGAGACTGGTAGTGGCAGGGCCACCCTCGGCGCCGCGCCGGTCGGTAGGCTGCGAAGGGTGAGCGACAACGAGCTGGGCCTGTTCCTGCGCAACCGCCGCGAAGCCCTCACCCCCGCCGACGCCGGGCTGCCGGCCGGCCCGCGCCGCCGCACCCCCGGACTGCGCCGGGCCGAACTCGCCATGCTGGCCGGCGTCAGCGTCGAGTACGTCACCCGGCTCGAACAGGGCCGCGACCGGCACCCGTCCGCGCAGGTCGTCGCCGCCCTCGCGGACGCCCTGCAACTCGCCACCGGCGAGCGGATCCACCTCTACCGGCTGACCAAGGCCGCCGACGGCATCGTCGGCTGCACCGGCGGCGCCGGGCCCATGCGCACCGTCCGCCCCGGTGTGCAGGCCGTCCTCGACCGGCTCGGCCCCGGGCCCGCCGTGCTGCTCAACCGGCTCGGCGAGATCCTCGCGCACACCGAGGGCTACCGGCAGCTGGTCGGACCCGTCGGCCTGCTCGACGCGCCGCTGCCCAGCCTGCCCCGGTACGTGTTCACCGACCCGAGGGCCCGCGACGCCTACCCCGACTGGGCGGCCGTCGCCGACCTCCAGGTCGCCCTGCTCAAGCAGGGGCCCGGCCGCATCAACCGGGACATCGCCGACCTGATGGACGAACTCTCGGTCGTCGGGCCCGAGTTCACCCGACGTCTGGAGACCGTGTCGGGCCTGCCCGCCCCCAGCGGCGTCCACCGCCTGAACCACCCGGCGGTCGGGGAGCTCCGGCTCGGCTACGAGGCGCTCTCCCTCCCCGCCGAGGACGACCTGCGCATCCTCGTCCACCTCCCGGCCGACGCCGCCACCGCCGCCGCCCTCGACCGGCTCACCGGCCGCCGGCCCGGCGCGCTGCGCGCCGTCCCGGCGTGAGCGGCCCGGGGGTTCAGCCCCGGCCCAGGTAGGGCATGGCGGTCGCCATCACCGTGGCGAACGGGATGTTGGCCTCCAGCGGCAGCTCCGCCATGTGGCGGACCGTGCGGGCCACGTCCGCGACGTCCATGGTCGGCTCCGGGGCGATCCGGCCGTCGGCCTGCCGGACACCGGCGGACATCGCGGCGGTCATGTCGGTGGCGGCGTTGCCGATGTCGATCTGACCGCAGGCGATCCGGTACGGACGCCCGTCCAGACCGAGCGACCGGGTCAGGCCGGTGACCGCGTGCTTGGTCGCCGTGTACGCGATGCTCTGCGGGCGCGGCACGTGGGCGGAGATCGAGCCGTTGTTGATGATCCGCCCGCCCTGCGGCCGCTGCTCCTTCATCCGCCGGAAGGCGGCCTGCGCGCAGAGGAACGCCCCGGTCAGGTTGAGGTCGACGACGGCCCGCCACTCCTCGTACCCCAGGTCCTCCACCGGCGTCGGCGGGCCGAACGCGCCCGCGTTGTTGAACAGCAGGTCCACCCGCCCGAACCGGTCCACCGCCGCACGGAACAGCGCGTCCACCGCCACCGGGTCGGTCACGTCGGTCGGCACCACCAGCGCCCCGCCGCCCGCCAGGCCCGCGGTCTCCTCCAGCGGCTCCGGACGCCGCCCGGCGAGCACCAGCCGCCAGCCGCCGGCGGCCAGCTCGCGCGCGACGGCGCGGCCCACACCGCTGCCGGCTCCGGTGACGACGGCGACCTGATCGGACATGGCTGGGCTCCCTGGGGACGGCGCTGATCCTTCCGATGATCAGGTACCACAGTGGCGGCCGTCACCGGTACGACCGTCCAAGCACCGGCCGCCGGCCGGGCCGCCCGCTTGGCGGTTCGTGGCAGCACCACCCGGGAGGGTCGGCTCCGTCACACCCGGCTGACGCCCGCCCCCGGCCGATGGCCCCGCCCCCGCCGTCCGGCGGGCTCCCACCCCCGCCGAGCGGCGGGGATGCCGTGTGCGGCGCAACCGAGTCCGTCACCGGACCGTCATAGGATCACGAACGGCGCGGTGCCCCGCGCTGCCGCCCGGCTCGCCGCGACCGGGCACGACCACGCCCGGAGAGACCGAACCGTGCAGCCGCTGCCCCTGCGTACCACCCGTACCCGTGCCGTCCTGGCGGGCGCCGCCGCGCTCGCCCTGGCGTCCTCGCTGGCCGCGTGCGGCAGCGGCGGCACGACGGCAGGCGACGCCAAGGCGGCGCTCGGACCGGGCGGCGGCGCGAGCACGACGCCCTCCGCCGCGCAGAGCAGCACCCCGCCGCCCAAGCCGAAGAAGGTGCTGCAGCCGACCGGCCCGGCGGCCGACCTCGCCAAGGTCCGGGACACCGCGGCGGGTCCGATCATGGTGACCAGGCTGACCGGCGCCAAGTCCGGCGTGACCGGCCAGGTGTGGGTCTGGCTGCCGCCGCAGTACAACGACCCCAAGTACAAGGACTACGGCTTCCCGGTCCTGACCCTGTACGCGGGCGGCCAGAGCGCCGGGTACAACACCTGGACGGACAACCAGCTGCCGATCCAGGAGATCGACAACCAGCTCGCCGCGGCCGGCAGGACCCACCCCTTCATCATGATCATGCCGGTGCAGAACCTCGAATCCAACGAGGCCAAGGCACTGGAGTGCAGCGACATCCCCGGCCAGCCGAAGATGGGCACCTGGATGGCCGAGGACATCCCGGACTTCGTCCGCGCCAACTTCCGCACCGTCAAGGGCCGCGACGGCTGGGCCGTGGCCGGCGCCTCCACCGGCGCGTTCTGCAGCGCCAAGCTCGCCCTCCAGCACCCCGACGTCTTCAAGGCGGCCGTCCCCATCGACGGCTACTGGAACCCCGACTCCCCGCTCTGGAAGGGCCACGAGCAGGAACGCGTCGCCAACAGCCCCGACGCGCTCGCCGCCGCCGGCAAGGCCGACGTCCGGATCCTCGCCACCGCGGGCGGCGCCAACGCCTACGAGACCAGGCTCGTCAAAGCCTGGATCGCGAAGGTCGCCGCCCCCGCAACGGTGGAGTACTACGAGCAGCCCGGGGGAAAGCACCTCACGTCGGACTTCAAGAAGATGATCCCGGCCATCCTCGAATGGCTCGGCAAGAACGTCACCGGCCCGCAGAACGACGACTGAGCAACCGGCCCGCAAGCCGCTGACCTGCGCGTCAATCGGACATTGATTCGACTCTGATGCTCTGTCATCACCCTGGAGATCAGGCACGGGGCGCCGCCACCGCGACGCCCGGCCCGACCAGCCTCAGCCAGTCGTGAAGAGAGCGCTATGCCCCGCCACCTGCTGCCCGTAGGGCCCACGTACGTCCCCGCCCAGTCGGACGGCTCCCACGCCGTGCCGTCCGCGCCGCCGGTGACGCCCGCGCCGCGGGTCGAGCCGATGCCGTTCGCCGGCCTGCGGCTCGTGCACGCCGCGCTCCGCCGCGACCTCGCCAGGCTGCCCCAGGCCCTGCGCCTGCTCCAGCCCGGCGACGAGATCGCCGCCGACGCGCTGCAGCGGCACTGGGACTTCATGACCGCCATGATCACCTGCCACCACGAGCAGCAGGACAGCCGGCTCTGGCCGCTGCTCCGCCGCTTCGCACCCGAGCTGCGCCTGCTGCTCAACTGGCTCGAGGCCGACCACCACAACCTCGACCACTCCTTCACCCGGGTCACCACCCTCGTCCGGATCGCCACCCGCGACCCCGCCAGCAGCTGGCCCGTCGCCTACGCGGTCGAGGAACTCGCCGCCCGGCTCGAAACCCACCTGCGGATCGAGGAACGCCAGCTGCTGCCCCGGATGGACGGCATCTTCCCGGCCGGCTCCCGGATCGGCACCCTGCCCGAACTCCTCGACCTGCTCCGCGCCGCCGACGGCCCCGCGTCCTCGGACGCCCTGGTCTGGCTGCTCGAAGGCGTCGACCCCGCGCAGATCGACCGCCTCCTCGCCGACTGCGACGACGAGACCGCCCGCCACTGGCCGCACTGGCGCGACACCTACGCCCGCTGCACCGACCAGCTCTGGGGCCCCACCCGCTGACACCGGCCGGCGCCGGTGGCTCCCCGCTGCGCGGGTTGTTCGGCTGCGCCGGTGGCTCCCCGCTGCGCGTTCCCGCTGCGCGGCTCGGTTGGCTGTGCCGGTGGCTTCCCGCTGCGCGGGTTGGTCGGCTGGCGCCGGTGGCTTCCCGCTTTGCCGTGCGTTTCCCGCTTCGCGGGCACGTCGGCCGGCGCCGGGGGCTCCCGGCTCCGCCGCGTGTTTTCCGTGTGCGGGTCGGTGGGCTGCGCCTTGTGCGGGTGCTTGCCGTCTGTGTCGGGGGTCAGCCGGCGAGGCCGAGGGCGGCGAGGTACGGGGTGAGGTCGGTGGGGGTTTCGGTGGCGAGGCCGATGTAGCCGTCGGGACGGATCAGGTAGAGGGTGGGGCGGCCGTCGGTGGGGCCGTAGGCGTCGTGGCGGAGGGTGCGGACGCCGGCCGGGAGGGGCGGGGCGTCGGTGCCGGCGGTGACGAGGGTGGCGTGGGTGCCGCGCAGGGCGTCGAACAGGCGGGTGCCGTCGGCGAGGAGGGCGTCCGGGGCGCGGTCGCCGGCCTGGAGCTCGTCGTCCGCGAGGCCGGTGCGCCGTTCGGCGCTGAGTGGGCCGCCCCGGTAGCCGACCGCCAGTTGGTCGGTGTCCTCGCCGCGGGTGGCGCGCCGCGGGCCGCTGCCGGGCTGCCCGGCGAGCGCGCCGCCGCGGTGGATGGAGGTGCTGATCTCCAGGACGTCGGCCGCGACGGGGAGCCGTTCGGCTTCGTAGCTGTCGAGCAGCGGTTCGGCGTCGGCGCCGTGCCGCAGGATCTGTCCGAGCTTCCAGCCGAGGTTGTACGCGTCCTGGACGCTGGTGTTGAGCCCCTGCCCGCCGGCGGGGGAGTGGACGTGGGCGGCGTCGCCGGCGAGCAGGACCCGGCCGGCCCGGAAGCGCTCGGCGAGGGCGGCGCGCGGCCGGAAGTCGGAGGCCCAGCGCACGTCGGTGACGGCGTCCGCGGGGAGGTGGCTGCGGGCGGCGACGAGGGCGCGGACGCCGTCGGCGCTGGTGTCGGGTTCGCCGTCCTCGTACTGGGCGTAGACCTGGAACTCGTCGGTGCCGGGCATCGGGCAGAGGGCGAGTGCGCCGCCGGGGGCCTTGGGGAAGACGTGCCAGTGCGCGCGGTCGAGGCCGGTGATGCGGACGTCGGCGACGAGTGAGGGCCGGGGGTCGACGGTCTCGCCGAGCATGGTGACGCCGAGGGCCCGCCGGACGGTGGAGCGTCCGCCGTCGGCGGCGACGAGGTAGTCGGCGGTGACCGTGCCGAGGCCTTCGACCTGGGCGGTCACGCCGTTCGCGTCCTGCTGGAAGCCGAGCAGCGCGCTGTCGAACCGCACCTGGCCGCCGAGTTCCCGGAGCCGGGTGTACAGGATCTCCTGGGTGCGCCACTGCGGCACCATCCACACCTCGGGGTGCGGCACCTGCTCGGTGGCGGCCGGGCTGGGCATCAGCGGGAACGGGTCGCCGGCCGTGCCGTCGGCCCAGGGCAGCATCGCGGGGTAGGGGGAGCCGGCGGCGCGGATCTGTCCGAGCACGCCGAGGTCTTCGAGGATCTCCAGGGTGCGCGGCTGGAGGCCCTTGCCCCGCGAGCCGGGGAACAGGGCGGGGGCGCGCTCGATCAGCAGGGCGTCGACGCCGCGGCGGGCGAGGTCGCAGGCGAGGGTGAGGCCGGTCGGTCCGGCGCCGACGATCAGGATTTCGGTGCGCATGGCTCAGCTCTCCTTAACGGCGTTAAGTTGCGGTGCTTCCGAGAGTGGCCTTAACGGTGTTAAATTGTCAAGCGTCGAGCAGGGAGAAGCAGCGGGAGAGGCAGCGGCATGGCGCAGAAACTGGACCGGGCGCAGGTCGTCGACACCGCCCTGCGGCTGCTCGACGAGGTCGGCCTGGAGGGCTTGACGCTCCGCCGGATCGCGGCCGAACTCGACTGCAAGGCGCCGGCGTTGTACTGGCACTTCGCCAACAAGCAGGCGCTGCTGGACGAGCTGGCCACCGAGATGATCCGCCGGATGATCGCGGGCAGCGAGCCGCCCACCGCCGACACCCCGTGGCAGCGGCAGCTGGCCCTGACCTGCCGGACCCTGCGCCGGACGCTGCTCGGCCACCGCGACGGCGCCAAGGTCTTCAGCGGCACCAGGCTCACCGACACCGGCCACACCGACCGCTTCGAGGGGCAGTTGGGCTCCTTCGTCCGCGCCGGGTTCACCCTGCCCGAGGCGGTCGAGGCGTACTTCACCGCGTACAGCTTCACCGTCGGCTTCGTGATCGAGGAGCAGGCCGTCCACCCGCTGCCGGGCGAGCGGGCGCCCGGCTACGACCCGGCCGAGCGCGCCGAGCGGATCGGACCCGAGCGGCCGCTGACCGCCGCCGCGAGCACCGACCTGTTCACCGACTACGAGCGCCGCTTCGAACGCGGCCTGGCGATCGTCACCGCGGGCATCGAGGCCCTGCACGCCGAGGCCTCGCACGCCGAGGCCCCGCCCGCCGAGGCCCCGCCCGCAGACCGGACGCGGTGATCCGGAAATCCCCCGCGCCGCGCGCCGGGGCCTTGCTAGCGTCCCCGCCATGTCCGATCTCTTCCAGCCACCCCTGATCACCCGCCTGTTGGCCGCCGACCGGATCCTGATCGCCGGCGCCGGCGGCGGGTTCGACGTGTACGCGGGCCTGCCGCTGGCGCTGGCGCTGCGCGCCGCCGGCAAGGAGGTCCACCTGGCGAACCTGTCCTTCAGCCACCTGTACGGCCTCGACGCGGGGGTCTGGCTCGCCCCGGAGGTGGCCAGGATCACCCCGGAGGGCCGCTCCGACGAGGGCTACTTCCCCGAGCGGACGCTGGCCCGCTGGCTGCGGCTGCACGGGATGCCGGACACCGTCTGGGCGTTCGCGAAGACCGGGGTCCGGCCGCTGCGGGCCGCGTACCGGGCGCTGATCGACCACGTGGGCGGGGTGGACGCGATCCTGCTGGTCGACGGCGGCACCGACATCCTGATGCGCGGCGACGAGACCGGCCTCGGCACCCCGGAGGAGGACATGGCGAGCCTCGCCGCGGTCGCCGGGCTGCACGAGGTGCCCGAGCGGCTGGTCGCCAGCCTGGGCTTCGGCATCGACGCGCACCACGGCGTCAGCCACACGCTGGTGCTGGAGAACCTGGCCGCGCTCGACCGGGCCGGCGGTTACCTCGGCGCCTTCTCGCTGCCGCGGGACTCCCGCGAGGGCAGGCTGTACCTGGACGCGGTGGCGTACGCGCAGGACGCCTTCCCCGCGCACCCGAGCATCGTGCACGGCTCGGTCGCCGCGGCCCTGCGCGGCGAGTTCGGCGATGTCCGGTTCACCGAGCGCACCCGGGGCAGCAAGCTCTTCGTCAACCCGCTGATGACGCTGTACTTCGGCGTCACCGTGGAGGCGCTCGCCGCGCACAACCTCTACCTGGACCGGATCGAGCGCACCGAGACGTTCCGTCAGATCCCGTCCCTGATCGAGGAGTTCCGCGACGAGCTGCCCGCGCAGCGCCCGGCCCGCCGGTACCCGCACTGACGGACGGTCAGTCCTCCGGCCCCGCCTCGCCGGGCACCACCCGGAGCAGTTCCTCGCCGAGCAGCAGCGATCCGTCCGGCTCCCAGGCCACCGGGTGCGTCCCGTGGAACGCCCCGGCCCGCAGCACCACCTCGCCCGGTCGGGCGTCCGGCGCCGCGCCCATCCGCCAGGGTCCGCCGTCCGCCCCCGGTACGGCGAACTGGACCGCCGCGTAACGGGGTTGCGGCACGTAGGTGACCAGCCGCAGCGCGACCCGATCGGCCCCCGGGTGCCGCCGTGCGGGCTCGGCCGGGGGTGCGGCCAGCCCGTCCGCCCACGCCTCGGTGGCGGCGGGCAGCGTGACGTACGTCCGCGCGTCCGCCAGCACCGCGGTGAGCAGCGGCCCGCCGCGCTCCAGCCAGCCCTCCACCAGTCGACGGAACGCCGCCTCGTCCGGCCGCCGGGACAGCGCGTACAGCTCCGCCCCGGCGCCCGACAGCGCCCGGCAGAGCCCGACAACGTCGGGGATGTCGTCCGAGCCGGTCATCCGCACCGTGCGGATGTCCAGCATCGTGCGGTGGAGCAGCGCCCGGGCGAGCCGCCCCGCGGCGGGCGTCCAGCTCGGCATCGGGCCCAACTCCGGGAGCCCCGTCCACTCGTCGGGGCCCGTGTCGACCGCGGCCGCCCGGCCGGCCGCGGAGAACGCCCACGCGCTGTCGTGCGGATACACCGTCAGCCCGGTGCCGCGCACCCACCCGGCCGGGCCCAGCCGCAGCTCCACCTCGCCGTCGGCGGAGACCTCGACCGAGGCGGGGCCGGCCGGGCGGGTGGTGTCCAGGGCCAGGTCGGTCACCTCCTCCAGCCCGAGTTCCAGCCGGGGCTCGCTCTGGGCCGTGTACACCGGGAAGCGCCGCTCGGCCGTCAGGACGACCAGCCCGGTCAGCCGCTCGCCCACCCGCTCGAACCGGAACCGGTGCAACTCGGCCCGGTCGAGCCGGTAGTCGGCGACCGCCTCCGGGGTGTAGGGCACCGCCTGAGGCCAGAGGTTCCCGTAGGTGTCCCGGTACGGACCGCTCGGCGCCGGGACGGGCAGCCAGGACAGGTCGTGGCCGGCCAGGGCGGCCTGCTCGACCATCCAGGCCCGTCGTGACTCGCCGAGCGCGGCCATCCAGACCAGGGCCCGCCGCGCCATCCGGCGCCGGCCCCACGCGGTGCGGCCGCAGACCGCGGCGAACAGCGGCCGCGAGTTGTTGTCCCAGATGTCGGAGACGTCCGTGATCCGCGGCCGGTCGTACCGGCGGGCGTCCTCGGCCGCTTCGGTGAGGTCGGCCACCGAGCGGTCGAGCAGTGCGCAGAGCGCGGCGAGCGGGTCGATGGATACCTCTCTCAGACCTTCCTCGCGGCGGCGAGGATCTTGACGGTGGTGTGGAAGAACCGGGCGGTGGTCCGGCCGGGGTAGGTCTTGGGCACGGCGGTGGACGGGTCGGTGCCGAGGCGTCCGTTGCGCAGGTGTACCACGGCGAAGGCGGCGCCGGGAGTGGCTCCGAGGATGTCCCAGTCGCCCTTGGGGGAGTGGATCGGGAACTCCGTGCCGTCCGGCAGCGGCTCGGAGAGGAAGAGCACGCACAGCCGCAGGTCCGGGGTGACCTCGACGGCGGCGAACGGGTCGAGGTCGACGACCTCGGCGACCTCGTCCACGGTGCGCAGCATGACCGGCACGGCGTAGCCGAGCGCCTCGGCGAGGTGTGCCTCGATCCGGGCGGTGAGGGCGGCGCGGTCGGTCTCCGCGGTGGAGAAGAAGACGTTGCCGCTCTGGATGTACGTCCGCACGCCGTCCAGCCCGAGCTCGGTGAAGAGTTCGCGCAGGCGTTCCATCTTCACGGTCCGTCCGCCGACGTTGATCGCGCGCAGGAAGGCGATGTAGTTCTCCGACATCCGCCCAGTCTGGCAGTCGGCACCGACGGATTGTCGGTGCCGACTGCCAGACTGGGCGCCATGGCTACCTGGCAGGATTTCGAGCACGAGGCCGACGACCTGGCCGCCGCGGTGCGGGCCCGGTTCGAGTCGCACAAGCACCATGTGCTGGCCACCCTGCGCAAGGGCGGCGCGCCCCGGGTGAGCGGGACGGAGGTGCAGTTCATCGGCGCCGATCTGATGATCGGCTCGATGTACGGCGCGATGAAGGCGCTGGACCTGCAGCGCGACGGACGCTTCGCGCTGCACAGCAACCCCAGCGACGTGACGATGGCCGGCGGCGACGCCAAGGTCTCGGGCACGGCGGTGGAGCTGACCGACCCGGCCGACCTGGCCGCCTACGAGGCGGAGCTGCCGGCCGCCGTCCCCGGCCCGTATCACGCCTTCCGGCTGGACCTCACGGAGGTCGCGCTGACCGAGGTGGAGGGCGGCGACCACCTGCTGATCCGCTCCTGGCGCCCCGGCCAGGAGGTGAAGGCGGTCCGCCGCACGTAGCCTCCGCCCGGGGTCAGCGGGGGACGATCCCCTTCAGCGCCTCCGGCGTGCGCGCGATCACGGCGTGGCCGTCGTCGGCGGTGATGATCGGACGCTGGATCAGGATCGGGTGCTCGGCGAGCGCGGTGATCCAGCGGGAGCGGTCGGCGGGCTCGCGGGTCCACTCCTTCATGCCGAGGTCCTTGGCGGCCTGCTCGTCCATCCGGGTGATGTGCCACGGCTCCAGGTCGAGCCGCTCCAGCACGTCCTCCAGCTCGACGGTGGAGGGCGGCTCCTCCAGGTAGCGGCGGACGGTGTACTCCGCACCGGCGGCGTCCAGCTCGCCGATCGCGGTACGGCACTTGCTGCAGCGCGGGTTGATCCAGATCTCCATGCGGCCAGGGTAGCCACCCGGACGGGAACTTCCCGCGACCGGCGGGCCGTTGTGACCACCGGTAACCCGGCACGGGCCACCGGACGGATGGGGGAGCAGGCCATGGACGGCGCCGCGATCATCGAGCAGCTGATGACCCCGGAGGGCAGGGCGGACCCGTACCCGCTGTACCGGGCGGCCCAGGAGCTCGGCCCGGCGGTGCAGGCCGGCGAGTTCATGGTGCTGGTCTCCGGCTACGAGGGCGTCCACCGGACGCTGCGCACCTCCGGCTTCGGCGTCGCCGACCCGGAGCTGAGCGCCCGCTGGGACCCGGAGTACCCGAACCACCGCTCCAAGCAGCTGATCAGCCACTCCGTCCTGGAGCGCAACGCACCCGACCACGCCCGGATGCGCTCGCTGATCGCCTCGGTCTTCACCGCCCGCCGGGTCGCCGCGCTGGAGCCGGCCGTCACGGCGGCCGTCCACCGGCTGCTGGAGGAGATGGCGGAGCAGGGCGCCGACGGCTCCCCGGTCGACTTCATGGAGGCCTTCGCGTTCCGCCTGCCGGTCGGCGTGATCTGCGAGCTGCTCGGCGTCCCCGAGCAGGACCGCTACCGCTTCCGCGGCCTGACCAGCGACCTGACCACCGTCCTGGAGCTGATCGCCACCGAGGACGAGCTCGACGCCGCCGACGAGGCCGCCGACGAACTCTCCGGCTACTTCACCGAGCTCGCCGCCCGCCGCCGCGCCCACCCCGAGGACGACCTGGTCAGCGCCCTGGTCCAGGTCGCCGACCAGGACCCGGGCCGGCTCTCCGGCCGGGAGCTGCTGGCCAACCTGGTACTGCTGCTGATCGCCGGCTTCGAGACCACCACCAACCTGCTCGGCAACGGCCTCGCCCTGCTCTTCGAGCACCCCGAGGCCCTGGCCGGCGTCCGCGAGGGCCGGATCCGGCCCGCCGGGCTGACCGACGAGGTGCTGCGGTACGACTCGCCGGTGCAGTTCACCTCCCGGATCGCCCTCGCCGACGGCCTCGCCGTCGGTGACGTCCCCACCCCGTACGGCACCGCCGCCTTCCTGCTGGTCGGCGCCGCCAACCGCGACCCCGCCCGCTTCCCGGAGCCGGACCGCTTCGACCCGACCCGCAGCGACAACCAGCCGCTCAGCTTCGGCGGCGGCCCGCACTACTGCCTCGGCGCGCAGCTCGCCCGGCTGGAGGCCGCGGTCGCCTTCCCCGCGCTGCTCACCCGCTTCCCCGCCCTCGCCCCGGCCGGCGCCCCGGTCCGCCGCGACCGGCTGGTCCTGCGCGGCTACCAGACCCTGCCGGTCGCCGTGCGCTGACACCCGCACCACGCCGGAACCGGGCCGAAGGTCCCCCGCGGAGGGGACCTTCGTTGGCAGTTGGCGGGCCGGGGGCTCGGCGAGGATGGAGGAACCACCGTCCTCCTGCCCCCGAGCCGCCCCCCGAGGAGGCCCGCATGTCGGTGTCCGCACCCGCGGCGACGGCACCTCGACCGGTCCAGCCGTCGCTCGCCGACCGCTGGCACTCCGCCACCGCCGAGGCCCTGCGCGCACCCGCCTGGGTCCGGTTGATGCCCGCCCTGCTGCTCGGCATCGACCTGGTCCTCGAGGTCGCGGTGCCCGGCGCGATGGCGGCGGGCTTCCTGCTCACCGTCCTGCCGGTGGTGGTGGCCTTCAGCCTCGGACCGGTCGCGGTCGGCGCCGTCACCGCGTTCACCGTGGTCCTCCAGGGCCTGCTCTCCCTGCGCGCCGACCACCTGCTGGAGCAGCACCACCTCTGGACCTACCTGGCCACCGCGCTGGCCGGCGCGATGGGGGCCGGACTCGCCTGGCAGCGCCGCCGCCAGGCCCGCGACCTGGCCCGGGTCCGCACCGTCGCCGACACCCTGCAGCACGCCGTGCTCCGTCCCGTCCCCACCCGCACCGGCGGGCTGCGCGCCGCCGCCCGCTACCGGCCCGCCCAGGCCGACTCGGCGGTCGGCGGCGACCTGTACGAGGTGTGCGAGACCCGCTTCGGCACCCGGGTGCTGCTGGGCGACGTCCGCGGCAAGGGCCTGGAGGCGGTCCGCACCGTCGCCGACGTGATCGGCGCCTTCCGCAACGCCGCCCACGAGACCCCGGACCTCGCCGAACTCGCCCGCCAGCTCGACCGGCACGTCCGCCGGGAGGCCGCCGAACGCCACGACGAGGAGCTCTTCGTCACCGCCGTGCTCGCCCAGCACGGCCCCGACGGCTGGGTCGACCTGGTCAACCGCGGTCACCTGCCCCCGCTGCTGCTGCGCCCCGGCACCGTCCGTCCGGTCGACTGCGCCGAGCAGCCGCCGCTCGGCCTCGGGTACCTCGCGGTCGGGGCGGACCGGCCGACCACGCTGCGCCTGCACCCCGGCGAGACGCTGCTGCTGCACACCGACGGGGTCAGCGAGGCCCGCGACACCGCCGGCGACTTCTACCCGCTCGACACCCGGCTCGCCCGGCTCCCCGGCACCGACCCGGAGTCCGTGGTCGACTTCCTCGACCGCGACGTGCGCAGGTACGCCGGCACCCTCGCCGACGACCTCGCGGTGCTCGCCCTCAGCCCGACCGGCTGACCCCGTCCCACTCCCACACGTTGGCGAACAGCACCGCCTGCTCGCGGGCGTCGTCGAGCGCGTGGTGGGTGTGCGGGAGGTCGGGCAGCAGCCCCGGCGCCATCGAGCGCTTGCCGACGGAGGCCAGCGGGACGCCGGCGCGCGCCGCGTACAGCGTCTTCACGTCCAGACAGCCGGAGTGGCCGAACGGGCTGCCGCCGGTGAACCGCACCAGGTACCAGGAGAGGAACAGCCAGTCGTACGGCGCCGGGTAGCCGACCATCACCGGCCGGTACCGGCGGCCGTCCGGGCCGGTGCGCAGCCGCTCCACCCAGTCGGTGAACGCCCGCATCGCCGCCGCGGGGTCCGCGCCGTCGCGCAGCAGCGCCGCGCGGTCCAGGCCGGAGACGGCCAGCGCCTGCGGGTCCCACTGCTCGCTGATCGGCCGCAGCTCCCGGTAGAAGCCCTGCTTGCCGTCGGACCGGCGGAAGCCGTCCGCGTCGTGCCACCCGGCGGTCACCGCGCCCAGGCTCACCATCGAGTACGGGCCCGGGATCGGGCCGTCCGCCTCGATGTCGACCGACACGTAGACGGTGGGGGTGAGGCGCTGTTTCTCCGGCATGCGGGGATTGTGCCGGGCGGCCGGGCCCGGGGCGAGCGCTTTTCCCGGCACACTGGTGCGATGTCCGATCCCGCCCTGCTGCCGCCGATCCCGCCCGCGCCCCGGACCACGGTCCGCTGCCGCCGCTGCGGGCGGCCCCTGCACGACCCCGAGTCCCGGATCCTGCGCCTCGGCCCGGAGTGCCGCACGCCGGACCCGGCCTCGGCGGCGGTCCCCGGCGACCAGGACGCGCTGCCCGGACTGGAGTAGCCGCCCCGACCCGGGCGCGTTGGGTGACACATCAACCACATCCCCGGATACCCTGGGCGCATGGACGAGACGGCGCTGGGGTGGTCGGCGGAGGAGCAGCAGGCGTGGCGCGGCTTCGTGCGCATGAACGAGCGGCTGGTCGGGCGGCTGTCCCGCCGGCTGCTGGCGGAGTCGAGGCTGTCACCCGCGGACTTCGCGGTGCTGGCGCACCTGTCCGAGGCGCCGGACGGGCGGCAGCGGGCCCAGGACCTGGCCCGGTCGGTGGAGTGGGAGAAGAGCCGGATGTCCCACCACATCGCCCGGATGGTGGGGCGCGGGCTGGTGGCCCGGGAGGGGTGCACGGAGGACGGGCGCGGGGCGTTCGTGGCGCTCACCGAGGCCGGCCGCGCGGCGATCGAGGCGGCCGCGCCGCTGCACGTGACCGCGGTGCGGGAGCTGTTCCTCGATCAGGTCACCCCGGCCGAGCTGCGGATGCTGGCCCGGCTCTCCGAGCGGGTGGTCGAGGCGCTGGACGAGGAACCGGCCTGACCGGGACCGCCCGGCCGACCCGGCCTCGGCGGTCGGCCCGGCTTTGGTGGTCGGCCCGGCCTCGGCGGTCGGTCAGGCGGCCAGGCCGAGGGTGATCGCGGTGGCGGCGGCGAGCAGGCCCAGCACGATCGGCGCGACCGCGCCGCCGCGGGTCTCGGGGTTGGCGTAGTCGCCGGCCTTGGCGTGGAAGGCGACGGCGCCGACCATGATCGCGGCGAAGCCGATCGCGGCGGCGATCCCGAGCGGCGCCCAGAACACGCCGACCACCAGGCCGACCGCGGCGGCGACCTCGGCGAGGCCGATGAAGCGGATCAGGCCGGCGCTCAGGCCCGCCTGTTGGAGACCGGCCGAGGCGGGGCCCTTGAGCAGGGTCTTGGGTGCGCCCGCGGCCAGCGAGACGAGGGCGAGCAGCACGCTGAGGACGGTGGCGGCGACGGACATGACGGATCCCTCCGGGAATGGTTGACGTGTCAACCACGGATCGTAGGATCCGATGGTTGATACGTCAACCACTCCCCGGGGCTCACGCCTCCCGGGGCAGGGTCCAGGCGGGGGAGTCGGCGGGTGGCGGCGGCTTGACCAGCCAGCCGCTGCGGTCGGGGTTCTCCTCCCAGTACGGCACGGTGGTGCCGTCGTTCTTCCCGTCGTCGTAGTAGAGCCCGTACGCCCAGAACTCGGGGGACTCGTGGCACATCAGGTCCGGGTAGGGGTCGAAGGCCCGGTGTCCCCAGGCGGCGTTGACCCGGGCCACCGCCTCGGCACGGGAGGCGCCGAAGCCCTGGAGCACGTCGGCGATCCCGGAGAAGAACTTCAGCATCTCCTCGTCCGCCACCATGAGGAACTCGTTCACCGTCGGTGCCTTCCTGCGTAGCCGTGGTCGTTGCCGAACCGCTTCCCGTTCAGTGCCTTGCGGTGCGTCAGGCATCGGCCCGGTCGGCGAGTGCACGCAGGGCGTCCACCGCCTCCTGCCGGCGGGGGCTGTTGAGTTCGACCAGCGAGTCCCGGGCGTCGAGCAGCAGCTGCCGGGCCTCCCCGGTGGCGCCCAGTCCGGTCAGCACCAGGCCGAGGTCGAGCCGGGCGGGTGCGCTCCACGACCGCATCCGGGCCGCCTCGAAGCGCGCCAGGGCGAACCGCATCGGCTCCTCGGCCTCCGCCCACCGGCCCAGCGCCGCCAGATCGTTGCCGATCTGCTGGCGGGCGACCGCGAGGTACAGCCCGACCAGCTCCTCCGGCTGGCCGGGCAGCCCGGCCCGGCAGATCTCCTCGGTGCGCCGGTGGATCTCCAGCGCCTCGGCGGCCTGCCCGGCGTGCCGCAGGCTGCTGCCGAGCGAGTTGAGCACGGTCAGCTCGCCGAGCTTGGACTGCGGCGAGGGGTCGGCGCCCAGGTGGACGGCGGCCTCGCGCAGCCGCTGGTGCGACTCCTCGATCCGGCCCAGTTGGTGCAGCGCCCCGGCGCTGTAGCCGAGCGCCCAGCCGCACTGCTGACGGTCGCCCAGCTCGCGGGCGACGGCGAGCGCCGCGTCGGCGGTCGCCAGCCCCGACGCGTAATCGAAGACGCAGAGGTTGAACGCCCAGGCGCGGTAGTTGAGGTGGACGGCCTCCTCGCGGCGGCTGCCGAGCGCCCGGGCCGCCCCCACCGAGTGCCCGAACACCTCCGGCCACAGCTCCCAGTGCTGGTTCCGGTCGGAGAACCAGTGCATCGCGTCGGCGGTGTCCAGCACCTGACGGTGCAGGCCGGCCGCCGCGGCCCGGCGCAGCGAGGCCAGCCACTGCTCGCGCTCGGCCTCCAGCCAGGCCCGGGCCTGCTCCCGGTCGGCGGGCGCGCTCGCCGGGTCGGGATCGGTGCGGGTCTCCTCCGCGGCGGCCGCGGGGTGGGGCTCGGCGTCGAAGAACAGCGCGGCGGCGGCCGCCCGGCGCAGCATCCAGCGGTCGGTGCGGTCCTGCGCGGCGGCGGCCCGCTCCGGGCCGTCCTCCGCCTCCACCTGCTCCCGGGCGAAGAGCCGCAGCAGGTCGTGGAAGCGGTACCGATCGGTGGCCGGGTCGGGCTGCAGCAGGCCGGCGTCCACCAGTTCGTCGGCGCGGCGGGAGGCCCGGGCCCGGGGCAGGTCGGCGAGGATCGCGGCGGTCTCCGGGCCGAAGTCCCCGCCGGCGGCGAGCGAGGCCCGGCGCAGCACCCTGCGGGCCTCCTCGTCCAGCTGCCGGTAGGAGAGCGCGAAGGCCGCCCGGACCTCCAGGCTGCCGGCCTTCAGCAGGTCCAGGCGGCTGCTCTGCTCGGCGAGTTGGGCGGCCAGCTTGGCGAGCCGCTCGTGCGGGCGGCCGACCAGCCGCTGGCCGGCGATGCGGACGGCGAGCGGCAGCTGCCCGCACCGGTCGGCGAGGTCGCGGGCGGCCTGGGCCTCCCGGCCGACCCGGTCGGCGCCGAGGATCCGGGTGAGCAGTTCGACCGACTCCTCGCGGCGCAGCAGGCCGAGTTCGACCCGGTGGACCGCCTCCAGGCCGGCCAGCGCGTGCCGGCTGGTGACCAGGGTCAGCGAGCGGCCGGTGGCCGGCAGCAGCGGCCGGACCTGCTCCTCGTCGGCCGCGTTGTCCAGCAGCAGGAGCAGCCGGCGCCCGCCGGTGAGGTCGCGCAGCAGCCCGGCCCGGTCCTCGGTGCCGGCCGGCAGGGCGCCCTCCGGGGTGCCGAGGGCGCGCAGCAGGCGGGCCAGCGCGTCCCGCGGCGTGGTCGGCTCCGGGCCCATGCCGTGCAGGTCGACGACGTACTGGCCGTCCGGGAAGTGCTCCGCCAGGTGGTGGGCGGCATGCACCGCGAAGGTGGTCTTGCCGAGCCCGGGCTGGCCCGAGACCAGGACCACCGGCGGGTGGGCCGGGTCGGGATCGGCGGCGAGCGCGAGCAGCCGGTCCAGCGCCCGGTGACGGGCCGTGAAGTCGCCGATGTCCCGGGGCAGCGCCAGGGTGTTGCGGTGCGCGGGCGGCGGCTCCTCGGCCCGCGGGCGGGGCCGGCCGAGGCTCGCGGTGCGTTCCAGCCGCTCGGCGTCGGCCGCGTCCAGCCGCAGCGCCTCGGCGAGCGCCTGGACGGTGCGGCGCTGCGGGCCGCGGGTGCGTCCGCGCTCCAGGTCGGCCAGCGCGCGGACGCTGACCCCGGCGGCGTGGGCCAGCTCCTCCTGGCTGAGGCCGGCCGCGGCCCGCAGCTCCAGCAGCAGCCGCCCGAGCTCCCCCCGGCCGGGCGTGCCGGTCTCCTCGGTGTCCATCGACGCTCCTCGCTGCCGGCGTGCCCGACCCGGTGTCGCGACCCCCGGCAGAAGTATGGCGGACCGCATTTCTGCCGGTGGAACCACCTGGGCCGGGGGCGCCGGGGCGTGGTCGACTGGCCGTCGGGGGATGCGGTCGCTCTTGCCGCTGCGGCGGCGAGGGCCGTCAGCCCCCGTCGTCCGCACCACCGATCCGGGGAATGCCACTGTGTCTGTCCGTCGTCCCGCCGCCAGCCTCCTGCTCGCCGCCGCCGCCCTCGCCCTGACCGCCTGCAGCTCGGGCGGGACGACGACGGCCGCCGGATCCTCGGCGACACCCGCGGCGACCGTCGCGGCGAGCGCGAGCGCGAGCGCGAGCGCCGGCGCGACCGCGAGCACCGGTGCCGGTACCGGTGCGGGTACCGGCACGGCCACGGCGAAGCCGACCGCGGGCTCCACCGCCAAGCCCTCCGCCAAGCCCGTCCCGGCCGGTGACTGCACCGCCGCCGCGCAGCGCCCCGGCGGCCACAAGGTGATCAGCGCGACCGTCGCCTGGGGCGGCCCGGACCGGATCGGCGCCGCACCGACCCGCTTCGTCTGCGGCAAGGACGTCCCCGGGGAGGGCTACTGGGAGGCGACCACCGGCGACGACACCTACTTCTTCGCCCCGGGTGCCACCGCCGAACTGCTGGTCGGCACCCAGGCGAAGGCCGTCCCGGTGGCCCGCGCGCTGCAGCAGGTCGTCGCCTGCACTACCGACAACAAGGCCTCCCAGGGCGAGTACGGCTGCTACGGCAACCTGTACGAGATCACCCTGGACGGCGCCGGGAAGATCACCCGGATCGCCGCCATGTACCGCGCCTGACCCGCCCTCCGCCTGACCCGCCCTACGCCTGACCCGCCGTCCTCATGACCCGCCCTACGCCTGACCCACCGTCCGCCTGACCCCGGTGTCCGCCGGGGCCGGCCGGGCCGGGGCGGCGCGTCGCCGGCACCCGACCCGCCGGCGACGCGGCGTCAGCCGCCCAGGTGCGGGCTGTAGAGCGCCGACAGGAAACGGGTGGTCAGCTGGTTGCGCAGGTGGGGGGCGAGCGCGTCCAGCAGCCGGTTGACGCCGGCCATCCGGGCGGCGCCGTCGCCGGACAGCTCCAGCCCGGTGGCCGGCAGCAGCGCGGCGAAGGTCGCGTCGTCCAGCTCGTCGAAGTCCAGCTCCTCCAGCAGCGCCAGGATGTCCCGCGGCGCCTCGACCGGGCCGCGCTCGCGCACCGCCCGCGCGCTCTCGCGCAGCGCGTCGAGCAGCCCGTCCACGCCCTCCTCGCTCACCCCGGTCAGGGTGAGGTGGAGGCTGGCGGGCAGCCCGTCCACGCTCAGCTGCGGCTGCAGGAAGTAGCCGCGGGCCCGGGACTCGTCCGCCAGCTCCCACAGGTCCAGCGGTGCGCCGGCCGCCGGGTCGGCGCCGATTGCGACCAGGGTGGCCTCCGGTTCGCCGAGCACCCGCAGGCCCTCGATCCCCGCGACGCCGGCGACCAGACGCCGGGTGGCGGACAGCGCCGCGCGCCCCAACTCCCGGTAGCCGTCCGCCCCGAGGGCCTGCAGGGTGGCCCACGCCCCGGCCAGCGGGCCGGCGCCCTTGCTGCTCTGCACCGTCGAGTTGACCACCGGGTAGCCCGGCCACTGGGCGCACGCGTAGTACGCGGCCCGTCGCATCGCCTGGTCCCGGAACAGCACCACCGAGGCGCCCTTCGGCGCGTAGCCGAACTTGTGCAGGTCGCAGGAGAGCGAGGTCACCCCCGGCACCGACAGATCGAACGGGGGCACCGCGGCGCCCGCCTCGGCGAGCCACGGCAGCAGCCAGCCGCCCACGCACGCGTCCACGTGGCACGGTATGCCGCGCTCCGCCGCGTCGGCGGCGATCCGCCCGACCGGGTCGACCACGCCGTGCGCGTACGACGGCGCCGAGGCGACCACCAGCACGGTGTCCGCGGTGCAGGCGGCGGCCATCGCCTCCGGCACCGCCCGGAAGGTCACCGGGTCGACCGGGACCACCGTCACCTTGACCCGCAGGTACCGGCCCGCCTTGTGGAAGGCCGCGTGCGCGGTCGCCGGCACCACGATCTCCGGCTCGGCGACCTCCGGCCGCGCGTCCCGGGCGGCCTTCACCGCCAGGATGATCGACTCGGTGCCGCCGCTGGTGAAGATGCCCGGGGTGGCGTCGTCCCCGCCGAGCCGCGACGCGGTCGCGCCGATCACCTGCCGCTCCAGCGCCACGATGCTCGGGAAGGCGGTCGGGTCGAGCCCGTTGACCTCCAGCATCGCCAGGTACGCCTGCGCCGCCGCCTCCCGCACCTCGGGCCGGCCGGCGTCGTAGATGTACGCGGTGGTCTTCCCGCCGCGGGTCGGCAGGTCGGCGACGGTCAGCGCGCGCAGTTCGGCGAGCAGTTCCTCGGCGGGGCGGCCGGCCCGCGGCAGGCCGGGGTGGGCGGCGGCCGCCGGGCCGGGGGGGGGGGGGGGCGGCGCGGGGGCGGGGGGGGGGGGGGGGGTGCGGCGGTGTG